>JALSIV010000023.1 GCA_026989685.1 Pirellulaceae bacterium | reverse complement strand
ATACGTCGCCGGAGTCAACGAGGAAAACGCGGTTGGACCTGGGAAAGGATGAAGCGGATAGCCCGCCTCTACCTCCCACGCCCGAAGATCCGACACCCGTATCCAAGTACGCGTTTCGACGCCCGACACAATGCAGGAGCCGTATGAGGTAATTCTTCGTGTACGGATCTGTGCGGGGGGCCGCCGGAAACGGCGGTCCCTACCGCGAAAGAATGTAAAATGAAAAGTGTAAAGTGAAAAGTGCAACATGCAAAATGCAAGATGCAACATGCAAAATGGGGGGGCTAGGGGGTTGGTAGCGCCGCGGCAGGGTCGGCGACCCAGCCGCTACGGTGGCGGTCCGTTCCACCGCCGACCACGCTATCCCTCACTTCCCGCTCTGCATTTTGAATTCTTCATATTACATTCTTCATTTTCCACTTTTCATTTTCCATTTTACATTTTTCAATCTCTCCGCTGCCTGCTATAATGACGGTCCCATCGTAACCGACGCCATCCCACCTCGCAGCGGTCGGCACTCCACCCCACCCGGTCGGCCGCGGCCTTTGCAAGGAGCTGTCTGCCGTGAGACTTCACCGATCGGCCAGCCTCGCTCGATCCCGCTGTTCCTCGCTGTTGTGTCGTGCTGCGCTGGTCTTTTTGACGGCGTCCAGTGGAGTCGTTGCCGGTGAAACGACATTGCCCCTGACCTACGAGAGGGACATCCGGCCCATTTTGAAGACGCACTGTTTCCATTGCCATGGCGAGGATGGCCGCAGGGAGGGAGAGCTCGACCTGCGACTGAGGAGGTTGATCATGGCGGGGGGCGAGTCGGGGGATGTGGTGGTACCGGGGAAGCCGGACGAGAGTTTCCTGCTCGAACGGATGCTCGACGGCGACATGCCCCCGGAAGAGGTCAAGTTGCGGCCCACGGCAGACGAGATCGAGAAGATCCGGCAGTGGATTACCGCCGGCGCTCCGACCGCTCGGCCCGAGCCGACCGATCTGGATCCCGACAACTACATCACCGAGGAAGAGCGGAGTTATTGGGCATTTCAGCCGATCGTGCGGCCGAATCCGCCACCGGTTCAGCATGCGGAGCAGGTGCGGACTCCCATCGACCGCTTCGTATTGGCGAAACTGGAACCGCTCGAGTTGACGCTTTCCCCCGACGCCGATCGCCGGACGTTGATTCGGAGGCTGACGATCGACCTCCACGGCCTTCCTCCGAGTCCCGAGGAGGTCGAGGCGTTTGTGAGCGACGATCGCCCCGACGCCTATGAGCGTTTGGTGGAACGTCTGCTGGAGTCGCCTCGGTACGGCGAGCGGTGGGGACGCCATTGGCTCGATGTGGCCGGGTATGCCGATTCGGAAGGCTACACGGAAACCGATCCCGTGCGGCCTTACGCCTACAAGTATCGGGACTATGTGATCCGGTCGTTCAATGAGGACAAACCGTTCGACCGGTTCATCATCGAGCAGCTTGCGGGTGACGAATTGGTGTCGCAGCCGTTCAAGAATCTGTCGGCGGCCGAGCAGGAGAAGCTGATTGCCACGGGATTCCTGCGCATGGCGCCGGACGGAACGGGAGACGGCGGGGTCGACCCGATCATTGCCCGAGACGACGTGATGGCGGGCACGATCGAGATCGTTTCCAGCGCCTTGTTGGGGCTGACGGTGGGATGTGCTCGCTGCCACAACCATCGCTATGATCCGATCCCGCAGTCCGATTACTATGCGTTGCGGGCCGTCCTCGAGCCGGCGCTGGATCCCCGATCCTGGTTGCCTCCCGCCAAACGCCGGATCTCGCTCTACAGCGACGCCGATCGGAAGCGAGCCGCCGAGATCGAGAAGGAGGCTCGGGCCATTTTGGCCACCCGCTCGAAAAAGCAGCAGGAGTTCATCGACGCGGTCTTCGAGAGAGAGTTGGCCAAGTTGCCCGAAGAGCTCCGCCCGAGTGTGCGCAAAGCTCGTGAGACTCCTGCTAAGAAACGCACGGCCGAGCAGAAAAGCCTGCTCAAGAAGTACCCCAGTGTGAACGTCACCGCGGGTTCGCTGTATCTGTACGATCGCAAGGCGGCGGATGAGTTGAAGAAGTTGGCCGATCGGGCGGCCGAACTGCGGGCGAGCAAGCCCAAGGAAGAGCAGATCCGTTGCGTTTGGGAGACGGGAAGCGAGCCGCCGCCGACCCGCTTGTTCGCACGAGGTGATCCCGAGCAACCGAAGCAAGTGGTGCCGCCTCACGTGCTGAGTGTCCTCACCGGACACGACCAGGTGACGATCCCGCTCAACGATCCGAAGCGGCCGACGACAGGACGGCGACTGGCTTATGCTCGGTGGCTGACCAGCGGGCGGCATCCGACGGTGGCTCGAGTCATCGTCAACCGCGTCTGGATGTGGCATTTCGGGCGGCCGCTGGTGCCGACGCCTTCGGACTTCGGCCGTTTGGGCGTTCCCCCCACCCATCCCCGGTTGCTCGACTGGCTGGCTTCCGAGTTCATGGCCGGCGGCTGGAGCATGAAGGCATTGCACCGGCTGATCGTGTGTTCCACCGTCTATCGCCAAGCCTCGACGCCTCACGAACGGGGAAATCGCCACGATGCGCAGAACCGCCTGTGGTGGCGGCGTTCACTGGTGCGATTGGATGCCGAAACACTCCGTGACACATTGTTGGCAGTAAGCGGCGAACTGAAAGAAGAAATGGGGGGGCCGCCGGTTCCGGTGATGGCGGACCGCATCGGGCAATTCGTCATCGGCAAGGAGAACCTGAACGCGGGGCGTCCGGGACCGGTGATCGACATGAAGGGGCAGCAGTTCCGGCGGACCGTCTATGTGCAGTTTCGCCGTAGCCGGCCGTTGAGTACCATTGCATCGTTCGATCTGCCGCGCATGAACCCCAATTGTTCCGCTCGGAATTCCTCCACGGTGTCCCCCCAGTCGCTGTTGTTGATGAACAGTCCGTTTGTCGTGGATCGAGCGAAGAAGCTGGCCGAGCGATTGGAGCAGGAGGCGGGAACCGACGTGTCGGCGCAGATTCGGCGGTTGTGGCTGGTGTGTTATGGCAGGCCGCCCCGTGACACGGAGATGGCCGACGCATCCGGGTATATCGAAGAGCAAACGGCATGGTTTGCGCAGCAGCGCGTCGACAAGAAAACGAAGACGCCGCAGCAGGCGGCTCGAGATGCTCTGGCCAGCCTGTGCCATGCCGTCTTGAGTTCCAACGAGTTCTTGTACGTGGAGTGAATTTTTTCCGTAGGACGGGCTTTCCAGCCTGTCATACACGCAGGTTTTCCAAGCTATCCTACCAGCAAGAGTGAGCGATCATCGATGAACCGGCCAGACATCCAACAGGCGGATTGGCGAGGCACGCGGCGCCATTTCTTGGCGACCCAGTCGATGGGAATGTTGCCATTGGCGGTGTCGTGGCTGTTGCAGCGTGAAGAAGCGTGGGGGAAGCCGTTGCCGCAGCGCCCGGAAATGGCACCGCGGTACGACCTCACTCCCAAACAGCCTCATTTCCGGCCTCGCGCCGCGGCGATGATCTCGCTGTGGATGCAGGGCGGCCCCAGTCACCTCGATCTGTTCGATCCGAAACCCGAGTTGCAGAAGTACGATGGCAAGACGTACCCCGGCGAAGTGAAGTACGACAATGCGGCTCAAGCTTCTTCCACCGTACTCGGCTCTCCTTGGAAGTTCCGGCGGCATGGCGAGTGCGGAATGGAGCTGTCGGAATTACTTCCTTATCTGGGCGAAATCGCCGACGATATCTGTTTGATCCGATCGACCAAGACCGGTGTGAACAACCACGGGCAGTCCATTCGCGCCCTCAACTGCGGACACATCCTGCCAGGGCGGCCGGTGTTGGGGAGTTGGATTACGTATGGACTCGGGTGCGAAACCGACGAGCTGCCCGCATATATGGCGTTGATCGATCCGGGGCAACTCCCGGTACTCGGTGTGGAGAACTGGTCGAACGGTTACCTGCCTTCGCTGTTTCAGGGGACGGTCGTTCGGCCGCGCGAGCCGCGGATCCTGAATCTGGCACCGCCGGCCGAACTGGCCGGGCGCCCTCAGCGGAATTATCTCGAGTTCGTCGAGAAGCTGAACCAAAACCACTTGGCGCGGCACACGGGGGAAACCGATTTGGAAGCCCGCATCGCCACCTATGCGTTGGCTGCCAAGATGCAGACGGCGGCGCTTGAAGCTTTGGATTTGAGTCGGGAGACCGCGGCGACCAAAAAGATGTACGGGCTGGACAATCCGGCTTGCCGCGAGTTCGGTCAACGGTGCTTGATTGCTCGGCGGCTCATCGAACGAGGCGTGCGATTCGTCCAGGTGTTCACGGAGAATCAGCGGTGGGATCACCACAACCGTATCCGCTCGGGGTTGCCGTCGGCCTGCAAGAAGGTCGATCAGCCCTCGGCGGCTTTGGTGAAGGACTTGAAGCAGCGCGGTCTGTTGGAATCGACCATCGTGCACTGGGGTGGCGAGATGGGCAGGCTTCCGGTGATCCAGAATGATGCCGGACCGCAGAAGGTGGGGCGGGACCACAACACGCACGGCTTCAGCATGTGGGTGGCCGGCGGCGGCTTTCGCGGCGGCATGGTCTATGGTCGCACGGATGATTTCGGGCATCATGCCGTCGAAGATGTGGTGAATCATTACGACTATCACGCGACGCTGCTGCATCTGTTCGGGCTGGATGGCGAAAAGCTGGTGTTCACGCAGAACAACCGGAGGCGGTCCTTGCTGGAAGGCAAGGGGCGAGTGGTGAAAGAGATCATTGCGTGAGCAGGCGGCGTCCGGTATTGATTCTGGGAGCGGGCGTCAACGGTGCAGCGCTGGCTCGCGAATTTCTTCTCAATGCGGTCCCCGTCTGCGTCGTCGATGAGAACGACTTGAGTTCGGGGGCGACGGCTCGCAGTTCGCGTCTGATCCACGGTGGCTTGAGGTATCTGGAGTACGGCGAGTTCGATTTGGTGCGCGAGTCGCTTTCCGAGCGCACGCGACTGCTGCGACTGGCACCTCATTTGGTTCGTCCCTTGAGGATCTTCATTCCCGTGACCAACCGCTGGGGCGGGGCCGTGGCGGCCGCGAGGAAGTTCTTCGGTTGGGAAGGGAGCCGCCGGTCGATCGACCATCCGTCGCGAGGTTTGTGGCTGGTGCGAGCCGGCCTGCGGTTCTATGACGAATACGCTCGCGATCCCACACTTCCCAGGCACGGCGTCCACCGTGTCGGCGAGGCCGGTGTGCCGTCCGTCGATCGGCGTCGCTATGTGGCCATGTGTTCGTATTCCGACGCCCAGTTGCTCTTTCCGGAACGCTTTGTGGTCGAGTTGTTCGAGGACGCCCGGCGGATTGCGACGGAGCGAGGCGTCGAGTTCGAGTTGCGGACGTACTGCCGCGCCCGGCGTCGAGGGGAGATTGTCGAAGTCCGGCCGATTTCCGATCGGAAGGCCGCCGATGGAAGCAATTCGGCAACCACGCTGCGGCCTGCGGCGATCATCAATGCCACGGGAGCGTGGGTCGATCGGACACTGGGGCAACTCGAGGTTGCCAGTCGTCGGTTGATGGGAGGAACCAGGGGCAGCCATTTGGTGATTCATCACGAGGGTCTGTGCGCGGCACTGAACGGCCAGGCGTTGTATGCCGAGGCCGGCGACGGCCGGCCGATATTCGTGTTGCCCTTCGGCGGCGATGCGGCGCTGGTCGGCACGACCGACATCCCCTATGCCGGAGACCCTCGCGACGCGGTGGCCAGCTCCGAAGAGATCGACTACCTGATCGACGCCGCGAATGCGGTCGTGGAAGGAGTCTCCTTATCGCGTGACGACGTCACGCTGCACTATAGCGGTATCCGACCGCTGCCTCATGCAGATGGGAAGACGGCGGCGACGATTACTCGGCGCCATTGGCTGGAATTCCATCAGGGTACTGGCATACCATTCTATTCGGTCATCGGCGGAAAACTGACGACCTGCCGCTCGCTGGCCGAAGAGTGTGTTGCGGCCGTGCTGAACGATTTCGGCGAGCCGGTGCGGGCCGACAGTCGCGATCGACCTCTACCAGGAGGTCGGGGGTTTCCGCAGAGTGTGCAGCGTGAGCGGGAGGCGATCGGGGAGTTGGCGGATCGTCATTCTCTGCCTTCGGAGTCGGTGACGCACGTGTGGCATTGGCTGGGTACTCGTACGCAAGAGGTTCTGAGTGCGTGCCGCCGACAGCGCGAGGGCCCTGTGGCGGGGACTCGGATTCCTCGAGGCGTCGTGCGGTGGATCATTGAGCATGAGTGGGTCCAGTGCCTGGAGGATCTGGTGGAGCGGCGGCTGATGCTGGTGTTCGAGAAGGATCTGGCGCGAGAGACGATTGCCGATCTGGCGCGATTGATGGTCGAGTCGGGCAGGTTGGCGGCGGAGGACGTCGATACGGCCGTGGAGGAAGTCGTGGCACGGATGCGGCGGATGTTCGGCCGGTCGCTGTGAAACCGTTGCGGCCGATCGGCCGACCGCGCCGCC
>JALSIV010000022.1 GCA_026989685.1 Pirellulaceae bacterium | reverse complement strand
TTCTACGCCTGGCAACACGGCATGGGCTGCATGAAGAAACTGCCCAAGGAGCAGGAACTGCTGCAAATGCCCGGACGAGGCTCGCTCGATTTCGCTCCCATCCTCAAGGCCCTGGCAGACATCAACTACCAGGGCTGGACCGAGATCTTCATGCACCCGGTGCCTCGAGGCATCCCCATTCTCGAACCGACCTCGGCCGTCACCGCCGAAATCAACCGAGCTCGAGCCTATCTGGAACAGCGGTTGCCCAAGTAGCCGACGTCCCGGTTTCCGTGCCGGCTCCCATCCGGCAATCCGGTGATAGGACCGATAGGAAATGGGACCGATAAGACGGATAGGACGGATGGGACGACGACAAAGACAGCGTCCGAGGGTGGTTCCGCGATACGGCGCCTGCCGAATCGCAAAGCGGTCGGGGCGCCGCCGACCCGGTTTCCATTGCACGCGGCGGCCTGCTCGGGCTGGCGCCCTCGCGCCGCTGCCATTTGTTGCCGGATCGAACACCTTGTGGGATAATACGCTCACCGGGGATCGCGACACGGGGCACATTCTCTTCAGCGCGGAATGGGAACAGCCATGCGTGTGTCTTGTCTCCTCTGGGTTCTCCTGGTTTCCGGGCCGCTAGCGATCGATGCGGCTCCCCCGCAGACCACTTCCGGGGACTGGAACCTGGTCGAGCAGGCCATCGAATGGGAACTGCCTCAATCGGCCGCCGAAGAACTCGACCGGATATTGCAATCGTCTCTCGCTCGCAACGACTATCCCCAGGCCATCAAGGCCCTCTGTCTGCGCGTCCGCTACGAAACGGATTGGGAGTCGCAACATCCCGAGCGGAGGATCGCCGCATTGGAGAAGCTGATCGGAACGATGCCGGCGGAGACTCGGCCGATCCTCCATGTCATCCTGGCCGGCTGGTATCTGGAGTATTACGAAGACCATGCCTGGGACCTGTGGCGTCGTACGTCCGTCGCAGGCGCCGACGAGGGCGACGACCTGACCGCCTGGAGTGGGGCTCGCGTACGGCGAGAACTGAAACGCCACATCGACGCGGCGCTGACGAGCGCTGAGGCACTCAAGAGAATCCCTGTCTCGAAATATGCCTTCATCATCGAGTCGGGCTCGCTTCCCCACCCCTACCGTCCCACCCTGTACGACGTTCTCGTCCACCACGCCATCGACTTGTGCTGCATCAGGCAGTTTTGGGCCTACTCCATGATGTCACCGTCCAACGCCGTCGGCGTGCCTCCTTCGAGTCCCGCTCTGGGCACGGCCGACGAGTTCTTGGCATGGAGGATCGAAGAGTCCGATACGCCCTCGGTGCAGCAGACGTTCCGACTGTACCAGTTGCTGCTCCGGTTTCATGCCGAAGATGAAGATCGTTCGGCGTGGCTGGACGCCGATTTCCGGCGACTGAGATACGCCGGCGAAGTCGCCGTCGGCCCCCAGGCACAACAACGATACCTGGCCGCACTGAAACGGTTCGTGGCCGATCATTCGGACCACCCGATCGTGACTCGAGCCATTTGCGAACAGGCGATGGTCTTGCTGGAGGTAGGCCGGCTCACGCAAGCGCTCAAGACGGCGCGGCGCGGAAAGCGACTCTTCCCCGGATCGGTCGGCAGTCGGCGTTGTCGCCGACTCATCAAGGAGATCACTCGCAAGCGGCTTGTCGTCGAAACCGATTTCGTGTGGCACCCCACGTGGTCCCGCATCCGGCTCCACTATCGCAATCTCGACCGCGTCTACCTCCGGGCCGTCCCGGTAACACTCGAGGAGTGCATCGAGGTCGGAGTGGAAGAAGACGATTTCTCACCAGCCTCGATCGCTGATGCCAAGGGGCGCGAGCTGTTGCTTCGAAAATCGGCCAAGGAGTGGTCGGTGAAGTTGCCAGCCACCAAGGACTATGCCACGGGAACTCACGAAGTCCCCATTCCCGACGGACTGGCGGCCGGCCCCTACGTCCTGCTGGCGAGCAAGACCGAGTCTTTTGCCGATCGGCATGCCACGACGATCCGCGTCGAGGAATACAAGCGTCCCAAGTTTCATGTGACATGGGACGCCCCGGAAAAACCCCTGTCGATCGGGAAAACCGCCACCGTTTCCGGCCGTGTTGTCAGTTACTCCCTGGCGGCGGTTAACGGAGCCGTCGTTCGATGGCGGGTCCACCGCTATGCGAGCGTACTACCTCACGCGGAGATCACGCGGGAACCGTCTTTCTTTTCGTTCTTGGGAAGTCAGTTTGTGAACGAGGGTCAGTCGACGGCCGACGCAGCCGGCCGGTTCACGGTTTCCTTCCCCACTGCGATTCCCGATAACATCCCCGACGACGCTCCACTGTTCCTCAGATTCACGATCACTGCCGTCGCGATCAACCCTACCGGCGAAGTCACTCGCACGACGCATACTGTAAACGCCGCTCGCCCCTCGTTGTTCGCAACCGTCGGTATCGCGCCGTATCAGACGTCTGATCGTCCCGTCGAATGCGTGATGCGCGTGAGAGACGGCAACAACCACGCCGTCTCCGAAATCGAGGGCACTCTTCGCTTTCATCGGGTGATCCAGCCACCACGCCCTCAGCGCACGCGAGGAGCATCGAGCTGGTTCAGTAGCGGCTTGGATTGGGCTCACGGCACCGGAATCGACCCGCGACGCTGGAAGACGGGGCAACTCATCAAGTCCATCGGTCTGCGCACCGATGCCAGCGGAACAGCTCGTACGTCACTGTCGCTCCCCGCCGGCATCTACCATGCCATCTTCGAAACCCGCGATCCCGAGGGACGTCTCGTGCGCACCAAAACCGCGGTCATCGTAATCGAACCGGATGCGCAACGTTTTCCCGTCACGCTGCCGTTCTTTGCGGCCTCTTCTCACTTCGAGGCTCACGTGGGCGACACGCTCACCATCGCCTGGGGCAGCGGTTACGAAACCGCGCGAGCCTACGTGGAGATCCAGCATGGTCGGCAGGTCCTGAGGCGATTCTGGACCGAGCCCGGGCGGACACAACAGCAGGTCCCGCTGAAAATCACACCCCAGATGCGCGGCGGCATCGTCGTGCGACTATTGATGGTCCATGACGGTCAGACATATCGGGAAGACTTCGAGATACCCGTCCACTGGGATGCGCAGCAGTTTGTTCTCAAGTGGAAACACTTTGTTTCGAAACTAACGCCCAATCAACCGGAAACATGGTCGGTCACGGTGAAGCGCCTCCGCGGGGATGAACCGGTCGACGCCGAGCTGGCGGCGACGATGTACGATGCCTCGCTCGACCGCTTCACTTCTCTTTCCTGGTATGGCTTCGACCTGTTCGATCCGCTCAAGACCGGGCACTTCGACCTCGACATCTTGCCCTCCAATGGTACGGTCCGCTCCAAACGCCTGCTGCCTCGTGCCGGGCGAAACAAGAAAACAATCCCCTTCCGCTATCCTCACCTCGATTCTCAATTGACTCATGTCGAACGAGCGGCCTACGAACGCGACCGGGAGTTTGGCTGGCGGCTGCGGAACCAAAGCTGGCTAGCCGACATCTTCCGGGACTGGGGCGGGTTTGGGATTGGCGGGTTTGGAGGCTTCGGTGCAGGTGGTGGTTTCGGTGGCGGCGGACTGGGCGGCTCCGTCGACTTTGATTCGTTCGTTCCATCCATGACGCTCGGCGTTCCCTTGGTGACGTCGATCGAACCGATCGTCGATGACTCGGACGAGCGCACCGACGAACGAAAGCGGTTGCCGGACCCTCGGTCGATCGTGCCGCGCAGAAATCTGAGCGAAACCGCGTTCTTTCTCCCCCACATCCGCACGGGGCCGGATGGAACCGCCGACATCACTTTCACCCCACCAGAAGCTCTCACCTCGTGGCGCGTGCTAGTGTTCGCTCACGACAAACAACTCCGCTCGGGAAGACTCGAAGCCACTGCCGTGACAAGCCGCCCGTTGATGGTCCGGCCGAATCCGCCGCGGTTCGTCCGCGAAGGGGACCGGATCGAGTTTCCGGTGATGGTGATCAACCGATCGGACGAAGTTCAGCGGGGCACCGTCCATCTGCGGTTCGTCGACGCCGCCACGCAGCAACCTGCCGATGGCCGACTGGCCAACAAACAGCCCGAGCGCTCGTTCGAAATCAAGCCGCGATCGACGAGCACTTTTCTCTGGAAGCTGCACGTGCCCGACGGAGCCGGTCTGCTGATCTACCGCGCCACCGCCGCCGCGGCCGACACCAGTGACGGCGAAGAGGGCTACCTGCCTCTCCTTTCTCGCCGCCTGCTGGTGCAAGAGAGTCTCGCACTACCGATCCGAGGCGCCGGTACAAGAGACTTCGAATGGAAGGCACTGCTGGACTCGGCCAAGTCCACGTCGCTCCAACACCACTCACTGACCGTGCAAGTCGTCTCCCACCCCGTCTGGTATAGCGTGATGGCACTCCCTTTCCTGAAGCACTATCCCCATGACTGCAGTGAACAACTCTTCAACAAACTCTACGCCAACCTCCTGGGCCGGCACATCGTCGCCGGCAATCCTCGGATCCCAGAGGTCATCAGGGCATGGCAAGGCACTGAGGCTTTGACGAGTCCCTTGGAAAAGAACACGCGGATCAAGAACATCTTGCTCGAAGAAACGCCATGGCTTCGTGTCGGCAAGTCCGACTCGAAACACAAGCGAGACCTGGCGTTCCTGTTGGATGACCGCCGAGTCGACGCGGAGTGCGCCGCGTTGTGGGATGCGTTGGAAGCCCGGAGGCTTTCGTCTGGTGGCTGGCCCTGGTTCAGCGGTGGAAAGACGAACCGCTACATCACCACCTATATCGTGGCCGGCGTGGGACGCCTGCGCAAGCTGGGAGTCGATCTGGGACTCGACGTCAAAGTCGTTATGAAGGCAGTGCCATTGATCGACGATTGGCTGTATGCCGACTATCGGCGGGCCAAGCGGTACAAAATCAACCTCAAGAATCGGTTAACGCCGGATATCGCTTTCGCACTATATGCCCGCAGTTTCTTTCTCGAAGACAAGCCCGTGTCAGCAACCAATGCGGCGATCCCGCACTTTCTGGATCTCGCCGAAAAACACTGGTCCACGCTGGTCAGTCCGCAGTCTCAAGGCCACCTGGCGCTGGCCCTCCATCGCTTCGGTCGCCACGAGACCGCTCAACGCATTCTTGCATCGTTGCGGGAGCGAGCCTACGTCGATGAGCAGCGGGGAATGTACTGGGAACAGGGAAGCCGCTGGTGGTATTGGTACGAAGCCCCCATCGAGACTCAAGCACTGCTCATCGAGGCGTTCCATGAAATCGAGCGGGACGAGACCGTGATCGATCGCTGCCAGGAGTGGTTGATCAAACACGCTCAAACCAACCACTGGAAAACAACCAAAGCCACCGCCGACGCATGTTTTGCCCTCCTGGTGCGCGGCGCTTCCCGACTGACTTCGAAACAACCCCTGCGAATCACGTTGGCGGGCCGGCCGATCGTCCCCGACAAGGTCGAGGCCGGTACTGGATTCTACGAGCAGCGTTTCGACGACGATGCCGTGAAGCCCGAGCTGGGCCGCGGAAAACTGGAGAAGCAAGACGACGGCGTGGCCTGGGCCAGCCTGCACTGGCAGTACTTCGAAGACCTTTCCCACATCAAAGCGACGACGGATACGCCACTATCGGTCGAAAAACGACTGTTCGTCAAACGCGGCATCGGCGCCGATTCAGTACTCCAACCGATCGACGATTCCCTGCGGGTCGGCGATGAACTGGTGGTACGCCTCGTCGTTCGCACCGACCGGCCGCTCGAATTCGTTCACCTCAAGGAGCAGCGAGGCAGCGGATTGGAACCGGTCGACGTTCTTTCCGGCTACGACTACTGCAAGGGAACTTCGTACTATCGCATGACCAAAGACGCATCGACGCATTTCTTCTTCGAGCAGCTCCCGAAAGGGACGTATGTGCTGGAATACTCAGCACGCGTTCAACACCGAGGCAACTTCGAAAGCGGCATCGCGGAAATCCAGTGCATGTACGCTCCCGAGTTCGCTGGCCATTCCGGCAGTGTGCCGATCCACGTCGGCGAGTAGCCAACTCTGCACCTTGGCGTCACTCTCGAAAAACTTCCTCGATCCTCTTCGCCGTCAAGACACGCTCGCCCCACACAAGCAACTGATCGCAATCGGCCTGTTCGATCAACCGGCGATGAGAACCCTCAACCGCGCCGAACTTGCACTCGAGCTGCCTCAACAGAAGTGCGGCTTCTCCTTCCCGGCGGCCCTCCTTGATCCCCACTCTACGGCCCTCTTCGTGACCCTGTTCCCTCCACTCTCTGGTCCAATCGACTTCTTGTTCTTCCAGCATGACTGCCAACTCCTCCATACTGTGAGCCGGTGGGATCTCGACTTCGGGTAGACGGCTGGGCAGGAAGATCCGACGCAGCCAGTCCACGAAACTCTGAGCCAACTCCCGCTGATTCCGCTCGGCCAGCCACTCCTTCAGCGCCGACACCACCTGCCGGCACTGCTCCAAGCTCCGGCTG
>JALSIV010000021.1 GCA_026989685.1 Pirellulaceae bacterium | reverse complement strand
GACATTCTCGTACGCCGCCTCGAACAGGCCGGCTTCTTCGTCCCACCCTTCCTCGTCGTCATCCTGCTCGACCGGATCATGGGCGACGGCTCGTTCGCCGGACCAGCTCGAGCGATCGAAGCGGGGAGGGCGCCAGTACGATTCCGCATTCGCCTCGAGGTAGTCGAAGAACCGGCGTACGTGAGGCCAAGCATCCGTGTCACCCTGCAGCGCCGCATCGCGCAGCCGCAACAGCCACTGTTCGATCCAAGCGAAAAAGGAGTACTCGTCTCGCTGCAAGCCGACCCGCTCGGCTTGGCTGAGCCAGTGCATCAGCAATCCCATCGAGGCCACGAAGTCGTTGCGTTCCAACAGAGCTTCCACCACCAGAGCATACGCTTGAGGCGAATCGAACATGGCGGCGTGCGGCGCCCAGAAGGCGACGTCGCCCGTGGCGGCTCCTCCCTTGTGCCACAGATCCAAAGCCTGCGCCACGTGTTCGGCCGCCCGGTAGGCTTCGAGCGGGTCGACGGCTTCCACCGCGTCGACCTCGTGAGCCGCATACTGCCGCCACCAGTCGACCGTCTCACGGAATTGGTCCGCCACCGCCTCGCACAACTCGGTGGCGTGACGAGCCGCCGCCTCACTCCAAATCCGCGAGTGCAAACCCAGTAGGCGATGAATCAGAGAGACCAGCTCGTCGGCTCTCTCGTCGTGGATACTGTCTTCGGGCCGAGGAAACAGGGGAAAACGGGCGTCCAACCCCAGGATGTTCCACGGGTCGATGATGGCCCCACAGGCAATCCCCCGCTCGAGCAGATCCCGGATCAACGGCAAGTAGGTGGCCGCGTCGTCGACCTGACCCTGGTCGACGGCCGAATGAGCGGCGGTGAGCCAGCAGTCGAGTTGACAGAGGATGCGAGCCGATGGAGCGGGAACGCAAACCGCCTCTTCGCGCGCCGCCTCGAAGAAACCCATCCGGGCGTAAAGTCGAGCCACGTGAGCGTGTTCGCGCTGAGCAGCGCGCAATCGCCCCAATTGTGCATTGAGATGTTGGCGGGCTCCGCCAAAGGGCTGCTTGAGTTGTTGGGCTTCCTTGCGCAATCTCTCGGCGCGAGCGCCTTCCAGCCGAGACAGCAACTGCTCATAGAAGACGTCCCGATAATGGGCGATCCGCTGCACGACCTGCCCCAAGGTCACTTCCGATCCGTAAGCGCCCGGGCCCCAGCCGCTGGTCCCGGCTCCCATCAAAATCGTGCCCGCCAGTACGGCCGCCGCGTCGAACAACAGCTCCTCGCGAGGCGACTCCTGATGGCAGTCGATCCGCTGATAGAGAGCTCGCAACGTCACTTCCCGCACAACGAACCGGTAGTAGCGGCCCCGCAAATCCACGTGGTCCGGGTCCCACTCGCCGAATTGGTAGTTGGGACGACGATTGACCGGGTGGTCGAAATCGAAGGCTCGAGGATCCACGGCCAGTTCCTGCAACGAATCGAGTGAGAAACTGGCTTCTTCCAACAGTCCCGGATCGGTCGCCTCGATCAACTCCAGAGCCAGGCGAACCAGTTCCTGGTAGGGCCCCGCCGATACTCCGATCCCTTTCAAATAGACGGGAATCACACCGACTCGTTCGTGCGGATAAGGCTCCGATTTCCGCTGCTGCACCACCGCCGTGGGACGGTAGCCCACGTAGTCGTTCAACTGCTCGAGGGCGCCGTTGACGATCCGGCGAGCTTCCGTCCAGGGAGCTCCCTGAGCCAACACCGCCTCCATCGTGCGGGCCACAAAAAAGGGACCGAACAACCGACCTTCTTCCTGGTGAAACAGCAAATCGGAGTGGAACTCCAGGTACGAAGGGAGGACTTCCGCCTCGACCAAATCGAGCACCGCCGAGGCCTGGGAAATGTCGGCAAAGGTCGCCGCCTCCTCCCGTTGCAGCAACTGCAGCTCGTCACGCAAACGGGAAACCACCTGCCGCCAAACCGGCGTCTCTTGAGAAGAGGTCGTGGCGAACAGCGTGTTGATGGCCAGATAGCTTCGGGGATCGGATTTGCCCGAAGAGAAATTGAGGTAGCCCAGCAGCGTCCGGCACGCAGCCCGCGAGTCCACCGTTTTCGACTTCCCTACTTCCATCGTGGTCTCGAACAGCCTGGGGGTTCGCTCGCTCCGTGATCCCCACTAACGGTGGGTGGCCGTGGAGGCATGCGTCTGGCAGTAACAACATGCGTCATGGTAGGGCCAAACGACGGGGCGGTCCAGGACCGCAACTTGCCGGCGAAGTCGTGCTTTTTTCCCGCGGCGCAATTATGATGGGAAGGGAGTATCGCCGGTGAAGGGGGTGGCCCGCGTCGTGGGCAGTCCGATCATTTTTCTGCTTGGAGAAGGACATTTGGGAATGCGTACGAGTTTGCTCAGCATGCTGGTGTGGGGCGCCGTCACGGTGGCGATGGCGTTCGCATGGATCCCCTCGGCACTCGCCCAGCGTCGCGTCACCGGTCTCATTTCGCCGCCCGATGCCCGCCGCTACGGTTTGAACGTCCGCTGGGTCACGACGGTGCAAGTCAACCCGTCGGTTGCGCGAGTTGCCGGGATGAAAATGCACGTCGACTCGAAGCGAGCCCACACCTACTTCGAGGTGATCGCCGACGGTGCCCGAACCGTGTTTTCCGAAAGGCGACTGGATGCCTACGGAGAACCGCTGGGGGTCGAGGGAGCCAAGAAAGCGGCGGAGGAATATGGCGAGTTGCTCAAGAGTCGAGGCGCTAAGGAAGTAGAAGTCCAACAGCGCGTCGTGGCTCACATGGTGCTTTATGTGCTCACCGACGCGGCTTTGCTGCAAGCGATCGACGCGGAAACGGGAAAGACGCTGTGGCGGGCCGAAGTCGGTGATCCGCGGGAAGTGAGTATTGGACCGGCGGTGAGCGACGATTTCGTTGCCATCATCAACGGCTTGAAACTGCGTATCTTCGATGCCGAGTCGGGCCGTCGCCTCTGGACGAAAACCCTGGACAACGTTCCCATTGTCTCACCTCTGATTGTGGATCGGGTCGTGTTCGTGCCAACGGCGTCGGGGCGTGTCGTGAGCTATCTCATCGACAACCCGATGAAGGACCGACCTCATCTCCCTTCGTTCGGCCGCATCTATACTCCGGCCACTCGAATGGGAAGCCGCATGATCTGGTCCACCAACGAGGGGTATCTCAATATCGCCAGTGCCATCTCCAAGAACGTCGAGTACTACATCGAAACGGACGACGTGGTGGCGAATTCCCCCGTGTTCGTTCCACCCAACACCGTGCTTTACGCCACCAAGCACGGGACGCTCTATTCGATGGACCCGTCGCCGCCTCGCATTCGCTGGCGCTATCCGACCGGCGACTGGACCCACCAGCAACCGATTCCGATCGGCGGCCGCGTCTACTACATCACCGATATTCTGGGACTCCATGCGATCGACCTGAAGACCGGCAAAGCGCTGTGGAATACTCGCCAGATCGGCCGGTTCGTCGCGGCAACCGATCGCCACGTTTATGTCCTGGATCGAGCCAAGCGCATGGTGGTGCTCAACGCGGAGAACGGAAACCGCCTGGCCGTGTTTCACACCGAAGAACTCGACCTGACATTCACCAACATCTATACCGATCGGATCTTCATCGGAACCAAGCGCGGCCTGCTGCAGTGTGTCCACGAAATCGCGAATGAGTGGCCGGTGATGCACTGGGGCGGAGAAGAAACCGCAGAAAGTGAACAGGCAGCCCAGGGTGACAAAGCAGCCAAACCGGCCGAGCAACCGAAGGAGCCCGCGGACCCGTTCGCGGCTCCAGCCGACGAAGACCCGTTCGGGGCTCCCATGAAGAAGGACGATGGAGCCGACGATGATCCGTTCGGCGCACCGAAGAAGGATGACGACAATCCTTTCGGCAACTAGACCCGGTGCCGCGGCGAGCGCACGACCGGAGGCGGGAGCACGATGCCGGCCGGCGGCGGTTCCGTAATGGACACGGTCCCCCGACAGAGGTTGCTGCAGGGGAACGAAATCGGCCGGCGCGACCGGGACCGGTGGCTGTTGCGGAACGTGCACATCACCATCGGATCGGGGCAGCGAGTCGGCTTGGTCGGCCCAACCGGGAGTGGCAAAACGCTGCTACTGAGAGCACTCGCCCTGCTCGATCCGCTCGACGAAGGGGAAGTGCGGTGGAAGGGAACGACCGTCCGTGGCGATGCGGTTCCCTCCTTCCGCTGCCGCTGCATCTACCTGCATCAGCGGCCGGTGCTGTGGGAAGGTACCGTCGAGTCCAATCTACGAGCCGTCTTTCGACTGTCCGTCAATCGGTCGCGCAACTACGACGGCGCGCGGATCGCGCACTGGCTGGAAACGCTGGGGCGCGACGCCTCCTTCCTGGCCAAGCCGCAACGAGCCCTCTCGGGGGGCGAACAACAGATCACGGCGTTGCTGAGAGCCATCCAGTTGGAACCGGAAATGCTCTTGCTGGATGAACCCACTTCGGCTCTCGATCCCCACTCGACTCGGACAGTGGAGTCACTGGTGCAAGGATGGTTCGATGAGCGGCCGGAGGACCGAGCGCTGATTTGGGTTACCCACGACCGCCGGCAGGCCGAGCGCGTGGCCGATCGGGTTCTACGTATGGAACGGGGAAACGTAATGGAGGCTGACGATGCCGGGGTACCTTGAGCTGACCTACGGGCAGGTCGCGCTGGCAGCACTGTTGATCGTGGTCAATGCCGGCATTTCGTTGCTGCTTCAATTGAAGATGGAAAAAGTGCTGGCCATCGCCGCCACCCGGACAATCATCCAGTTGTTGCTGGTCGGGCTGGTACTGGAGTGGGTATTCCACTGGCAGCGCTGGTACGTCGTGATGGCATGGGCATGCTTGATGACGGGCGTGGCGGGAGTCACCGCCGTTCGCCGTAACGAACGGCGCTACCGCGGAATCTGGTTCAACACGATCGTATCGGTTTGGGCGAGTGCGTGGATCATCACCGGCTTCGTGCTGCTGGCGGTGCTCGGCGACGTTCAGAACTGGTATCGACCCCAGTACGCCATTCCGCTGCTCGGCATGGTCCTCGGCAATACTCTCAACGGTATTTCCGTCGGCTTGAGCACGCTGATGGAAACTCTGGTCGTCGGCCGTGGGGAGGTCGAAACGTGGCTCTGCCTGGGGGCCACTCGCTGGGAGGCCGCTCGTCGCTCCGTGCAACATGCCGTCCGCACGGGAATGATCCCCATCGTCAATTCGATGATGGTTGTCGGAATCGTCAGCCTTCCGGGGATGATGACCGGACAACTCGTTTCCGGAATGTCCCCGATCCAGGCAGTCAAATACCAGATCGTGATCATGTTCATGGTCGCCTCGGCAACGGCACTGGGCACCGTCGGCGTGGTGCTGCTGACATTCGCGAGATTGTTCAACGCCGACCATCAGTTTCTCGCCGATCGCATCGTGGCAAGTCACCCGCCCTCGTGATCACCACCTTGCACGCAGAGACCATAACCGTCAGCATCGAGTACGATACCAGGTAGCACGCATCCTTCACCTTCCGCAGGTCACCGTGACATGAAACCTCGAATGATCCACCACCGCCATTTCGTCATGCCAGCCACATGGATCGTCGTCATCTTATCCTGGCAACTCGCCGGGGCAGGCCGACCCGACTATCCCATACGACCGATTTCCTTTGAGCACGTCAAGCTGGACGATACGTTTTGGCGGCCCCGGTTGGAAGTGAACACCACAGTCACCGTTCCTGTCTGCTTCGCGCGTTGCGAAGAGACCGGTCGCATTCGCAATTTCGACGCGGCTGCCAAGAAGGACGCCTCGATGTTCCGCGGCATCCGGTTCGACGACTCGGATGTGTTCAAAGTGATCGAGGGAGCCGCCTATACGTTGGCCATCCGCGACGACCCCAAGCTCCAGCGATACCTGGATCGTTTGATCGCCAAGATCGCCGCGGCGCAAGAAGAGGACGGTTATCTGTATACGGTCAAGACTTCGGGAGCCGACGATCCCTATGGCAAGGCGCCTCGCTGGTCCCGGCTGGACCACAGTCATGAACTCTACAACATCGGGCACTTGTACGAGGCAGCGGTGGCTCATTTCCGGGCGACCGGAAAGAGGACGCTGCTGGATGTGGCCATTCGCAGCGCCGACCTGGTGGTTCGCGAGTTCGGTCCGGCACCCGGGCAACGGAAGGACGTTCCCGGCCATCAGGAGATCGAAATCGGCTTGGTCAAGCTCTATCGCGTCACGGGAGATTCGCGTTACTTGAAGCTGGCCCGATTTTTCGTGGACCAGCGAGGTCGCGAGACCGGCCGCAAGCGGCTGTATGGAACGTATGCTCAAGACCACCGGCCGATCCACCAGCAACGTGAGGCGGTGGGCCATGCGGTGCGCGGCGGCTACTACTACGCGGCCGTGGCCGATATCGCCGCATTGACCGGTGACCGATCGTACGTCGCAGCAATCGACCGGATATGGCGGGACGTGGTCGAGAAGAAGATGTACCTCACCGGCAGCGTGGGACAACATGGAGCCGGGGAAGGATACGCTGGAGCGTACAGGCTGTCGAACCGGATGGCCTACAACGAAACCTGCGCATCGATCGCGCTGGCGCTGTGGAACCATCGCATGTTTCTGCTGCACGGGGAGAGCAAGTACATCGACGTACTCGAGCGCACACTCTACAACGGCGTGCTGGCAGGGGTGGCCATGAGCGGCGATCGGTTCTTCTACCCCAACCCGCTCGAATGCGACATGGTGTTTCCGTTCAATCACGGCAGCTTTCAGCGCAGTCCCTGGTTCGGCACGTCCTGTTGTCCGACCAACATCGTGCGCACGATTCCATCGGTTCCCGGTTACGTCTACGCCGTCACCGATGACAGTCTTTATGTCAACCTCTACATCGCCGGTCAATCCGATATCCAGCTCGGTGCGCACACCATCGGAATCCGGCAGGACACTCGATACCCCTGGGAGGGAAGAGTCGTGTTGTCCCTGCAGATGGAAAAGCCGGCGGAGTTCGCTCTGCGTTTGAGAATTCCCGGGTGGGCTCGCGGTCAGGTCCTCCCCAGCTCGCTGTACCGCTATCTGAAAGCCGAGCCGACGCCTTGGCGACTCTCCATCAATGGTCAAGACATCCGGCCGCGAACCGTCGACGGGTATGCGGTGATCCGGAGAAGGTGGCAGGGGGGAGACCGAGTGGAGCTGGACATTCCGATGCGGCCCCGCCGCGTCGTGGCGCGAGAAGAAGTGATACCGGATCGAGGTCGAGTAGCCGTGGAACGAGGGCCGCTCGTTTACTGCATCGAAGGCGCCGATCATCGTCAGGGAGTGCAGAACCGCTGGCTTCCCGACTCGGCTACGCTGCGAACCGAGCGGCGCCGCGAGTTGCTGGGGGGAGTGACGCTGGTGGTGACCGAGGGCGGAGAGCTCTACCGGACGGACGACGGACAAGTGACGACGAAGGACTCCCCCTTGACCATGATCCCCTATTACGCCTGGTGTCACCGCGGCGCGAATCCCATGCGGGTCTGGCTGCCTCGCACTCGGGAACTGGCCGACCCGCCACGGATTCCCACGATCGCTTCCCAAGCCACGCCCAAGGCGTCCCACTGCTGGTCGGCCGACACGGTATCCGCTCTGCACGACCAGGTGAAACCGAAGAACTCCAACGACCATGAGATCCCACGGTTCACCTGGTGGGACCATCGAGGTGGCCGCGAATGGGTGGAGTACCGATTCGCCGAGGAAGCCACCGTTGCCAGTGTGTCCGTCTACTGGTTCGACGACACCGGCCGAGGACAATGCCGATTGCCACGTTCGTGGCAGCTTTTCTACCGGCAGGGTGATCGCTGGATTCCCGTCAAGGTGCGAAACGTCGATCCGATCGCCGCCGACCGGTTCAATCACATGGAATTCGAACCGGTACGCACGGACGCCTTGCGGATGGTGGTCCAGTTGCAAGAGGGATTCTCGGGAGGAATCCTGGAATGGGAGGTTGGTACGCCCGGCGCGTCGGACAGCCGATGACTACTTTCTGTCACTACCCGGAGTCCGCTCGATGTCCTTGTAGGCAATCACGGCTCGCATGCCGCCAAGATTTTCCTTCGCCGACTCTCACCCTACAGCGCGCCGTCGTCGCCGGGACCGATGTCCGCCTGATAGCCGATCACTTCATGATGGCCGGGAATCCGCCGAGTCCGGAACTGGACGCCTGCGTTGACGCGGTGCCGGCCGACGGCGTGTACGCCAGTCACAATGGGTGTGCACTACGGCCACAATGATCTTGACATTCTTGCCGACGCCCCTACAGTCTAGCAGAGAGCAAGATGGGGCGGCGTTGCCGGTTTCCTTCGGGGCGACATTTCCCGTCGGAGCAGCGGCAGCTCCGAACACGTATTGGTGATTGGGCATCCATTGGATCATGATCGGCGGCGGCACAAGGCAAACAACGGTTCGACAGTTGGGGTGGCTGCTGCTGCTCGCCGTGGCGGCTTTCCCTCCCGTGCGCGCCGCGACGAATCAGACTCGCCCTTGCTGCGAAAGCTCACCCTGCGGAGAAGAGCCTTGTGAAGAGTCGCTTGATCAGGCGGAACCCGCCTGGCTGGCAACCGCCCACCGGGTGAACCGCCGCCGGGGCGCGCGTTGTCGAATCTTCGTAGCGGCTCGAGACGACGGGTGCCGCTGCGGTGTCACCGCTCGACAGATGACGTCTCTTCCGGCCCACCGGCAGTTCCGGCTGCTCGACGGGCTGCTCTGCTCGCTGTGGTTATAGCCTCGGCGATTCGGTATTTCTTGCGTCTCTCTTGCCGACGACGGCCGCGCCCTCGCACGAAGCAGTGCGCAGTCGAGTCTTCGGTCCAACAACCGGCACTTCCGACTCGGTCGACCATCGCGCCTAAGAGGCTGTCACAAAACTCCTGGCCGCAAGCAACACGCCCGAGGCCCGGAAGCGGTGCGGCAAGTTTTGTTACAGGCTCTAAAACGCTGCAACGAAAACCCGGTACGCAAGCCGTCTCTCCGAGGATGGGTGTCAATGCGGACGGTTTTCTTCGCAGGCTCTCGCGCACTTTTGACTCCGCGAAACGAGCGACACGATGAACAAGCACTCCGGCAAGAAAACCCATAGCGGCGGATACTGGTCCAATCTGCTCTCGTCTCCTCACCGTGATTTCATGGCATCCGTGGTCGTGTTCCTGGTGGCATTGCCACTGTGCATGGGCATCGCGATAGCGTCGGGTGTGCCGGTCGCAGCGGGACTCATCACGGGAATCGTGGGAGGGTTGGTCGTCGGCTGGATCTCGGGCTCGCCTCTGCAGGTGAGCGGCCCCGCGGCCGGCCTCACCGTGATCGTCTACGAACTCGTCCAACGACTGGGGCTGGAAGTGCTCGGCCTGGCCGTATTGGTCGGAGGCATCATCCAGTTGGTTGCCGGAACAATGAGATACGGGCGGTGGTTTCGCGCGGTTTCGCCGGCGGTGATCTCGGGCATGCTGGCCGGCATCGGCGTGCTGATCTTCGCCAGCCAATTCCACGTGATGGTCGACGACAAGCCGAAGGGGAGCGGCGTGGCCAATCTCGTGTCGATTCCCTCGGCCGTACTGAAGGGACTTCCGCTGACTCCACTGGGAAGCAAGGAGCAGCGACGAGCCCGGCGCGAATTGTTGGTGCAGTTCGAGACCATTCACGCCCAACAGGTTTTGCTGCGCGAGAGCATCGCCGAGCGCCTGCCTCACGTGGAGGAAGGCGAATCCTCCGAGGATCATCACCGGCGCAACTTGAAATTCAGTCGGGACAAACTGGCTCGAATGATCGAGCGGCAGGAGGCACAGATCCGGGAAGTGGCGGCCACCATCCAACACGTCCATCGGGCGGCGCTTCAGGCGGAACGCGAACGGAGCGTCGTCGCAGCCGCCGAGGAAGCGGCCAGCAAGATGCAATTCGCGTTGAAGATGTTGCGCGAAGGCGACACCATCGCCATCCGAAGATCACTGGAGGAAGCGGAACAGCGATTGGAGTTCATCTTCTCCACACTCAAGAGTCACGATTGGGCGGCCAAGGTCGGACTGTTGACGATCCTCGTGCTGGTGTTGTGGAACAGTGTCCTTCCCAAGAAGTTCAAGGTCCTTCCCGCTCCGCTGGTGGCCGTCATTGCGGGAACCATCTTCACCGCGGTCTTGAGCCTTCCCATTATTTTCGTGGAGGTCCCCGACAATCTATGGGATGCGGTGACCTTTCCCACCTGGACGACGATCCGAACCGTTCCCTGGCTGCCCGTCCTGCAAGCCGGGTTGGTGTTGGCGGTCGTCGCCAGCGCGGAAACCCTGTTGTGCGCCACGGCCGTCGATCGCATGCAACCGAACGTACGAACACAATACGATCGGGAACTGGCAGCGCAGGGCATTGGCAATATCGTCTGTGGACTGCTCGGCGCCTTGCCCATGACCGGAGTGATCGTGCGCAGCTCGGCCAACGTCGATTCCGGTGCCCAAACTCGACTCTCCACCATCTTGCACGGTGTATGGCTGCTGGTGTTCGTCTCTCTGGCGGCGTTTCTGCTCCGGCTGATTCCGACGGCCTCTCTGGCCGCCATCCTGGTCTACACCGGCTACAAGCTCGTGAACTGGAAGTCGGTTCTCGAGCTGAAAAAGTTCGGATGGGGCGAAGTCTTCGTCTACTTCGCCACATTGATCACCATCGTTGCCACCGATTTGCTGACCGGAGTGATTACCGGCGTGCTGCTCTCCGCGGCGAAACTCCTGCTGACTTTCGCCCGGCTCGATGTCCACCTCCGCATCGACCAAGAGAACAAGATCGCGTCCCTCGACCTGGATGGGGCTGCCACCTTCCTGCGGCTGCCGCAACTGGCCGAAGCGCTGGAGCGTGTACCGCCGGACTACGAACTCCATGTGGACTTCGAGCACCTCACGTACGTCGATCACGCCTGCCTCGATCTGCTGATGAACTGGGCCAAACAGCATGAGCAGACCGGCGGAAAACTGGTCATCGACTGGGACACGCTGCACAGCGCGATGTCGGGCAACAGCGGCAACGCGACGAAAGCGGAACGGATCGCCCAACCGTCGCGGTAGCCGCCGGGGTGCGGCACGTCTCTTCTCCAGGCTGGAGCTGTTATAATAGAACCGTTCGATTCGTCCACCCTGGGGGCTCCTTCCATGTCCATTTCCACTCCGTCCGACTCGCGGGCCGCCACCGACGCGCCGACGGTCGGTCCGTTTCCGTCCGCCGATCCACCGGGCGACAGCCTCGTTCCACCGGCCACTACCGGCCGGCGCTGGGGTACCATGGTAGTGGTGTGCGTCGCTGCCGCTGCGATGGGATGGGCAGCGCTGTGGCTCTGGTCGGTCGACTGGTCCACCGGCAAGCAGAAGGCTGTGCTGACCCACACCGTCCGCCGCGGGGAGTTGGTCGTCAGCGTGACCGAACAGGGAATGCTGGAGAGTTCGAGCAACAAAGAGATCAAATGCCGGGTCAAGGGCGGCAGCACGGTGATCTGGGTGATCAAGACGGGGACTCAAGTCAAACCTGGTGACGTCCTGGTACGACTCGACACTTCCGCGATCGAAGACAAGATCAGCCAGCAGCGAATCGCCGTCGCGACCGCTCTCGGCAACAAGCGGATATCGGAAGCCGAAGTCGAAGTGGCGAGGATCTCCATTACCGAGTACCTGGAGGGTACGTATCGATCCGAGTTGGCGACCAAACAGAAGGAACTGGTGATTGCCCAGTCGAATCTCAAGTCGGCAAAGAACGCGCTGGCTCACTCCGAGCGGCTGTTTCGCAAGGGCTACATCAGCCGCCTGCAGTACGAAACGCAATTGGACGCCGTGCACCACGCGGAACTCGAGGTCGAAGTCAAGAAGACCGACTTGGACGCTCTGCAGCGGTTCACCAAATCGAAGACGTTGCAGGACTTGCAGGGTCAACTGGAGGCGGCCGAAGCCCGCCTGGCATCGTACGCCGCGGCGCTGGAATTGGAAGAGGCCAAATTGAAACGCGAGGAGGAACAACTCAAGAACTGCGTCATCCGTTCGGACGCTTCAGGGATCGTCATCTATCCCTCCGCCGCCGAATGGAAAGCGGCCCCCGATATCGAGGAAGGCGCCGTGGTGCGGGAAGACCAGGTGCTGTTGATGATTCCCGACTTGAGTCGAATGCAGGTGAAAATCGGAGTGCACGAATCGAAGGTGGACCGAGTCAAACCGGGGATGCCGGCCAGAGTGCAGATCCAGGATACCTGGGTAAGCGGCAAAGTCGATTCGGTGGCATCGGTGACTCGACCGACCGGATGGTGGAACGGCAACATCGTCAAGTACGACACGATCATCAAGTTGGATGAAAAGCATCCGGCTGTCAAACCGGGCATGAGCGTGGCTGTGGAGGTGATTCTCGCCGAATACGAAAACGTCATTACGGCGCCGGTGGCCGCCGTCATCGAATACGACGACGGAACCTATTGCTGGATCGAGACCGAAGAGGGACCGGTTCGGCGCGCGGTTCGACTGGGAGACACCAACGACCAGTTCGTAATCGTGGAGCACGGCCTGCAAGAGGGCGATCGAGTCATTCTCAATCCGCTGGAGACGGTCGATCAGGCCCGCAAAGGCGCGCTCCAATCGAACGAGCGTTCGGCCAAACGCAAGAAGCAGCCCTCTAAGAAAAAGGCTCCTTCCACGACGGACACTGCGCCGTTGAAAAACGTGTAACAGGCTGTATTCGGATTCCATTCGAGGCAAGCAACACGCCCACAGGTACAGCCTCCCGCGGGAAGTTGTGTGACAGGATTGAGAGGGAGCCGGTTCCGGTGCGAGGTTCCTATTGGCAAACGTGGAAGTTGGCGATCAAGAGCCTGCTGTTGCAGAAGCTGCGGGCCGGCTTGGCGGCATTGGGCATCTTTATCGGTACGACCACGGTGATCTGGCTGGTAGCCATGGGCGAAGGAGTCGGCTACCAGGCGCAACAGCAGATCAAAGACCTCGGTTCCACGAACATCATCGTTCGCAGCATCAAGCCCGCCGGCAAGGAAGCCAAAGGGGACAATGACCGAGTCAGGCGGTACGGTATCTTGCGAGCCGACTATCGGCGATTCTTGACCAACGTTCCGACGATCATCCGAGCCGTCCAGATGCGGGAACTGCGCCGGCAGTTTCACTCGAAAGATCGCTTTGTCGACGGTGTGCTGGTCGGTTGTTCGGACAATTACTTTGAACTGAACCGATTGTCCATTGCCCGTGGGCGATGGTTTCAACCCCAGGACCACGGTGAAAACGTGATCGTGCTGGCTCACGGGCTCGCGCAGAAGCTCTTTCCCTTGGAAAACCCGATCGGCAAACCGGTCTGGGTAGAAGGGGATGTCTACAAAGTAATTGGGCAGACTCGATACCGGTCCGCCTCGGCCGCCATCGGCGGGAGTCTGAGTTCCCGCGAATTCGATCGGGATGCCTATATCCCGCTGGAAACGCTGCACCGCCGCGTCGGCGACTTTATCATGGAACGGCGACCGGGAAGCTTTACCGGAGAAATCGTCGAACTCAGCCAGGTCACCCTCACGGTCGCCACCATCGACGACGTCGACGCCACGGCTGCGGTCGTCGAGCGGTTGCTCGCGCGGTACCACAAGGGCGAGAAAGACTATGATGTGGTCGTCCCCAAGGAGCTGTTGGAGCAGGCCGAGCGAACTCGAGCCATGTTCAACATGCTGCTGGTCGTAATCGCCGGCATCTCCTTGCTGGTGGGCGGCATCGGCATCATGAACATCATGCTGGCCACGGTGACCGAACGGACACGGGAGATCGGCATCCGGCGAGCTCTGGGAGCGACGCGCCGCCATATCATCGCTCAGTTTCTAACCGAATCGGTCGTATTGACGGCCGCCGGCGGATTGCTCGGCGTCCTCTGCGGCTTGACCTGCAAGCCGATCTTTCGTTCCCTGCGTCACCTGGCCATCGTCCTCTGGCCGGACGCCGTTCCGGC
This sequence comes from Pirellulaceae bacterium, assembly GCA_026989685.1. Taxonomy (GTDB): domain Bacteria; phylum Planctomycetota; class Planctomycetia; order Pirellulales; family Pirellulaceae; genus S141-3. The sequence goes on along the minus strand of JALSIV010000021.1, from coordinate 19,688 downwards.
CGTCGTTCGCGAACTCGAGCCGCGGATCGCTCCCTGGTCGGTGCTGTTGTCGGTGGTCATCGCCGTAGCGGTCGGAGTGCTGTTTGGAGTGTATCCGGCGCGAAAAGCCGCTAACATGGACCCGATCGAGGCTCTGCGACACGATTGAACGGGCACGGGAGGAAACGCAATGAGCCCGGGCATGACGCGCACGTTTGCGCATCGGATCTGCATCGAAGACGAACGGACGTAACGCCGGTTTCCAGTGCCTTCAGGAAGAGAGTGCCGGTTTGAACCAGTCTGAGACTCGCAGCCGAAACGGATTCGGGACGTTCGGCGGCGTCTTCACTCCTTGCACGCTCACGATTCTGGGCGTGATCATGTTCCTGCGCTTCGGCCACGTGGTCGGCCAGGCGGGAGTGTGGCACGGGCTGCTGATCGTGGCGTTGGCCAAGATCATCACTACCCTCACGGCGTTGTCGCTGGCGGCCATCGCCACCAATACTCGAGTCCAGGGCGGCGGTGCCTACTACCTGATCAGCCGCAGCCTGGGAGTGGAATTCGGGGGGGCGATCGGCATCGTCTTCTATTTGGCTCAAGCGATCTCGGTGGCCCTTTACATCGTTGGTTTCACCGAGGCCTTCACGGGAACGTTTCCCGGTCTGGCGGCCGATCCGCTGGTGGTGGCGACGCTGGTCAACCTGGCGATCTTCGTCTGCGTGCTGATCGGTGCGGGATGGGCGATTCGCGTCCAGTATTGGATCCTCGGTGTGTTGGTGGCGGCCATCTTGTCTTTTGCGGTGGGCGCACTGGTCGACTTCCGTCCGGCGACGCTCGTGTCCAACCTCTCGCCTCATTATGAACACGGCGCATCGTTCGCCACCATGTTCGCTCTGTTCTTTCCTGCGGTGACCGGCATCATGACAGGCGCCAACATGTCGGGCGATTTGGCAGCCCCCTCCCGGTCGATTCCCAGAGGGACGTTGGCGGCCATCGCCGCTACCGCCGTGGTCTACTTCGGCCAGACGGTGTTACTGGGCGCCTCGCGGCCTTATGAAGCACTCGTCAGCGACCACCTGATCGTACAGCGGATCGCCTGGTGGCCGGCGCTGATTCCAGCCGGGATTTTCGCCGCGACACTCTCTTCGGCCCTCGGCTCGATGATGGGAGCCCCACGCATCCTGCAGGCATTCGCTCGCGACGAGATCTTTCGCTGGACGCGGATTTTCTACCGGCCCGGCCGCTTGGGACGCGAACCGCGGCGGGCCACGGTGGCCACGTTTATCATCGCCCAGCTCAGCATCTTGCTGGGCGACCTGGATGCGATCGCCCCGATCATCACCATGTTTTTCATGATCACCTATGGACTGCTCAATCTGGCGACCTTCTACGAAGCGGTTACCAAGAACCCCAGTTATCGGCCGACCTTTCGCTACTGCCACTGGTCGGTGTCGTTGGCCGGCGCCGCCGGTTGCCTGGCGGTGATGTTCTTCATCCACTGGATGTGGGCTCTGGTGGCGATCGGCGTCATGCTCGCGCTTCATCAGTACATCGGTTTTCGCGAAATCGAGAGTCGATGGGGAGACCTGCGCAGCGGCATCGCCTTCGAACGGGCTCGGCGCAGTCTGCTGCGTCTGGAGGAACAGGCGTACCATCCGAAGAACTGGCGCCCGGTGATCCTGGCGCTAAGTGGAACGGCGTGGCACCGGCCCCACCTGGCCATTTTCGGACATTGGCTGACGGCCGGTCACGGCATTCTGTCCTTGGGACAGGTGGTCAGCGGCGATGTGGAAGCTCACGCGGAACGGCGAGCCAGCTACGAGAAGACGTTGCGATCATTTATCGAGAAACTGGAACTGCAGGCCTTTCCGGCGGTGGTCGTATCGCAACATTTGACCGACGGCATCGAGGCGATGGTGCAGTGCCATGGCATCGGCGCCATGCGTCCCAACACGGTTCTGTTCGGCTGGCCCAACGATGCGGGACGAGCCGAGATCTTCGGCGCGGCAGTCCGCGTCGTCTCACGGCTGCAGCGCAGCATCATTGCCGCTCGCTTCCTGGAACGTCGCAGCGAGGGTAAGAGCGATCCGCGGAACGACGTGTGGTATGTGCCTCGAGGAACCATCGACATCTGGTGGTATGGAAAACAAAACGGCGGACTGATGGTGCTGCTGGCTCATCTGCTTCATCAGAACCCGCAATGGCGGACCAACCGGATTCGCCTGTTGCGTGTGGTGCAAAGCGAGGAGGCCAAGCTGGGTGTGATTCAACATGCACGGCAACTCTGCGCCGAAGCACGCATTGCCGCGGAGGTGTTGGCCATCGTGCACGAAGAACCGGCTGTCGCCATTCAGGAGACTTCCCAGCACGCCTCGGTCGTGATTCTCGGATTCGTACCACCGGCCGAAGGAGACGAACTCGAGTTCTTCCATCGGATGGAGGCGTTTGCCGGCGAATTGCCGCGGATCCTGTTCGTCTGCAGCGCCGGCGGAATGGAACTCGAATCGTAATGTTGCGCCTATTTGGCTTGCATGCGCATCGCGCCGTCCAGACGCAGCACGCTGCCGTTGAGCATCCGATTGCGGCAGATCTGCCAAACGAATTCCGCGAACTCGTGCGGCTTGCCCAATCGGTGCGGGAACACGGCCTGCGCGATCAGCGACTCGCGCACCGCCTCGGGGGCCGCCTGCATCATCGGCGTCTCGAAGACTCCCGGAGCGACCGCCACGACACGGATGCCGAACCTGCCCAGTTCGCGTGCGGCCGGCAACACCATGCTGGCCACGCCTCCCTTGGCTGCCGAGTAGGCGATTTGTCCGATCTGACCTTCGAATGCGGCGACCGACGACGTGAGCACGATCACGCCGCGCTCTCCTTCGGCGTCGGGCTCGTTTTGCTGCAAGTGCGCCGCGGCCAGTCGCAAGACGTTGAACGACCCCGTGAGATTGATTTCGATCGCCTTTTGAAACGCGGCCAGATCGTGCGGCCCCTGCTTGGAAACGACTCGGCCGGCCGCCAAAATACCGGCGCAGTGGATCACGCCGTGAAGGGGCGCCAGCTCGCTCGCCTCCTTCAGCCCGGCCAAGACGTCCGCTTCGCTGGTCACGTCCATGGTGACACCGCGGCAGGCGTCTCCCAGTTGAGCGGCGAGCTGCCGGGCGGTATCTCCCTCCAAATCGGCCAGCACGACCGGCATTCCTTCGCTCGCCAGGTACCGCGCGGTGGCGGCTCCCAATCCCGAAGCGGCGCCGGTCACCAGATAGCTTCTCCGCGGTCCGCTGCCAGTTCCCACGATGCTGTTCCTTTTCGTCGCGTGAGGATCATTGCGCTGCCCGAGGCTCCAGATCGAGAGCTCGAAAGATCGGCAAATGGCGATAGTAGACTTCGAGCGTGCAGATCGCCAGGGCCGTCATGTAGAGCCGCCCGCCGCTGGAATCGTGGCCGCCTTGAGGAGCCCAACTGCCGGCCTGATGGCCTTTTCGCTCTTGAGCCGCCACGAGGCGATCGCGCACGGCGCCGTTCCAGCGGTTCCAACGCGAACCGCCGTAGTGGTGGAACACCTGGGTACCGTAGTACCAATAGTACATGTTGATCGCCCCGCGACGCGGGGAGGCATCGGAGAGGAGATAGTCGAGTCCTCGCCGCAGACCGGGACGGTCCTTTTGCCAGCCGAGATAAACCCGGCACAGCAAGGCTTCGGCCGTCATGGCCGGAGACGGCGAGCTGCCTCGCTGATAGCCATAAAGGCTGTCGCCGTCACGGGCGACGCTATCGAGATAGTGTGAGGCGGCTTCGAACGTGGCGTCGGGCACATCGAGCTCGGCAGCCACCGCGCTTTGCAGTGCCATCAGTTGCCAACCGACCACACTGGTGTCGCTCGAGCGGGCGCGCGACAACTTCTGCCTGGGAAAATAACGCCATCCGCCGTCTTCGTATTGAGCGTCCACGATGAAACTGATCGCCTTCTGAGCCGGCTCGCGCAGCGCTTCGTCTCCCGTCATCAAATAGGCTTCGCACAGTACGACGGCGGCTTGGCCGTGCCCGTACATTCCGGGTACCTGGCTTTCACTGCCGCGGAGGTCGCCGTCGGGACGCTGGTGCTCGATCAACCAGCGCAAACCGCGAGCCACCGAGTCGCGATAGTAGCCGGTCAGATGCGTCTGTCCAGCGCCGAGAAACGGAAGCAGAGCCAGTGAAGTGGCTACATGGCGGTTTGCCGTGCTGCCTCGAGCCGAACAGCGGCAACCGGCGTCCCGCCAGAATTCCCTGAGAGACCAGCTCCCGTCGTCGGCTTGATGTTGCTGCAGCCAATGGAGGCCTCGAGCGACCGCCGCCTCGGTGAGCGTGGTTCCTCCTTCCTGTTTGATGATCTCGACGCGCAGCCGAGGATCCCTGCTGAGGACCATCGCCGATCGCTGGGAACTCTGCAACTTGGACGCGACTTTCGGCAGAGGTTCCAGGTATGGGTTGTCGGCCTCGACCACGCGGAGTCGCCGGGCGTCCTGGTCCGCGCGCACCATCATGCGTCGCGTCTGCGGGTTGCTCAGATCGACGGTGGGGACCGGCAGATCGAATTCGGCGTCGCGAGGCACCTCGAACTCCGGTTCTCGATCGCCCTCGCGAACCGGTTCGGCAACGACCGCCGACAACGTAATCGCAGGGTCCTCCGGACCGGGAAACTCCAGCAACCCCAGCAGCGTGAGCACGATCAAATGGATGATCAGACTGATCAGCCACGGCGACAAGAATCCGCTGGTGTCATAGGATGCGACGACCGTTGTGCGACGCCGGGAAGGTTGGGCCGACACCGCCGCAGCGGCGGCAGGCCGAGGAGGTGCGACGGCGCGGCGAGCCGGCGCCGAGGCGGGAGTCAGGGGAGGGAAAGTTCTTGACGACGGAGCAGCCGAGGGAGCGGGAGCGCGCTTCGGTGGTGCCGGAGAGAGCCGATCGAGGGCGACCGCCGCGCCACACGACCAACAGTCGACTCGTCCCAGCCAGGCCCGAATGGCCAACGGCGCCCCACAGTCGGGACATTGGCATCCCCAAGTCTCCCCGGTCAACAGTGCCGGGCCGTCCAAGTCGCCAATCGGTGGAGGGGGCTGGCGAGCCGGCCATTCGTCGACGGGCGGCAAGGGAGAGGTGCCGGTCAGGGAATACAGCGGCGGCATTTTCCGCATCGGGCGCTCGGCGCTACGCACGGTTCGCAACGATGATCGTGGTTTCGACCCAGCCATCTCTTTGCCGCTCGCCTCTCCGGTCCCCGATACTCCCCACACCGCCTCCGGGCGGCCACCGCAGCGATTTACGCCAGGAAGCAGTATACCACAGCCGGCCGACTCGCTTCACACCTTTCGCGGCTTTCTTTGCCGTCGTCCGGCAGATAGGATGAAACGCGAGGCGCACGCGTTTGGATCCCTTCTCTTGAGGCCTGTTCATGAACCGCGAGGAACTGCACCAAAGAGTCACCGATCTGGAAGCCAATATCGGGAGCGTGGTGTTGGGAAAGCCGGAAGTCGTCCGCTACTGTCTGGTGGCGCTCCTCTCCGGCGAACATCTGTTGTTGGAAGACGTACCCGGGGTGGGGAAGACCCTAGTGGGAAAGGCACTGGCGCGGAGCATACATGGCCGGTTTTGCCGGCTGCAGTTCACTCCCGACCTGCTGCCCAGCGATATTGTCGGGAGCAGCGTGTACGACGCCAAGAACCACGAATTCTCCTTCAATCAAGGGCCCATTTTCGCCAACGTGGTCCTGGCCGATGAGATCAATCGAGCCCCGCCGCGAACGCAAAGCGCACTGCTGGAGGCCATGAGCGACCGGCAGGTTTCCGCGGATGGTCTGACCCACTCGCTTCCCCAACCGTTCATCGTCATCGCCACTCAGAACCCCTACGAGTACGAAGGCACCTACCCGCTGCCCGAGAGTCAACTGGACCGATTCCTGCTGCGGATTTCGATCGGCTATCCCGATCGCGATCACGAACGCCAGGTATTGCAGACTCACCGGCATGGCGAACCGGTCGACAAGCTGGAAGCCGTGCTGAACGATCAGGACGTGCTGCAGTTGCAACAGGCAGTGGGGGATGTACGTGTCGACGAGGCGGTTTCGGAGTATCTGCTCGATATCGTCGACGCGACTCGCAACCACGAGGACTTGCATGTCGGCGTGAGTACGCGAGGAGCACTCAATTTGTACCGAGCTGCGCAGGCGGCCGCGTTTCTCGCCGGCCGGGATTTCGTCGTCCCCGACGACATCAAGCAGTTGGCACCCGCCGTGCTCGCTCACCGCGTCATTCCTCGAGGCTACGTGCAAGGAACACGAGCTCGCGAGACGGAACAACTGATCGAACAACTCGTCGAACAAGTGGTGGTTCCCGTCTAGCTTCCACCGACTTGGGTTTCACTGGCAACCGGACTGACTCTCATGATTGCTCATCAGGCACATCCCGAGCGACGGAAGCGCCGCGAGGCCTTCCTGCCACCCAAACAGCGGCTCACCGCGGAAGGCTGGTATTACTTGTTGGTGATCGCCTTCATCGTCGGCGGCGCCGTGTTGCGGGAAGTGAACCTGCTGGTACTGCTGGCTGGGTTGATGATCGGACCGTTGTTGTGGAACTGGCTGCTGGCGCGATGGGCGCTTCGCCGCATCACGGCCACCGAGGTGCCTCTGGCGCGAGCCCACGTCGGCGAGACGCTCACGGCATCGTGGCTGCTGCACAACCAGGATGCCAAGCTGGCCGCCTGGGGCGTCGTCGTCGATGAGGGCGTTCGGCAACCGGGGGTGCCCGGGTATGTGCGGTCTCGCATCGTCGCGCCGTGCCTGGCTCCCGGACGCACCGTGCGGGTCTCCTACCGTCTGGTCTTTCCCCAGCGTGGATTGTACGAATTGGGACCACTCAAGTTGTCCACCTCCTTTCCGCTGGGACTGGTGCGTACCAGTGCCCTGTTGCGCCGTCGGCGAACCGTCACCGTCTGGCCGGCACTGGGAAAGCTGCTGCCGTCGTGGCAGGCCATGCTGCGTCAGGCTCAACTCGGACAGCGCACCTCGCAACCGCGCAAAGGAAGGCTGGAAGGCGACTACTACGGGCTGCGCGAGTGGCGGCCGGGAGACAGCCGCCGCTGGATCCATTGGCGCACCACCGCCCGCCTCAACGCCTTGACGGTCCGCCAGTTCGAGCAACGTCGGGACGAGGCGCTGACGCTGGTCGTCGACTTATGGGCACCGAGGGACGACCCGGCGTCCGTGACGGATCAAGTCGAATCGGCGTTGCGATTCGTGGCCACGATTATCGAAGATCGGCGCAGGCGGGGCGAACACGAAGTGCAAATGGTCCTGCGGGGAAAAGAGACGGAGAGTTGGCGCGGCGTCGTCAAGTCCACCATGGCGGCTCGCATTCTCGATGCGCTGGCGGTCGCACAACCTCACTGTGACTCGGACGCGTCACCAGGTGAAGAATGGTGGAGACAGATCGACCTCCGTCAGCGTAATCTGATTGTGATCAGCACACGCCCGCGGCCGGCGATGGCGCCGGCCGGCGTGAGCAACTTGCTGTGGATCGGCCCCGATGACTACGGTCGTTGGTTCGAAGACTCTTTGGGATCCGAACCGGAAACCGCAGACGTGGCCCCTCCCGCGTCGCAGGGAGTGCCGACGGGAGTCGTCTCATGAGCTTGCTTCGATTGCTGCAGTTGCTGACCGTCAGCCTGGTGATCCTTTCCGCGGCCATGCTGGGCCTGGGACAGGAAGAACCTTGGTTCACGTACACCATCGCGGCCGCCGCCTTGGCCGCGTTCGTACTGAACGATTGCCTGGGCTGGTTCTACGTCCATCGGTTCATCGCCAACGGAGCCATGCTGGTCACCGCCGTATTGATCCTCAACGACTTCTTTTCGCTTTCCAGCCGCAAGCAGCTTTTGGCGATTGGAGAGCTGTTAGTATACGTGCAGATTATTCTGCTGTCGCAAAAGAAAAACGAACGGGTATACGGCCAGGTCGCCATCTTCAGCCTGCTCGCGGTCGTCGTAGCGGCCCTGCTGACCCACAGCCTGGCGTTCGGGCTGATGGTACTTGCCTACACCGTCGTCGGTACTTACGCGATTTCGCTGTTTTCGCTGTATCGTGGCAATCAGGGAATCGGACTCCACGCCCCCCGATGGCGCCGGCGCAATCCGCTGCTCTCGCAAATCGAATTCCAACCCGTCGAACCACCGCCGGCCGTCAGTCGCGGACTGGTCCGCCACGGAGTCTTGAGAGAAATCGCGGCGGTCGCCGCGGCGACCGTGTTGTTCGGGGCAACGTTCTTTTACACGCTGCCTCGAGTCGGCGGCATCGGCTGGCAAGAGGGAGGGTTCGCCGCTTCGCAACGCGTCGGATTCTCGCCGGAAATCACGTTCGACGAAATGGGAAAACTGCTGAAAAGCAACCGGCTGGTGATGCGAGTCACCTTTCGGCACGCTCGCACCGATGCCCCCTATACCGTCATCACCACTCCCTATTTCCGCGGTGGCGTGTTGACCCGCTATGTACTCGACAAAGGACGACCTCGCTGGAAAGCCGATGTCGCTCAGGGGGGCCGTGGCAGCATGAGACTGAGCCGGGCCAAGCCGACGGCGGAACTGGTCGCCGTCGATATCTTGCTGGAACCGACCCGCGATTCGCGGCTGTTCTTTATCTACCCGCCCTATTCCACGCAGCAGACCCCCGAGGACCTCCGGTTCAATACCGGACTGCGGACGCTGTTTCGCAAGCAAGACGAAGGTGAACAGCAATCGTCGAACAGCCGCAGTTACCGGTATGAGACGGCGACCACCGCCTTCCGCTTTGGCTTGCAAACACCGGTGACTCCTCACGTCAATCCTCTCGAGACGGCGAGGCAACGTTTCCGTCTGCTGGCCGAGCACCATCGACTGCTGAAAATGCAGCCCGAAGATTACGACCGATTGGGAACCTTCGAAGAACCGGAAGATCGGTTCCCGGGCCTTCGCAGACTGGCCAAGCGGATCGTCGCCGAACGCGCCCCCAACGGCAACCACTACGAACAGGCAATCGCGTTGCAGAACTGGTTTCTCGAAGACGGGCGATTCACTTACACACTCGACCTGACGGAAATCCGCTCGAGGCGGCGCCCCGAACTCGATCCGGTCGAGGACTTTGTCGTGAATCACCGCCACGGCCATTGTCAGTACTTCTCCAGCGCTCTGGCTTTGATGCTGCGAGCCGTGGGAATCCCGTCGCGCATCGTCATCGGTTACAAGGGAGGGGAGTTCAATCACTTCGGCCAATACTATCTCGTGCGGCAGCGGGACGCTCATGCATGGGTCGAGGCATACGTGCGGCCGGAAGAAATTCCCATCAACGCCATTCAGGAGGTGGAGCGCCACGCCGGTGGCGGCTGGCTGCGGCTCGATCCTACACCTGCTCGAGAAGACGCCGCCGGTGCCGACCGAAATATCCTCGATCGCGTCAACGACTCGCTCGACTACGCCCAGTGGCTGTGGAGCGACTACGTGCTGAATTTGAATCCGGACCAGCAACGCGCGGCTGGGCTGGGCCGCCTGGACACCTCGAGTCAATGGGATTGGACCCAGTTGCTGTCACCCCGACAATGGCGACCGGACCAGCGCAAACGGACGTCCGGGGGAACGGGGAGAAAAAGCGGCTGGCAATGGTGGAAATTGGCGATGATCGCCGCCGCGGGAGTCGTGACCGCCTTGCTGGTTCGCATCCGGTGGCCGGGAAGACGGCGCCGCCAACGTACTGCGCGCGCCCCTCTCCCCTCGATCGTCTACTACCGGAAACTGGAACTGCTGCTGCGGCGGTTCGGCTGCCAGCGGCCCCCCGGAACGACGCCCCGCGAATTCGCTCGATCCAGCGCCTGGCGAATCGCGGAAACCTTGAACGATCCCGCCGCCAGTGCCCTCCCCGAACAGATCGTCGAAGCCTACTATCAAGATCGCTTTCGCCCCGAAGGCGCTCCCGCACCACTGGTGGAAGCCGCTTCCCAGGCTCTGGGCCAACTCGAAGCAGCCTACCACCAATGGCGCCAACAGCGCAAAAGGCGCACGTGACAAACGGTGCCCCCTGTCCAGTGACCCCTGTCGCGGCCGCCGACCATTGTCGTGCCTGTCCTCCCTAGGAAGTGATCCCCCATGCGCATCGGTATCGTCGGCTATCAAGCAAGCGGGAAGAGCACGCTGTTTCAGTGGCTTACGCGAGTCGCTCCCGATCCCGCCAGCATCCATCAAGGACAGTCGGCGATCTGCCATGTCCCGGACGATCGAATCGAGGCTCTGGCCGAGATCTATCAACCCAAGAAGATTACTCGAGCCGGAATCGAACTGGTCGACACGCCGGGCCTGGCGAGGTCTCATGAAGGATCGGCCGCGAAGCTCGTGTTGATCCGCGAATCGGACTGCCTGGTAATCGTCGTGGCAGCCTTCGGCGGCGCCGATCCGCGATCCGATCTGGAGTCCTTCAAAGACGATCTGCTGATCGCCGATCTCGATATCATCGGTCGGCGCCTGGAGCGCCTGGCCGAACAAGTCAAGAAACCTCGACCCAACCGCGATGACCTGCTGGCCGAACAAGCAGCCCTCCAGCAATTGCAAGACTCCCTCGAACAGCACGGACACATCGACGATGTGAAACTGACCGCCGACCAGGAAAAGCAACTCAAAGCGTTCCAGCTCTTCTCGCAAAAACCGCGGTTCTTTCTGATCAACACGGATGACGAAGTCACCGACATGGCTCCGCTGGAAGCACTCGCGCCGCAGGGAGCTCCCTGCCGCGCCGTTCCCTTGCAACTGCAACTGGAACTGGAAAACCTGTCCGACCAGGAGCGCCGCGAGTTTTGCCAGGAGATGGGAGTGCAAGCCGCCGATCGGGCCGGCTTGATACGGGAGCTGATGGACGCGTCCGGGCAGATGCTGTTCTTCACTGCCGGCCCCAAAGAAGTCAGAAGCTGGATGATCCGCAAGGGGACCACGGCGGTCGAGGCGGCTGGGAACATTCACACCGATCTGGCCAAGGGGTTCATTCGAGCCGAGGTGATGCGGGTGGAAGACTTGGTGCGCCTGGGGAGCGAACGAGCCGTCAAGGCGGAGGGATTGATGCGGCAGGAGCCTCGTGACTACATCATCCAGGATGGCGACGTCGTGTTGATTCGTCACAATTGACAGGTATCGCCTGAATGCCTTTGCTGTTGCTTGTTCGCACGGCCCGTTCGATGAACATCCCTGAGACATCTCGCGTTCCCTGGCCGGCTCTGCTTCTGACCGTGATGGCGCTCGTTGCCATGATCCTGTTCCGGCTGCTCGGCTCGGAATGGACCCTCCCCTATCTGATCGCCGCGGTGACCGTGATCTCGATCGCCATCTGGCAGGCCTGCGATCCGTTCGCCGATGCGGCCCAATGGATCGGCAACTCGTTGCGACTCCCCGGTTCGGTCCGCGGAGCGACGCTCGATGCGGTCAGCAGTTCGATGCCGGAGCTGTTCTCCGGCATCTTCTTCGTGCTGGCCGCCATCAGCGCCGGTGACGGTGAACCCCAGAGCCTGGTCGACGCGGGCGCCGAGGGGTTCGGTGCCACCATCGCCACTTGCGCCGGCAGCGCGGTCTACAACATGATCCTGATTCCGGCCGCCTGTGCTCTGGTGATCTCGTTCCGCCGCAAGGAACATCCGGTCATCGACGTCGACCCGGAAGTCATCTTCCGAGACGGGTTGTGGTTCGTGATGTGCGAAATGGTGCTGATCCTGTTCCTGTTCCAAGACACCATGCGCTGGTGGATGGCACTCGTGCTGATCGCCGGCTACCTCCTCTACATCGCCCACCTGGTGCGGGATGCCCGGCTTTACCGCGAGCGTATGGGCCTGCTGAAACGGTATCTGGCGAGCCGACCGGACGACCTCGCCGTAAGGAAAATCATCGGTGAAATGGCAAGCGACGGTTATCGCGTCAGTCGGACGATGGTCGCAAAGGCGAGAGGCGAACTCGAAAAGAGCGGCGACGACGAAGAGGACCATGAATCGGCCGGCGTCTTCTTCAACTACTGGCACGTTCGATTGAATCACATGACCGCCTGGGCCATTATCGCCATTGCCACCCTCGCCGCCGCCATCGCCTGCTATTGCCTGGTGGAAGTAACGCGCGCCACAGCGGAATATTTGGAAGTGCCCACCTTCTTCGTGGCGGTGATTCTGGCCGCCGCCGCTTCTTCCGTCCCGGACACGTTACTCTCGATCGGTTCGGCCATGCGAGGCGACGATGGCGGGGCCATCTCCAACGCTTTCGGTTCGAACATCTTCGACATCTGCATTTGCCTCTCCATCCCCCTGCTGATCAACTCGTATCTGACCGGATGGCAACCCGTAAGCCTGCTGCAAGACGGCGAACCGATTCCCGGCCTGTTGGGACTGCGCATCCTGCTGGTCGGCCTCACCGTCGCCACGCTCGCCCTGATGTGGTGGCAACAGCAGTTGACTCGCAACAAGGCGCTCTTGCTGTGCGGTCTCTACGGCGTCTTCATCGCTTACGCCGTGCTGGGATCCCTGCAAGTCGGCTGGTAACGCGACCGGTTCGCCGACCGCCGGCCCGAGTGGTATGGATCGGTGGTAAGAAATGTAAAATGTGAAATGTAAAATGTGAAATGTGAATTGGGCGGGGTGGTCAGCGGGGTTGGGCGGCTTTGGCGTCCAGTTCGGAAAGTTTCAGTCGGACACTCACGATGTAAGGCTGCTCACCCTCGGTCCAGTGGCCATAGGTGGTCAGTACGAATGTGCCGTCGGGGAGAACCTCCACGCCCGGATAGGTCGTATCGTATCCCTTGGTGTTGTCCATCAACCGGACGAAATACTGGCCCTCGCGTCCCTCCACCAGGTCGTCGTAAGTGCCGACCCAGGCGACCCAGTCACCTTCGAACGGCCGGTCCGCTCGAGCATCCACCGGTGAAATACAGCGGAACGAGATCAGCAACCGGCCGTCCGGCGAGTACTTCCCGGTGTGGCGATCGCCTGTGAGCGGCAGGGGGACTTCTCGAGGCGCCGTCCAGGTTTTTCCTTCGTCGTTGCTGAAGATGATGTGCGATCGCTTGCGGCGCCGGTTCTCCCTCAGCAACACCGCGAGCTGTTTTCCGTCGGGAGATCGGATGCACCCCGGTTCGCACAGATGCACTTCGCTGCTGGCATAGATGGCTTCGGGCTCCGACCAGGTCAGACCGCCGTCGGTGGAAAACGTCTTATAGAGTGTCATCACTTTCGGCCGCGCTACCTTGGGGACTTTGCGAAAAAAGCGACCGTCGTCGTGGAACAGTGCCATGTAGTGACCGGGAGTCTCAAGCCGGACCACACTCCCCATCACCACGATACCGCCCCAATCTCCCACCGGCTCCAATTCGCTCCAATGCCGACCGTCGTCCTCACTGACGGACAGGCGAGCCGGATAGAGTCCCGACCAGAGGATGAGGCGTTTCTTGCCTTGCGCATCGACAACACGATGAATGGTGGGCACTTCCTTGCTGGTCGCCCAGCTTGCAGGTGTCGGCAACCGATCGCTCCAGGTCAGCCCCCCGTCGATGCTCCGCTTGTAGACGATGGCTCCTCGTCCGTGTCCTTTGGGATAGACACAGAGGATGGTCTTGTTGTCTTCCAGCAACACGGTCGTGGGGTGTCCCAGGTATTGCCCTTCTTCGCGATCCACGACGACCTGCCGGCCCTTTTCTCCGGCCAGGTCGAGCACGACGGGCGGGTCGGCTCGAAGAGGGACAGCAAGCAGGGCGACGGGCAGGGCGAACGGCAGCAGTCGTGACAACATGGCAAGTGACCTTTGTGCTGAGGAGCACCCTCAAAGCGGCAAGTCGTAGAGGGTGCGCTCAAGGTGGGAAAACGAAAGCCAGGGTTCTGTGAGGGCTAACCAGAGTCTATCGTGAAATTCGGGGCGAGGAAAGTCTCGGAGCCGTTCACTGGCATCCGTTCGGCGACAACGCCCGGCGGGGACGATCAACAACCAGAAAAACCAGACCCATGCCATCTTTCTCCACAAAACGCTCGTACACCGCCCGCATGTTCGCCGTATGCCCGTTTCCAACTACGGACCGCGCACGCTTGGGCTACCGGCTTCTTGCCGCGAGAATGGGGCCCGCACTTCGGTTCTGCGGGGTGCCGGTCATGATGGTCGCCTTGCTTTGGGGTACCGGCTCGCTCCCAGCCGATGAGAAACCGGACCTCTTTCCCCGAGAACTTGTCCAGTTCCAACCGCACCCCGCCAATCCCCTGTTTACCGGCACCGGCCGCTCGACGTGGGACGAGTTGATCCGGGAACGCGGGTTCATTCTGAAAGACGGGAACGAGTACCGCCTCTACTACACGGGCTACCGCAAAGGGCCGGGAGCCACCATGCATCTGGGATTGGCCACTTCGCGCGACGGAGTCCATTGGAAGCGGTATCCTCACAACCCGATCGACGACAGCGAGTGGACTGAAGACGTGTTTGTCGTCAAGTATCGAGGCAAGTACTACCTGTTTGCCGAAGGGAAGCAGGATCGGGCTCACCACATGGTCTCCGACGACGGCATCAAGTGGTCCGAGCAGGGTCGGCTCGACATTCGCCATCGGGACGGCCGGCCGATCGAACCGGGGCCGTACGGTACGCCAACGGTCTGGATCGAAAACGGAACGTGGTATCTGTTCTACGAACGGCGCGACGCAGCCGTGTGGTTGGCCACATCGAAAGACCGCAAGATTTGGACTCTGGTCCGGGACGAACCCGTATTGCGGCCGGGCCCGGAGACCTACGACCGGCATGCGGTCGCCGCCAATCAGGTATTCCGTTACCAGGGCCGCTACTACCTGACCTACCACGCCACGGCCCACCGTCCCTGGCGGGACTGGTCGACCAATCTGGCCGTTTCGGACGACTTGATCCACTGGAAGAAATACCCGGGCAACCCGGTGATCGCCGGAAACCGCAGCAGCGGAATCTACCTGCTGGACCAGGGTCGCTGGAATCTGTACACCATGCATCCTCGCGTGGAGCTGTTTCAGTCAAAACGGCGAGCGGCCTCGAAGCGGTAACCCGCCACGACGGCGCTTGGTTGACGCTCGGGGGCCCCCCTGCTAGATTCGGCACTTTGTTTCGCAGGTAACGCCGCGCGCCGACTGCGCGCTGGCGGGGTCGCTTCGCGGCTTTTTCGCAGCCGCCGGAGAATCCCCCCGAACCGGCCGAACGCCCCGCGCCTCCTCGAGGCTCGCGGCCCATCCACGGCGAGGCGGCTTGCAGATCATCCCGGGATCCCGCTTTTTAGGAAAGAAGCAGTCGATTATGGCCAAGGCAGCACGACGGACTCGAGCGAAAAAAAGGACCTATTATTTCGGCGCCAACAAAGCCGAAGGGCAAGGCAAGGGCAAGGAGCTACTCGGCGGGAAAGGCGCCAACCTGGCCGAAATGACCAGTATCGGCTTGCCGGTTCCTCCCGGTTTCACCATCACCACCGAAGTTTGCGCCGAATACTACGAGCTGGGCGAGCGGCTGCCCGACGGCCTGATGGACGACGTCCGCAAATCGGTCAGGCAACTCGAGAAGGAGCTGGGCAAGCGCTTCGGCGACGCTACCAATCCGCTGCTGGTGTCGGTCCGTTCGGGCGCCGCTGTCTCGATGCCCGGCATGATGGATACCATCTTGAACCTGGGGCTCACCGACGCATCGATCGAGGGGCTGGCTGCCGCCACGCAGAATCCCCGTTTCGCCTATGACGCCTACCGGCGACTGATCAACATGTTCGGAAACGTGGTGATGGGAGTCGACCATCACTACTTCGAGGAAGCGTTCGCTTCGCTAAAGAAGAAACTCAAGGTGAAGCTCGACACCGATGTCTCCGCCGACGGCCTGAAGCAACTGTGCGAGCTTTACAAGGGAGTTTTCCGCAAACACTCGGGAGTGCCCTTTCCCCAGGATCCTTTTGAGCAACTCGAGCGGGCGATCCGGGCGGTCTTCGCGAGTTGGAATACGCCTCGAGCCAAGCGCTACCGCGAAGTGGAAGGGATCCGCGGTCTGCTGGGCACGGCCGTCAACGTGCAAACGATGGTGTTTGGAAACATGGGGGACGACTCGGGGACGGGCGTCGCGTTCACCCGAAATCCCTCCACCGGTCAAAACAAGCTGTACGGCGAGTTCCTGATCAACGCTCAAGGTGAAGACGTCGTGGCCGGCATTCGCACGCCGCTTCCGGTGTCCGAAATGCCCAAGTGGAATCGTCGCGTCTACAAGGAATTGCTGGCGATCAAGAAGACGCTCGAGGACCATTATCGCGACATGCAGGACATCGAGTTCACGATCGAGCGTGGCAAGTTGTTCATGCTGCAAACCCGCACCGGCAAGCGCACCGGCGCGGCCGCCGTCAAGATCGCCTGCGACATGGTGCGGGAAAAGCTGATCGACGAGAAGACGGCGCTGCTGCGGATCCCGGCCGGCGACCTGATTCAACTGCTGCTGCCCAGTTTTTCTGCCAAAGCCAAGCAGCAGGCAACGGTGCTGACGCGCGGCCTCCCCGCCTCGCCCGGCGCCGCGGTCGGCAAACCCGCCTTCACGGCCGAAGAAGCGGTCCAGCGAACCGAGGCCGGTGAAGAAGTGATCCTGGTTCGCAAAGAGACCAGCCCCGAAGATATCGACGGCATGCACAGCGCCGTCGGCATCTTGACCAGCACCGGCGGCATGACCAGTCACGCCGCCGTGGTCGCTCGAGGTTGGGGACGATGCTGCGTGGCCGGCGCCCATGAAATCTCGATCCACGAGAAGAGCCGCAAATTCACGGTTGGCGGCCGAACCTTCACCTCAAGCGACGTCATTTCCATCGACGGTTCGACCGGTGAAGTGATGGCCGGTGCCGTTGCCACCGAGCAACCCAAGCTGTCGGGCGACTTCGCCAAGGTGATGAAATGGGCGGACAAGTACCGCACACTGCGGGTGCGCACCAATGCCGACACGCCCGACGACGCGACGCGAGCTCGTTCGTTCGGCGCTCAAGGCATCGGGCTCTGCCGCACCGAGCATATGTTCTTCCAGGAAGAGCGAATCGCGGCGATGCGGGAGATGATCCTGGCCGACAGCAAAGAAGCCCGCGAGGCCGCCTTGGCCAAATTGCTGCCCTATCAGCGAGCCGACTTCGTCGGCATCTTCACCGCGATGAAGGGGCTGCCGGTCACGGTGCGGCTGCTCGATCCGCCGCTCCACGAATTCGTTCCTCACGACGCCAAGAGCCAACGCCAGTTGGCTCGCGAAATCGGTATTTCACCGGCTGCGGTCAAGCGGCGCGTCGAGCAACTCCACGAAGCCAATCCCATGCTGGGACATCGCGGCTGCCGGCTGAGTATCACCTATCCCGAAATCCTGTTGATGCAGGTAAGAGCCATCGTGGAAGCCGCCATCGCCTGCAAGAAGAAGCGGATCGACGCGCAGCCGGAAATCATGATTCCCCTGGTGGGGATGGCCACGGAGCTGGCCTACCTGCGCAAACTGGCCGCCGACGTCATTGAAGAAGTCAAGCGCGAGAACAAGTTCACCGGCAAGCTCGACATTCCCATCGGTACGATGATCGAGGTACCTCGCGCCGCATTGACGGCGGGCGAGGTCGCCGGCCATGCCGATTTCTTCAGCTTCGGCACCAACGACCTGACGCAAATGACGTACGGATTCAGCCGCGATGACATCAACGCGTTTCTGCCCGACTACCTGCAAAAAGAGATCCTGCACGTCGATCCATTCCAGCAGCTCGATGAATGGGGGGTCGGTCAACTCGTTTCCATGGCAGTGCGCTGCGGTCGCGAAGCCAGCCCGGGGCTCAAGACCGGCATTTGCGGCGAGCACGGGGGCAATCCGCCGTCGATCGACTTTTGCCACCGGGTCGGGTTGGACTACGTCAGCTGCTCACCCTTCCGCGTTCCCATCGCCCGCCTGGCGGCAGCCCAAGCCGCTCTCCGCCACGGCTAACCCCCGGAGACCTTTCAACCATGACGCCGCTGAGAAAAACAGAGCCGACCAATGCTGCTTTGTGGCTCGTCGGCGTCGGAGGCATCTTAACCATGACGCCGCTGAGAAAAACGAGCTTGTTGGCGAATTCCGCCGTCTTGCTGTTGACGCTGGCGGTCGTTCTTTCCGGCGTGCCGGTTCGAGGCGACGAGCCGGCGAAATGGTTGCAGGGCGAACTCGAGTCGCTGATGGCCCTGTACGGCCATTTGCACGCCAACCCCGAATTGTCGCTGCACGAAGAGCAGACGGCGAAGCGCGTGGCGGGCGAACTGCGGGCGCTGGGAATCGAGGTGACAACAGGCGTGGGCGGGCACGGCGTCGTGGGAGTATTGCACAACGGCGATGGTAAGACGTTGCTGATCCGCACCGACATGGATGCCCTCCCGGTGGTGGAACAAACCGGCCTCCCCTTCGCCTCGAAAGTGCGCGTGCCCCATCCCGACGGCGAGGGACAGGTCGGAGTGATGCATGCCTGCGGTCACGACTTGCATATGACCAACTTCATCGGCGTTGCGCGCTATCTGGCAACGCACAAGAACCTCTGGAAGGGAACGATCCTGTTCGTTGCGCAACCGGCCGAAGAGAAGGGGTTGGGCGCCCGCGCCATGCTGGAGCACGGGCTCTATCGACGCTTCGGGCATCCCGACTGCGTCATTGCCCTACACGTCGCCTCCAACCTGCCGGCTGGGCTGATCGGCTATCGGAAAGGGTATGCTCTCGCCAACGTCGATAGCTGCGACATCACACTGTTCGGCCGCGGCGGACACGGTGCCTTTCCGCACACCACCATCGATCCAATCGTGCAAGCAGCCCAGTTGGTGCTGGCGCTGCAAACCATTGTGGCTCGAGAAGTCGATCCGGTCGAATCGGCCGTGATCTCCGTCGGCTCGATTCAGGCGGGGACCAAGCACAACATTATTCCCGATCGCTGTCATCTGCAGGCCACCATCCGCAGCTATTCTCCCAAAGTGCGCGAGCAACTCAAGCAGGCCATCAAACGCAAGGCGAAGGGCATTGCGGCCAGCATGGGCGCGGCCGAGCCGCAGGTGCAGTTCAGCGAGGGCTTGCCGGCCGTGTACAACGATCCGGCACTGGTCGATCGTGTGGTTCCCGCCATGCAGAAAGTGCTGGGCAAAGAGCGAGTGGTGGAGGTGCCGCCGGTCATGGGTGCCGAGGATTTCGCGCTCTACCGGTCCCCCAAAACTCCCATCTTCATGTTCTGGCTCGGATCGGTCGATCGCGAGCGGCTGGCCAAAATGAACTCGCCCGTCTCGCTCCATTCGCCCTTCTACTACCCCGACGCTCGCCCCGCACTGCAGACCGGGGTGCCCGCGATGATCGCGGCCGCTCTGGAACTGCTGAAGTAAGGCGATGTGGCTTGAATCCCGCTCCTCGACGCACTCACCCTGTAAGAACTCACCCAATCACACGTCACTCAAGCGGGAAACGCTCCCGTCTCGAGATAGGGTGAGGTAGAATGCCCGGGATGGATGACAATCGTTTAGACCGGTCGGCTGCCGAGGTCGATCCGGAGCAGTGGGTCGTACAGCATGGGGATACGCTCTACCGCGACGCGCTGACGCGCCTACGCGATCCGGAAGAAGCTCGCCGCCGAATCATCGCGTCGCTGCGGCAGAAATGAACTCCAGCGCCGATTCAGCAGCGCTGGAACAGTGTGGCGATGCCCTGCCCCA
>JALSIV010000020.1 GCA_026989685.1 Pirellulaceae bacterium | reverse complement strand
ATCGAACTGTTGCACGAGTGGGGACTGCTCGCACCGATCCTCCCTGAGTCCACTCCCCTCCTCGACTCGCCCCGATGGGAAACCACCCTGCAAGTTCTCGCGAGACTGGACGCTCCCGATGCAGCGATGGCTCTCGCCACACTGCTCGAACCGTTGGTCACGCCATCCACGGCTCGATCGATCGCCCGTAAACTGGCCCGCCGGTGGCGGCTCCCCAACGCCGTGCGAGACGAACTCATCTGGCTGCTCGAGACCGCCCCGATACTCGACCGGCTCCCCAATCTACCCTGGTCCACCTTGCAACCGATCGTGGTCCACCCGCATTTCCCCGCCCTGATCCGCTGGATGCGAGCGCGATGGGAAACGAGCGGTCGCGACACAACACCTCTGCAGCAGTTGGAAGAGAAACGCCGCCAACCCCGCGACCAACTCGATCCCCCACCCCTGCTCACCGGCGACGATCTGCGCCAGTGGGGCTGGGAACCGGGGCCCCGATTCGCCGACGTGCTGAAACGCGTGCGAGCCGCTCAACTCGACGGCTGGGTCCACACCCCGCAAGAAGCCCGACAACTCGCCGAATCGGTCTACCGTAAGCTCGATTCCAAGAACAAGCCGCCTTAGCACCAAAGAAAAGTGTGAGGGGGCCTTCGAGGGATGAGGAGTGAAGGAAGAAGATGGGACGACCAGCCTCTTTCCTTACGCCTCGTGCTCGTACTCGTGCTCGTACCCGAAATCGTTATTGCACCCGCCCCTCGCCCTGTCCGGCCATTGCCTATCCGCGTAACATTCGACTACAGACTCCAGACTACAGACTACAGACTACAGACTACAGACTTCAGACTACAGGCTCCTCACAGACCCCATCGCACCATGGACAAGAAGCAAAAGAAGAAACTGCAGAAGGTCCGCGAGCAGCTTCAGCGGGCGCGCAGACAACTGGCGGGACAACGACAGCAGTGTGACGATCCCGAGGACATTCGCAAACTGGAACAAGAGATCGCCCGGCTGGAAGCCGAAGCCGAGAAACTGAAGAAGGGCTAGCCGGCGGGACGGTAGACCATCGGCTCGTCGACGCCGTCCCCGTCCATATCGGCCACTACCGGCAACTGATGCGGGCCTCCCAGATGGATGATCTGGTCGCCCGAGTCGATCCGGCGGTTTCCGTTGCTATCGATAATCCACACGCCGCCGCGATAGACACCGATCTCCGTCACGCCGTCGCCGTTGAAATCGCCCACGATCGGCAGATCTCCCGGTTCGCCGAATCGAAAACTCTCGTCCTTGCCGTCGCGGCGACCGTCGCCGTCGGCATCCAGGAACCAGCGGCCGAAGTGGAACGTGCCGATCGTCGAGATCCCGTCCCCGTTGAAATCCCCGGCAATCGGAATGGCTCCCGCATTGCCGAACGCGAACACGTGATCGATCACATGAGCCTTTGGATTTCCGTGCCGGCTGCGCCTCATCAACCGAGCACGCTCGGCGGCCGCTTCCGGCGAAGGAGGTACGTTCTTGGCCGTGTCGATGTTGGCCTCGGACGAGACGATCCGACGTTCGTTGGCCACGTCCGGCACGCCGGGATCGTGAGGAATCACCAGACGGTCGCGACGCCACTCCGGACCGAAAATGCCGATATCGTCCTTGCCGTCGCCATCCCAGTCGCCAACCACCGGCAAGTCGCCTGAACTACCCAGTCGAGCCCACAAATCTTCGTCATCCCACCGACCGTTGCCGTTCAGATCGAGATACCAATCGCCCTCATCGAAGAAGCCGATTTCATCGACTCCATCCCCGTTGAAATCGCCGGCGATCGGAATGGCGCCGGGACGGCCCAACTGCAATGCCCCGGTCGCATCGGCAGCGGCGACGTTCGTCGAGACCGCCAACCACTCTCCGTCGTTGATCGGTCGGGTCGACCACTCTTTCGCCGTTAGCCACGAGGTCTGCTGCCATGACGTGGAAACAGCGACCTTTCCGTCATCGCGAGGCGAACCGCCGTTGATGATGCTCAAGTGCCACGTATAACTCATCGATGCGTGGCTGGGATCGAAGTCGTAGTTTCCCGGAGCGAACCAAACCCACGGCTGCAATGGCTGAGACGGCACCTTGCCGATGGGTGCACTCAAACGAACGGGATCGACACGCCGCAGCAGTTCGAGCGGCGGCAGTACCAGCTCGCGGCGCACTTTCACTTCGCTGAAGTTGTTCTCCCGCGAATGCTCACCTGCCGGCAACGCAATCCTCACAATGGCGTCGTCCTTGGGATCGACGGCCAGTGAAACAGCAATGGTCATCGAATCCGGGTCGCTGGGGTTGATGGCCACGCCAGCCGTGGTTCCCGCATGGTCGATTCCGTCGACGTAATCCTCGGGATGGACTTCGTAAACGGAGTAGAGCCCCGGAGGCAGGCCGACAAACTCGTAATAGCCGTCGGCGTCGGTAGTCGTCTGGATCGGACCGTCGGGGTAGATTCCCGGCAAGGCCCAATCCGAGGGGATCGGCTGACCGGTCAATCCGTGTCGGAGCTGCAACACCACACCGGCAATCGGCCGGTCGTCCGGTGTGCGCAAACCGTCGCGAAGACTGGGCAGATCCTCCGGGACGCGGCCGTCGACGGTGGTGATCACGTCTCCGTCCTGATAGACGAAACCCGAGATGGTGGCCGGTGGAACCTCGCAAAAGTCGTACTCGGTCCACGCTTGGCCCGAGCCAACGTTGATGCGGCCGATCCGGTCGATGCCGTCGACCGATCCGCCGCCATTGCCGACATGACTCTCACCCTGCAGCCAGCCGTCCGGCTGGATCTCGCGCACCGAGTACTGCCCCGGAAGGAGACCATCGAACCGGTAATGCCCCTGCTTGTCGGTCTGTCCCGTACGAATCACGCGTCCTTCGGCATCCAGCAGTTCTACGCGCACTCCGGCGATGGGCGGCCCCGTGTGTTCACCGCGACAGTCGCCGTCGGGGTCGCTGTAGACCCGCCCCGCGATCGTTCCCGGCAGCAGCTCACCAAACGCATAATCGACACCGGCGCTGCCCCAGCCCAGATCGATTCCCATGAACTCGTCAGCACCGAGAAGACCGTTCGAACTGCCATCGACGAGTCCCAAACGCTCTCGTCCGTCGAGCCAGCCGCTCGGTTGCCTTTCCACGATTCGATAACGACCGGCCGGCAATCCTGCAAACCGATAACGTCCTTGGGCATCGGTCACCGCCTCGGCCACTTTCCCATTCACACCGAACAACTCGACCGTCACCCCGGCAATCGCCTCCTCGCCGTCCACCTGCCGCATCCCGTCGTTGTTACGGTCGTGGTAGACGTATCCTTCGAGACTGGCCGGACGCAGCTCGCAAAACTCCACCTGCCGTAGCGATGATCCCGATCCGAGTCGGGTCACCACCACATCGTTGTCGGCAAGGACCGCGGTTCCCTCTCCGGAGACATGGCCGGCCACGTCGCGACCGTCGTACCACTCGGAAGGTGTCTCCTCGACAATGCGGTATTGTCCCGGCTCGAGGTCGTCGAACCGGAACGTTCCGTCCTGGCCGGTGGTAACTTGAGACACCAGTGCGCCTCGCTCGTCATAGAGTGTGACGCGAACTCCGGCCAACCGCTCGCTTTCATATTGTCCGCCGCAGTCTTCGCCTCGGCGAGCCAGCCCCACACGTCCGGCAATGCTCACCGGCAGATATTCGCCAAAATCATAACCGACCCCGGCGGCAGCGCCGGGGAGGACGATGTCGGTGAAACGATCCCCGCCGTCGGCGACTCGTCCGCTGGCAACACCATTCACATTACCCAACGACTCGGCACCGTCACGGTAAGGGACCGGCTGCACGACTTCGATCACCTCGTAACTGCCCGGCATGATATCGACGAAACCGTAGTTTCCGTCGCTGTCGGTGAGTTGTTCCAGCACCGCCTGCGGCTCGACGGTATCGATCGGCACAAGCCGCACGGCCACTCCCTCGATTCCCTCTTCGCCCGCATCGCGGCGACCGTTGAGGTTGCGATCGTGGTAGACGGAACCGCGAATCTCGGCCGGCTTCACCTGCTGCTGAAGCGGCAACACTCCGCCGGCCGTCCGATCCCGGCGACCGCCGTCGTCGTCGGCTGTCAGCGGGAGACCGGTTCCGGCCAGCAGATCGTCATAGCGATTGCGAAATGTCGTCTCGCCCGCCGCTTCCTCGTAATGCGGCGCCGAGAAACTGGCGGCGAGAATCGAGCCGTGAAATTCGATTCCCGAAGTAACCGGGTCCAACCCTTCATTGATAATCGCCGTGTCGGTTTCCGCCGCGTCCCAGACCTCGATCTCGTCCACATCGATTTGGAAGACGAGTTTGTCACCCGCCTGAAACCTCTCGAAGGTCAGCACGAGAGTTGACGAGCCATCGATGACCGAGGCTGAGACGGTGGCGGCAGGGTCGGCCGTCTGCAGATCCACAATCCGAAACGCCGACGCCTCGTCAGCCCCCAGTCCACCGGGCTGCGAGTCGAAAATGGAGTCTCCACGACTGAGACCATCTCGATCCTGGTCGCCATCGATCACCAGGCGGTCGAGCGTCGTTCCCTGGGCTCCGCCGACGAACGATACTTCGAAAGTGTCCCCCGCGTGGTCCGCTCCCGTGTCGTCTTCGATGTAGACGGCGCCGAGTGTCAGCGGGTCCGCCGCCATCAGGCACCGCCGCTCGAGCGATTCGACTTGAAGCGTCGACGACTGCGGTTTGCAGCGACGCCACCAACCCCACCAACCAAGACGTGCCATCGATGGGTTCCTTCCCTGTATCGCTGGATGTTCCCAATAAGACCAACATGCCGTCGTCGTTCCGGGCCGGATGTCAACGCCGAGCATCCGGCGACGGTCGAGTAGCGACCGGCCGGCTAGTCGACCACACGCGAACGGTGGTGTCATAGCCGGCCGACACGAGCTCTCGGCCGGTCCAGCACATGGCACTGACGGTCCCCTCGTGCCCCGCCAACTCGAATTCCATCTCCCGCTTCTCCACGTTCCAGATGCGGATGCGGTTGTCGCTTCCGGCAGTGGCGATCCGTCGCTCGTCCAGCTTGGCCAAAGCGAACACGCGCCCCCGCTCGCAGCGCAAGTCATGGACCAGGCCGGCGTCGTCACCGACATCCACCCAGCACGCCTTGCCGTCGTCACCCACCGACAGCAGGGTTCGGCGAGTGAGAAAAACCAGATCGCGGCGCCGTGCCCGCGAGACCTTCCGTTCCCCTTGCCTGGCGGTCGCCAGTTCGATCCAACGCAGCGTACCGTCGCGCCCGGCAAACGCCAGCAACCGGCTGTCCGGAGAAAAGGCCAAGCAGCGCAGATCCCGGTGTTCGCCGGCCAGCCGGCCACTCGGCTTCATCTCCGGCAGCGAAAACCAGTGGACCTCACCCGAAAAACAGCAGATCGCCAGCCAGCGCCGATCCGGACTCACGGCGAGACGTACGATGGGACTCGAAGCACGAAACCACACCCGCGGCCGAACACTCGAATGCTCAGACAGGTTCCATACTCGCGCCGTACGGTCGTTGCCGGCACTCGCTATGGTGCAGTCTCCGACAAAAGCCACCGTACGCACCCAGTCCCGGTGCCCTTCCAGCCGCCGCAGCAACGCCCCTTCCGACAATCGCCATACGCGCACGAGGTGATCATCGCCGGCAGACACCAACCAATCGCGCTCGGACTGGTAATCCAGAGCCGTCACCACCGGCCGTACCTGACCGGCCTTCTGCGGCAGCACGCGCCCGCTCCAACTCGCCGCCCGCAGGGGTCCCGACAGTCCGGTACTCCCCACAACGGCAGCCGATACTCCGATCCATTCTCGCCGACTGATCTTCATCCCTCGCCTCCATCCCGCGGACTATCACCATTGAAGTCGGCAGTTTCGGCGGCGGAAAGAAGACAAAACCACTACAGCCAACAAGCTCAACCAGAGTCGCGCAGAACACCTGGTTTCGCCAGTTTCGCGCGGATGGGGAACCGTGGAACCCGACGGCGGCGAGGTGCCGCCCGCACTGCGACTACCGCTGATCGATGGGAACAAAAGGCCGCTGCTGCGGGCCGGTGTAGATTTGGCGAGGGCGGGAAATCCGCTTGCCCGGCGATTGGTGCATCTCGACCCACTGCGCAATCCAACCGGGCAGACGCCCCATGGCGAATAGCGCCGTAAACATCTGCACCGGGATCCCGATCGCCCGGTAAATCACACCGGAATAGAAGTCGACGTTCGGATAGAGTTTGCGTTCCACGAAGTAAGGATCGTTCAAAGCGATCTCTTCCAATTGCTGGGCGATTTCGAACAGCGGATCGCGGATGTGCATCTTGCTGAGAAGCTGATCGCAGGCCGTTTTGATCAACCGGGCCCGAGGGTCATGATTCTTGTAAACGCGATGCCCAAAGCCCATCAACCGGAAACCACTCTCTTTGTCCTTGGCCATGTCGACGTACTTGGTCACGTTTCCGCCGTCTTCGATGATCTGCGTGAGCATGTTGACCACCGCCTCGTTGGCACCGCCGTGCAGAGGGCCCCACAAGGCGCAAATGCCGGCTGCGATCGATGCAAACAAGTTGGCATCCGACGAGCCGACCATTCGCACCGTCGACGTGCTGCAGTTCTGTTCGTGGTCGGCATGCACAATCAGCAGCATGTTCAAGGCGCTGGCATAGTCCGGGTCGATTTCATACGGCTCGCTGGGAACCGCAAACATCATTCGCAGGAAATTCTCGCAGTAACTCAGGTCGTTCTTGGGATAAATGAACGGCTGACCGATCGACTTCTTGTGGCTGTAGGCTGCGATCGTGGGAAGCTTGCCCAACAACCGCACGATGGAGATCTTCACCTGATCCGGATCGCGAGGATCCAAGGCGTCCTGGTAAAATGTGGAAAGAGCGGCCACCACCGATGAGAGAATGGCCATCGGGTGGGCGTCGCGGGGAAACCCGTTGTAGAACGACCGCACATCCTCATGCAACATGGTGTGACGGCGAATCTCGTCCTGGAACTCCTCGAATTGCTCCGAATCGGGCAACTCGCCATAGATCAACAGATAACAAACCTCCAGGAAATCGCATTGGGCCGCCAATTCCTCGATCGGGTACCCCCGGTAACGCAGCACGCCCGCCTCGCCATCGAGATAGGTGATGGCACTGCGAGTCGATCCCGTGTTGACGTAGCCCTCATCCAGAGTGATCAAGCCGGTCTGAGCCCGCAGGGACGAGATGTCAATCGCCCGCTCCCCTTCCGTCCCGGTCACGACGGGGAACTCGATCTCTTGATCACCCACAATGAGCTTGGCACTATCGGACATCGCTACTCCCTGTCAAAACTTCCCACGCCAAACCGTCGCGCCCGGGCGGCTCGTCCCCCCAGAATGGATCGGCGACGATCGGCCACCGGCATCCGGCGGTCGGCCGCTAGCATCCGGCACTGCGTAGTGTAGCGAGCGGGCGGGCGATGTTCAATTCGCCGACCAGTGTGAAACGGAAAAGGGCCGCAGAAGCGGCAAGAAACGCGCGAAACTGCAGGCTAGTTGGACGGTTGGGAAGACTGGGGGGAATCGTCGAATACGGTCCAGATATAGGTTTCCCGCTCCACTTTCTCCAGATATGCGTTGAGATTCTTCTGGAAGCGTTCCTTTTGAATCTTCTCCCGGATTTCGTCCTGAACCTCCTCGAACGGCCGTCGCCCCGCCGGCTGCCGCTCGATCACTCGGATGATATGGAACCCCTGCTCGTCTTCGAGAATGCGGCTGAGTCGACCCACCGGCAGCGAAAAAATCGCTTCGTCCATTACCTTGGAAACCAGCGCGCCTTTGCTGGTCCAATCGTGGTAGCCGCCCTCGTCGGCATGCGATCCCTGCGAGTGCCGCTTGGCGACCTCCGCAAAGGGAACGCCCCGCAACACCAGGTTCCCCATGTCGACGATCGCCCGGTCGGCTGCCGCCTTGTCCGGGAAACGATCGAAGCGGGCCGTCAGCCGCTCCCAGCGGGCTCGAGCCGGGAAGGAGTACTCCTCGAGATGTTGCTGGTAGTACTCCAGTAGTTCTTCGTGAGTCACCTCTTCGTTGCGATCGACGTTCTGCTGGACCATCATTCGAGCCACAGCCTGTTCGCGAAAATCGAGCTTCTGCTGTTCCAGCGACGAGCCGTATTTCCGCAGCATCTGGTCGAGTTCCGCCGCCGATTTGGCCTTGCTCTTCTTGAGCAGGTCGGGAACTTGATCGCTGTAGAACTTCTCATCGAGTTGGCTATAGACCTTCTTGAGGACTTCGTCCCGCTGCTTTTCCGGCAAGGATGCGATAAACGACTGGTAGAGCATCCGCAACTGAATCCGCTGCTTGAGCAGCCGCTGCAACAATTGCCGTTTCTGATTCTCATACTCTTCCGGGGTCATCTTGTCGCGAGCCGGTTCGAGAATCTCGCGCACTTGAGGCAGGATCTCGCCCGCCAGAATGGGCGTGTCGCCCACCACGGCGAGGATCTCGGCGTCCTCCACTTCCCGTGCAACGGGCCGAGATTGCGGAGACTGGGAAACCGCAAGGGGACGTGAAGCCGCGCCCGGGACCGGCTGCGCCCACACGGGCATTCGACCGACGACCAGCACCAGCGCGCACCAGCACACGCCTTCCGCGCAGCGGAGACCGATGTCGTGCATCGGCAGTCGAGCAACTTGGGACGAGTAGATCATGCCGCCGGGGCAACTCTCTGTAGTGCCAGTCTGTGTCGTGCAAGGGTCTCCGCCGCTGGCGGGAACGCGTCACCACCCCCGATCGCGGGTTGCCGATTATATCGGCCACATTACGCCGGATGCAATACAGATTTGACCCACTTCAACAGGTCTTGAGGCGTGTCGACTTCCTTGGGAATCGTGGCATAGACCGATCGATCGTCGACAATCCTCAGTTTCCCTCGCCGTAGTTTGGCTAGGGTCTCGATCCGCCCTCGATCGCCGTACCGCATTCCCAAATACTTCCGCTGCTCGACCCAGATTGCCTCGATCTGCCAGATCGCCGCGTCGATCCGCATCTCGGCCAACCACAGCAACCGCTCGACCGGTGGCGGCAGAGGACCGAACCGGTCGATCAATTCGTCGCGCAAGGACTCGATCTGGCCGATGCTCTCCAGCGAAGCCATCCTCCGATACAGTTGCATCTTCAGTTGCATGTCTTGCACATACGAAGCGGGAAGATAGGCGTCTCCCGGCAATCGGATATCGATTTCGAGTCGCCTGGGTGGCGGCTGCTGCTTGAGTCTCCGAACGGCTGCCTCGAGCATCTGGCAGTAGAGCTCGTAGCCGACGGCGGCGATATGGCCGCTCTGCTGCGTTCCCAGCAGATTGCCGGCGCCGCGAATCTCCAGGTCGCGCATCGCCAGATGAAAGCCGGCCCCCAGTTCGCTGTATTCCTCGATCGCCCGCAAGCGTTTGGCCGCATTGGGGGTCAGCATCTTCGCCGGATCGACTAACAGATAACAAAACGCTCGATGTTTGTAGCGGCCCACACGCC
This sequence comes from Pirellulaceae bacterium, assembly GCA_026989685.1. Lineage (GTDB taxonomy): Bacteria > Planctomycetota > Planctomycetia > Pirellulales > Pirellulaceae > S141-3. Next base: position 24,276 of record JALSIV010000020.1, on the reverse strand, counting down.
CGCGCAACTGGTGCAAATCGGCCAGACCGTACCGGTCTGCCTCATCGATGAAAATGGTGTTGGCGTTGGGGATGTCGAGCCCGCTTTCGACGATCGTGGTCGCCAGCAGCACATCGTACTGGTGCTCGACGAAACGGAGCATCACTCGCTCCAGTTCATGCTCGGGCAATCGCCCATGCCCGATGCCGATGCGCGCCTCGGGGACGATCCGCTGCAACTTGGCTTCCAGCAGCTCGATATCCTCGATGCGATTGTGAACAAAATAGACCTGCCCCCCTCGATTGAGCTCGCGCAAGATGGCCTGACGAATCAAGGACTCATCAAAGCCGACCACCTTCGTCTCCACGGCCATGCGGTCTTCCGGAGCCGTGTGCAACGTCGAAATGTCCCGCACGCCGACCAGGGCCATGTGCAAAGTCCGAGGAATGGGCGTTGCCGTCATGGTCAGCAGATCGACCGTCGACCGCAGCGATTTGAGGCGCTCCTTCACCTCCACTCCGAATCGTTGCTCTTCGTCGATCATCACCATTCCCAGATTGTGGAAAACCACGTCGCGCGACGCCAGACGATGCGTGCCGATCACGATGTCGATGCGCCCGGTGCGCAGTCCCTCCAAAGTTGCTCGGGTCTCAGCCGCCGAACAAAAGCGGCTCAGCTTGGCAATATCGATGGGGAACTCGGCCATCCGCTGGCGAAACGTCTGGTAGTGCTGCTCGGCCAGGATGGTGGTGGGAACCAGCACGGCCACCTGGTACCCCGACTCGACCGCCTTGAACGCGCTCCGCATGGCGACTTCCGTCTTCCCGAAACCGACATCGCCGCAAAGCAACCGGTCCATGGGGCGTGCCACCTCCATGTCACGCTTGATTTCGGCGATGGCCTGGATCTGGTCTTCCGTTTCGGCGTAGGGAAATGAGGCGTCGAACTCGCGCTGCCATTGGGAGTCGGGGTCGAAGGCGATTCCCGCCCGCAGCATTCGCTCGGCTTGCAACTGCAACATCTCCGAAGCCAGATCCTCCACGGCAGCCGCCGCAGCCTCCTTCTGGCGGCCCCATTGCCGCCCCCCCAGCGTCGACAGCATGGGCGGCCGCTTGGAACCGCCGATATACTTCTGCACCAAACCGATCTGCGACGAGGGAACGTACAACCGGGTGCCGCCGCGGAATTCCAGCACCAGGTGTTCTTCACGCGTCCCCTCCTTGTCGATCAATTCCAAGCCGCGATAGCGAGCGATACCGTGTGCCAGATGGACCACGAGTTGTCCCACCTGCAGTTGCAAGAAATCATCGAGCGGGCGACCGTAGTGCCGGCGCGGTGCACGGCGGGGCTGCGATCGACAAAACAATTCCGCCGACGACAATACCACCCACCCAGCTTGCCGAGCCCGAAAGCCGCCGCTGATCCGGCCCACTTCCAGTCGCAATCGCCCCGACTTGTGCAACGGTGAATCTTCCAGCAGTTCGCCCAGCCGCTCCCGTTCGGCCTCCGTCTCGGCCATCAGCTCGACCCGGCAATCGCCGGCCGCCGCCTCCAACTCCTGCTGCACCCGGCCCACTTCCCCCGTGAATCGCTCCACACTCTCAACGGGCAACTCCCAATCGCTCTCCCGCCCCGGCCCCCGCAACGCGTCGACCCGACCGTACCGGGTCAGTCGGCGGCCCAGATCCTCAGGAGAAAGCCAGTGCATCGGGCTGTCCGCCTGACGGGACCACTCCCTCCACATCTGGAAGATGCTTCCCAAATCGTCGAAGTGGAGCCAGGTGCCTGCCGGGAAATACTCCGTCAAGCAGGCCGCCGGTGTCGCCCGGCGGTCCGGCGCCAAGACGGCCACCGACTCGATCTTCTCCACACTTCGCTGCGTCTGAGTCTCAAACAGCCGAATCGAGTCGATTTCGTCGTCGAACCACTCGAGGCGCACCGGGAACTCGGCATCCAGCGGAAAGATGTCGACAATGCCGCCACGCACCGCGAACTCCCCCGGTAAGGCGACTGCCGGCATGGCTTGGAAACCGTGCCCATTCAACCACTCGGTCAGCGTCTCGATGGGAAGCCGCTCTCCACAGCGCAGCCACCGCGTCCCTCGCCGCAACTCATCCGGCGAAAACACCGGTTGCAGCAAAGCGGCTGCCGAAGTGATCAATACCCCGCTCTGCTCGGGCCGGTCGACCAAGTGACGCAATGTCGTCAGTCTTTGCGGCCGGACATCGTCGACCGGCGATCGGTCTTCCGGCGCCGTCTCCCAAGCCGGAAAACGCCAGATCGTGTCGATACCGAACCGAGCCAGATCGTCGGCCCAATCGTCGATCTGGTCCGGGTCCCGGCACACGATCACCGACCAACCGTCCAGTTCCCGCCGCAAGGCGGCGACCAGCCAGGCACCCGCCGCTCCCACGACCCGCCCCACCGTCGCCCGATCGCCGCGGCGCACCGCGGACACCAGTGCGCTCCAGGATTCCCAGCGGGGGAGGTGCTCCACCAGGTCCACCAGCACGGCGGCCGGCGACGAAACAGTCGAAGAAGAACGGTTCACGATCGACTCTGCTTGTACCGTTTCAGCCACTCCGATTCGGGACGCTGCTTGTAGAACCGGTCCAGCGGATAGCAGCCCGACACCCATCCCTGACGCGGCGCCGTGGTGCAGTCGCTGAAGGTCCGGCAAATCGCTCGGCGGACCAACGGCCGACCGGCCAACACATCCGCCGGAAACCTGGGATACGACAATACCATGCGGCCGATCCCCACCGCATCCATCCAGCCGGCACGCACCACGGCCTGAGCGACGTGAGCCGCATAGTCCTGGAAATACGTCAGCCCGGTCCCTACCACCGCCAAACCGGGAGACGCCTCCTTGCACCTCCGCGCCGCATCCAGCAGCCGCGCCGCACCGACCAGCGGATCCTCGGGAGGCGGATAACCGTCGCTCGGCGGAAAAGCGGCCGGACGTTGAATGTGCGGACAATAGTAGGGACTCCCCGCCGACACATTGAGCATGGTCACTCCCCAGTCCGTCAACTGCCGCACCAACCGCAACGGCTCGTCCCACTCGATCTCCCCGCTTCGCAGATCCATCGTACCGAACATCGGCGCACTGCCGCCGGACTGAGATGCCTCCGTCTGCCGTGCCGGCAAACAGTCGAACACGCTCAGCCGCACACCGACCCCGATCTCCGGCACCGCCTCGCGGATGCGCCGGACCATCGTTCGCAGCAACCGCACCCTCCCGTCGAAATCTCCACCGAATGTGCCGCGCCGCCCGCGCGCCGACAAGAACTCGTGCAACAAGTAGCCATGGCAACTCTTGACATCCACGAAATCGAAACCGGCTCGCCAGGCCGTTCGCGCCGCAGCCACGTAGTGGTCGACCAATCGGTGCAGCTCGGCGTCGGTCCACACTACGGAAACGTCGTCCGGAGCGATGCCGAACCGGGCATCGAGCTGCGGATGGTGGTAGGCGATGCGCGGCTCGAGCCGGTCCTGCGCATGAGGGCGGCAGAACCTCCCCGAATGCGTCAACTGCAGGCCGACGACCAGATCGCCGGTCTCCCCGAAGGCCTCCCGGTGAGCTGCCACAAGTGTGTCATGAAGCGCACGCAAGCCCGCCTCGTGCCGCGGCGTGGCCAACAGTTGCCGCGGGTTGGCACGCCCGTCCGGAGCGACGGCGGCCGCCTCCCCGCCCCAAATCCACTTGGCGCCGCTCTGCCCGAAATGCGTCCAGCGGCGCAGCGTCAGCGGCGACGGCCGCCCGTCGGTCTCGCCGTCCCACCCCTCCATCGGATGGATGCACCAACGGTTTCCCGCCGTGCGGAAAGGCAACTCGAGCGGCTCGGCCAGCGGCGAAGACTGAGCCGCACTCAAGATGCGATCGTCGACCGGCAACGAACACGCCAACTCCTCGAGCCGCCGCGAGAGGGCCTCGACGGTCTTGAGTTGGCCGACCTTGGGAAACCGCGCCGGATCGGTCACAGATCGGCCTCCTCGTCTCGAGCCGTGCGCACCACGGTCAACGGCGCAAAAGCGACTCGGAATGAACGAGGATCGGTGTCGCGGGCGAACTGAACTTGAACCGTAGCATTGCGGCCCGATCCACCTCGCCCTACCACTTTCCCCAACCCATGCTCAGGATGCATGACCACGGTTCCCCGTGAAAACGTCTCGCCCTCCCCGAGCTTGGTGCGGCGGTCGCCACCCGAGTCCTCCAGCCAACTGGCACGCACGATTCCACCCGGCAACGTGCGAGCCGGCTTCTCGGACTCGGTGGAAGCCCCGGCCGCCTCGTCACCCAACGCCGCCAATCGCTCAACGATCTCCGGCTCGTCGAAGTCCTGCCCCCCCGCAGCCTCATCGTCCCATGCGCGGTCGTGATCCCACTCGGCATCTTCCCAATCGGACTCCCCGCCACCAGACGCGTCGCATGGGACACTCGACAACCGAAAGCCCTCCTGCCGAATCTCCTTCATCGGCAACTCTCTGAGGAACGAACTGGGAACCGACGGCTGCTCCTGACCGGCCACGCCGCGCACCCGAGTCAGACTCAGTTGCAATTCATCCTCGGCGCGAGTAATCCCGACGAACAGTAGGCGGCGCTCCTCTTCAATGGCTTCCTCGCCACTGTTGCGACTGCGTTCGTGAGGCAAAATGCCCTCCTCCAACGCTACGATGAAGACAGATGGAAACTCCAACCCCTTGGCGGCGTGCAACGTCATCAGCGACACCGTATCGACATCCTCCCGCAATCCGTCCTGATCGGAAGTCAACGCCGCATTCTGCAAGAACGCCTCCAGCGGTGTGGCATACTCGCCCCCCGCGATAAAGCCGGCATCGAATTCGGCCGCGTCTTCGATCAATTCCCGAATGTTCTCCACACGCGCCAAGTCTTCGTCGGTACCCGACTCCTCCAGTTGCCGGCAGTAACCGGTCCGCTCCACAATGGCCTCGAGCAACTCCTTCACACCGGGAGCCCCGATCTTGGTCAAGACGTCGATCAACTCGACAAACCGCTGCAGAGCCGCTTTGGCCCGCTTGCCGAGCGCATCGATCTTGTCCGCGTGCCGAGCCGATTCCATCAGCGACCTGCCTCGAACCGTCGCGTCGGCAACCAGATGCCCCAGTGTCGTCTTGCCGATGGCTCGAGCCGGCACGTTGACAATTCGCTTGAAAGCCTCGTCGCAATCCGGATTGTAGACCAGTTGCAAGTAAGCAATGAGGTCCTTGACTTCCTTGCGCTGATAAAATTCCGTGCCTCGCACGACCTGATAAGGGATGCCGTGCCGGCGCAACGACTGTTCGAGCGTTCGCGAAAGATAGTTGGCACGATAGAACACGGCGAAGTCGCGAGGACTCCGGCGCCCCTGAGAGATCGCCGCGGCGATCCGACCGGCAATGGCATCCGCTTCGTCGGCAGCCGATGCGAACCGGATCAGTCGGACCGGACTCCCCTCGGCGCGGTCGGTCCGGAGCGTCTTTTCCAGTCGTCGCGTGTTGTACGCAATCAACGTGTCGGCGACTCGCAAGATGTTGGGAGTGCTGCGGTAATTGTCTTCCAAACGCACCAACTTGGCCGTCGGGTAGTGCCGCCGAAAGTCGAGAATATTGCGGATGGTGGCTCCCCGCCAACCGTAAATCGATTGGTCGGGATCGCCGGTCGCCATCAAATTGGGGAATCGGTGCGACAACTGCCGCACGATTTCAAACTGAGCCAGGTTGGTGTCCTGGTACTCATCGACCATTACGAATTGAAATCTCGTATCGAGCTCTTCACGAATCGCCTCGTTGTCGGCCAGTAGTTTGACGACCGCCAACAGCAAATCGTCGAAATCGACCGCATTGGCAAGTTGCAGCCGCGTCTGATAGGCCTCGTACACCTCGGCGATCAGCGGATCGGCCCGATGGTCGGTCGAGCAGCGGCGACGGTAATCGTCGGGAGTCAACAAGTCCTGCTTGCATTTGCTGATGGCCGCAAGCACCTTGGAGGGCCGCAAGCTGCGAAATTCCTCACTCCCCTGCTTGAGTACCTGCCGCATCGCGCTGAGCGAATCGTCCCGGTCGTAAATCGAAAAGTTCTCCTTCAAGCCGGCCAGCGAGGCATACCAGCGGAGTACTCGAGCACAAAAGCCGTGAAACGTTCCAACCAGCACCCCCGTATGCCCCGTCAGTTCGCGGACACGCCGCCGCATCTCTTCGGCCGCCTTGTTGGTGAACGTCAGCGCCAGCAGGTGAGAGGGCCGGACCCCCTCACTCATCAAATACGCCAGACGGTGCGTGATCACCCGGGTCTTGCCACTCCCGGGGCCGGCAATCACCAACAGCGGCCCCTCGTGATGAAGCACGGCCTGCCGCTGCCGGGGATTGAGTCCTTCCAGGATCTTGGCCGCTCCAATCGCACTCATCCGTTGAGCCCTCCCTCAGAGCCCGTAGCAGCACGCGAGCGCCGTGGGCCATACGCCCGAAACCGGAATGCCGATCTGCGAATTCTGCTAGAGGCACCTGTCATCTGTCCGCATGTACATCATCAGTATAACCATCCTCGGCTCGCTCGTCATGTACGGGGTCGGCCGAGCGGCAAAAATGGGGCTGACGTTTTCCTTCCTGTCGCTATACTGTCTGCCGACGGGTAACACTCACGCTGGCTGCTCGGTCAGCCACATTGTACGACTCGATAGCGAATCAGGGAGGGAGCCCATGGCGGTCACTCGCATTCCACTGAATCCGGCTCAGGAAAAAGCGCGACTGATGCGTGAACGGCTCAAGCTGAGCATCGCCGAGATCGGTCTGCCGGTTCGTACCACCAACTGCCTTGAGGAAAACGGCATCTTCACGGTGGAGGACCTGCTCAACACGAAGCCGAAACGATTGCTCAACATCTCCAACTTCGGCGAAAAGACGCTGCAGGAAGTCTACAAGGCACTAGCGAAAATCGGGTTCGAGTAACGCCCCACCTTTTCCCGCCGACTTTCGCCGCGGTAGACTAAGAGGCTGTCACAAAACTCCATGTTGCAAGCAACACGCCCGAGGCCGGGTACCGATGCGGCGGGTTTTGTTACAGGGCCTAAGAGGCTGTCACAAAACTCCACGCTGCAGGCAACACGCCCGAGGCCGGGAGGCGGCGCGGTGGGTTTTGTCAGAAGCTCTAAAGGCGATGGCCGTGCCGGCTCGAGCCGTCTGGGAAGGTAGGCTGTGGCGAGACGTTTTCGCGTTTGGGTGAAGAAGCAGGGCTCGCGCACCACGAGTGCACGGCGAGTCGGACAGTGGGGGGAGACGGCGTTTTTCGCCGCCTGGTTCCTACTCGGCCTCTCATCGCTGATCTACCTGCTGTTTGCGCCGACCTTCTTCGACGAGCAGACACCGTGGCAGTTGGGGGGCGGCCGCTGGCTGGTACTGCTCGTCGTCACCTCGTTTATTCTTTTGGGCGGGCGGGGGCTGGCTGTATCCCTGTTGCAGATGCGCACCAGCCGGGAACGCCGCTCCGCGCTGGCTCACAACGCCGCCAAGCTCGCCGCACTTCCCGAACACGATGATGACGCAACGGCCCTGCCGGGAATTCCTCGCGGCATCAACCTCACCAACAGTCCGGGGATCCGTCTCGCCTATCGCCTGCCCATGTCCCACAGCGGCGCCTGGGAAATGCTGGCGGCGACGTCCTTCTGCTTGGTTTGGAATGCACTGACTCTGTTTCTCATCCGAGAGGTCTGGGTCGGATACCGGCAGGGACAACCGACTCCGCTGGCTGCCGTCGCCATCCTTCCCTTCATGGCCATCGGCGTATGGGCCATTCGTTTCTTCATCTTGCAACTGGTTCGACAGACTCGAGTCGGACCGACGCTGGTGGAGATCTCCGACCAGCCCCTGCAGACGGGGCAGCCGTTCACTTGCTACGTTTCACAAAGCGGCAGTGTGCGACTGCAAGAGCTCGCCGTGCATTTGGTTTGCGAAGAGGAAACCACTTGCCATCAGGGAACGGACATCCGTTTTGATCGGCAGGTCGTCTACAATGAAACGATCATTGAGCGTCGCCCCGTTGAACTACGCAGCGGCCAGCCGCTGGAGGTCGAAACGGCGTCCCGCATCCCGGCAGGCATGATGCACTCGTTCCATTCGCCTCACAACGCCATCACCTGGAAACTGGTGGTGCGCGGCACGCTGGAGCGAGGAGGCGGCACGTTTGAACATCCCTTCCCGATGGTCGTGATTCCCGAAACCAATTCTGTCACCGCTCATGGATCCGCTCATTAGCATCAGTCTTCCCGGACGCCGCAGCTATCGACCGGGACAAGAGATCGTCTGGCACTACCAGATCGACGCGGTTGCTCCTGACGCGGTCGCGGCCATTGAGGCGTCGGTGTTGTGGTACACCATCGGCAAGGGAGAAAGCGACCTATCGGTCGTCGTATTCGAACGGCGGGTTCCGGGACAGACGGAAGTGAGCGACCTGCGCGAGATGAGAAGCATGCGGCTGCGACTGCCGCTGACTCCGCTCAGCTATGACGGCGTGTTGCTGAAGATCCGCTGGTGTGCTCGCGTCCGACTGTTTCTCAAAAGCGGTCGCGAGTTTCTCGAAGAGCAAGTCTTCCGGCTGGGCAACGTGCGGACGGCTCGAGCCGTCGTGGGGCCGGGACAGGACCTGACTTCGCTGGCGGACACGGCATGATCCGATCCCACACGACTTCTCGCTGCCGCATCGTTCCCGTGGCGCCACGTACCGGCGCAACGATCGAGTCCCGCAGGGCGAGCGACAATCCGTTCAGCGCGTCGTGGATCGATCCTCGGCAGACCGAACCGGTCGGTCTCAAGCCTCGGCAGCTTACACGGTGGCTCGAGTCGCTCCAACAGGCCCGTCGCCCCATGCAGCTCGTTGGACCTCACGGCAGCGGCAAGACGGCCGCGTTGGCCGCGCTCGGGCGAATGCTTGGCCAGCGAACAACCACGTGGCAAAGCCAGTGGCTGTGTGCCGACCGGATGCCCTTCGGGTGCGCGGTCGGCGCGATCGCGGCGGCTCGACGGCCGACGGTGTGGCTGATTGACGGACTCGATCGCTGGAGCCGCTGGAAGCAGCGAGCCTGCGGCGGGCTCATCCAGCTCAAACGCCACCGCGCTATCGCCACCAGTCACACGATCGGTCCCTGGAGTACGCTGGCCGTGCTCGAGCCCAGCCTCGCGCAACTGCGCAAACTGGTGGCCGCTCGAGTGCAACAGTCACCGTCCCACTTGCGTCCACCCGAGGGTCTACTGGAGCAACTCTACCGACACCATGGAGGCAACTACCGCGACGTGCTGTTCGACCTGTACGACTGGTGGGAAGCCCGCCACGGCCGCCATCCCGATCCCCGCACCCTGCCACCGGCTCTGCGAAAGTGGGGCGCCTGGACATGCGCCGCACCGCCAACCCGTGCCGCCTCCAACTACTCTCCCAGCTCGACATGCCGCCAGCCGGTCGAACGGTAACGGCGAATCGTTGGCTGCGGCGTGGCGGCTTTCCGAGATGAGCCACCGGTTGCCAAGGGTGAGGAATGACGACCTGACGCAGTCTCGGTTCTGCCCGATTGCCATGACGTCCGCATCACCCGATGAGTAACCGACGAATGGGTGACCAGGGCGTCACGAGGATCCAACAACTGCGGCGGCTCTTCCAGACCGTCGGGGCGACGCACGGGAGGCGATGCCGGGGGACGAATCGAGGGATCCGGTTGGGTCGCCGGCACCGGCTGGGTGGCTCGAGCCGGAACTCGCGGGATCGGCTTGAGATGGGGGGGCGGCCCCAGCGAACGCAAGCCCGCCGAGTCGGTGCTCGGTCGAGCGTTGGCGGGAGGATCGAGCGCTGGGCCGGCCTCGCTGCCGTGACTGGGCCCCCCACCACCGTCGTGGGAATTGCCATCGGCACGAGCATCATCGACTCGGCCGTTGCGACTTGTGTCGCCACCACCCGACGAGGTCTCGCCGGAAGAACCGGGCGCCGAAGTCGGCGGTTTGCTCAGCCGCTGAGCCTCTTCGGGAGAAATGCGCGGCGAGCGGTCGGCACGATCCGAGCCACTGCTGGGCGGGACGGCCGAGGGAGCCGGTGCCGGTGCCGCGGCGCCGGTCGTGGATGGAAACGAGGGAACCGACGGCGATGGAACGCTCGTCCAGGGCGCCGGAGTCGTCGTGAAAGGGACGTCAGCGGGAACCGACCCGGCGGCGGACGGCGCCGCCGTTGAACCCGCGGCTACCGGATAAGCCGTCGTCGCAGCAGTGCTCGGCAGCGTGATCGTGGGAATCGAACCGGCCGGCGGCGGACCGTAGAGGACTCGCACCGGACGCCACTGCGTCACCGGCACCCGCCGCACCTGCCAAGTGTATGACTGACACGGCTGCGTCATCGTCGTGCGAGCTCCCGTGACAGGATCGACGGTCGTCACGGGACGGTAAACCGTGACGGGAACTTGCACCCATCGAGTGCGATAGCGAGTCTGCACGCGGTACTGCACGGTGTAACCTTGCGCCACCGTGGTCGCTCCGGTGACCGGGACCGTCGTCGACGGAACTGCCGTGGTCGGCAGCGCCGTGGCGGGAACCGCGGCAGCCGGGACCGGCGTGGTCAATAGGACGGGCGGACTGGTCATTCCCGTGGTAATCGGAGGGGTGTAAACGGTTGTCGGCCGAGCCGCGGTGACCGTGGTCGCCCGCACCGGTGTCGTGGCAACGACGGCTCCCGGAGGAACGTAGACGTTGACCACGTTGGTGCGACCTCGCCACCAGTCCAATAGCGATTGCGCTTCGGCCGCGGGAGTGCCATGCACGAGCCAGCTACCCGCACTGATCCACAGCACGGCTGCCCTCAACATCGATCGGTACGATCGCTTCGGTACATTCGTCATTGCCGTTACCACCAAGTTGAAAAACCGGCTTCCGAACCGATCCACTCGAATCGGTTTCAAGCGGGCCATACCGAGGCCGGTTAATCGTACGCCTTGGCGGCGGACAAGTTAAGCAATTTCCCGGCTTTTTGGCCGGATCGTCCGATTGGCGGCGCAGATGGATCGATCAGCGAAAACATGCAACCTGCGCAGCCCTCATCATCTGGCGAAACGAGGGCGAAAAGATCCCAGTAACAAAAGGAACCCGACCCCCGCCAATATGCGGGAGCCGGGTTCGTTTATGCATGCGGGAGCCGGACGAGCCGGTTCCCGGTGAAGCGGGGATCAATACATGTCCATGTCGGGACCGCCGCCGCCTTTGCCCTTGTCTTCCTTGGGCTTTTCGGCCACCAGGGCGTCGCTGGTCAACAGCAGCGTGGAGACGCTGGCCGCGTTGGCCAGAGCCGTACGGACCACCTTGGCCGGATCGATCACGCCGGCCTTCACCAGATCCTCGAAGGTGTCGGTCAGCGCGTTGTAACCGTGGTTTCCTTTGGCCTCGGCCACTTTCTCGCAGACGATGCCGCCGTCCTTCCCGGCGTTTTCCGCGATCTGCGTCAGCGGAGCGCGGCACGATCGCACGACGATGTCGTAACCGATCCGCTCATCGGCCGGCATGTCGCTGCCAGGCTTCTGCGCGGCGGCCGAACGGACCAGAGCCACGCCGCCACCGGGGAGGATCCCCTCCTCCACGGCAGCTCGCGTCGCATGCAGAGCGTCCTCGACGCGGGCCTTCTTCTCCTTCATTTCGCTTTCGGTGGCTGCACCGACATTGATCTTGGCGACGCCGCCGGCCAGCTTGGCCAGCCGCTCTTCCAGCTTCTCCTTATCGTAATCGCTGGTCGCGTTTTCGATCTCCCGGCGAATCTGCTCGATCCGTCCCTTCAGTTCCGAACTCTTGCCGGCACCTTCGATGATCGTCGTGTTATCCTTGTCGATGATCACCTTCTTCGCTCGTCCCAGATCCGTGAGTTTGACCGAGTCGAGTTTGACGCCGAGCGCTTCGAAGATGGCCGTGCCACCGGTGAGAATGGCGATATCTTCCAGCATGGCCTTGCGACGATCGCCATAGCCGGGAGCCTTCACCGCACAGCACTTGAAGGTACCGCGGATCCGGTTGATGACGAGTGTGGCCAGCGCTTCACCCTCGACATCTTCGGCGACGATCAACAGCGGCTTGCCCTGCTGCACCACGGCCTCCAGGAGCGGCACCAAATCCTTGATGTTGCTGATCTTCTTCTCGAACACCAGGATATAGGGGTCTTCCAGCACGCACTGCATCGTGTTGGGGTCGGTGACGAAGTAAGGCGAAAGGTAGCCGCGATCGAACTGCATGCCTTCCACCCATTCGACTTCCGTCTGCAGGCTCTTGCCTTCGTCGACGGTGATCACGCCGTCTTTGCCCACCTTGTCCATCGCCTCGGCAATCAGATCTCCGATTTCGCGATCGTTGTTGGCGGCGATCGAGGCCACGTTGGCGACTTCCGACTTGTCCTTGACTTTGACGGCCATCTTGCGGAGCTTGGCCGTGATGTCTTCCACGGCCTGCTCGATGCCCCGCTTGAGCTGAATCGGATTGACGCCGGAAACGACCGCCTTGAGCCCTTCATTGAAGATGGCTTCGGCCAACACGGTGGCGGTGGTGGTACCGTCGCCCGCCACGTCGCTGGTCTTGGAGGCGACTTCCCGCACCATGCGGGCACCCATGTTCTCGTAAACGTCTTCCAGATCGACTTCCTTGGCGACGGTCACGCCGTCCTTGGTCACCGTCGGCGACCCGAAGCTCTTCTGGATGATCACGTTCCGCCCCTTGGGGCCGAGCGTCACCTTCACGGTGCGAGCCAGTTTCGAAACACCGCGACGGATGGCGTCGCGAGCTTCCTGATCAAAGGCAATCATTTTGGCCATCGGTTTCAATCTCCTTGCTGTTTCCCTGTACGATCGTCGGCCGCGACCGCCAATCCCGAGTCCGAGCGGCGAACCCGGTCCGGCCGCGGGTTGTGCCTATTCTTCAATCACCGCGAGAATCTCGTCTTCCCGCATCAGCAGCAATTCCTCGTCTTCGACCTTGAACGTCTCACCGGCGTAGCTGCTGAACAAGACGTGGTCCCCGACCTTCACTTGCAAGGGAGCCCGCTCGCCGTTGTCCAGCATGCGGCCATCGCCCACGCTGACGATGTGGCCGCGAGCCGGCTTGTCCTTGGCCGTGTCCGGGAGCAGGATCCCTCCCGCCGTCTTCTCTTCCGACTCGTCCCGCCTCACCACCACGCGATCGCCCAGCGGTTGGAGCTTGATCTTGGTCTGCCGCTTCGACTTGGTCTTGGTCGCGGTTGCCATCGATGACTTCCCTCCGTTTGTGAATTCTTGAGAGTTCCCTTGTTTCCGGTCCTGGTTATCCGGCTTTCCCAACAACCCGACTGGCGGGACGACTCGCGGCTCGAGACGCCCCGGCGCGGGATTCCCGTCTGCCAAATGCAATGGCTTTGCCAGTTGCCGCCAATTTCAAGCAAGTTGCGTGCCCAAGTCGCCGGCTCGCGCCGCAAGATATTGCCAAAGCACGAGTTGCGGCCCGCCGTCGCAACCGGTGCTCGGCAGCGAACGGGGCGGCCGCCGTTCTGTCATTTTGACAGCGGCCTCTCCCAGCCGCTTGAGTCGCCTGGAGGCACCATACACAATGGCGTTACAGGCGAGTGGCCTATTCCATCCCCTTTCCTTTGACCGAGGAGTCGAGTCGACATGCCAATCCGGGTGACCTGTCAGTGCGGAGCATCCTTCCAAGCCAAGGACGCATTGGCGGGCAAGCGCGTGAAGTGCCCCAAGTGTGGACAGCCGCTGAGCATCCCGGCTCCTCGAGCTCCGGCCGGACCGGCTCCGTTGGAAGATCTGCTCGAAGACGCTCATGTGGAAGAAGCCGCCGTTCCCCGCTGTCCCGAATGCCGGGCCGAGCTGAAGCCCGGCGCCGTGCTCTGTGTGAACTGCGGATTCGACCTGAAGGCGGGAAAGCGTCTGAAGACTTCGCGGAGCGAAGGGGACGACGACCCCGAGTTCGCCAACCTCCCCAGCCACGGCAACGAAATGCTGGACTGGGCCGAACGGGAGATCTTGCGAAACAAGCTGCAGGAAAAGCGGATGGAGCGAGGGGCCCCCTGGTGGGTGTTTCTGCTGGGCGTTCTGTTTTGCGGCGGGTTCGTCTACTACGCCGTGCGCTACAAGCCCGACTCGCTGATGATGGCAGGCGTGACGTTGGGGTCGTTCTTCGGCTTCTTTGTCACCGCGCTGATCTTCACGGTGAGCAGCAACATCTACGGCTCGCTGGAAAAGAAATTCAGCAAGACCCTCAAAGCTCGTGACGAACTGGCCGCCCCACCCCTGGGATACTCGATGGCCATCATCATCGCCTTCCTCGGTGCTCAAGCCGTGATCACCGCCGGCTTGGCTCCCATCTTCGGGCTGCGCTGGTGGGAAAAGTTCAGCGGCAAAGAGGACCTGCCGGACGCGTGGGGCTTCTACTTTCTGGTAGGGGTCACCAGCTATATCACACTGGTCGTCGTGGCCTCCACCATGATTCCGCTGAAACTCAAACGGACCGCCCTGCTGGTCCTATTGTTCCTGGCGTTCATGGGCGCGCTGGTGGGCACAGGCTATCTGGGCTATTGGCTGATCAATTCGTGACGCGCCGCCGGAACTCATGGAACCGCCAGCACGTACGGAAACCAAAAGACCGCCAGCAGCGTCAACCAGGCGATGCTCAACAAGTTCAGCCACCAACCGACCCGCATCATGTCGGCCATCCGCAGGTGCCCCGAGCCGAACACAATCGCGTTGGGCGGTGTCGCTACCGGAAGCATGAAAGCGCAACTGGCGGCCACCGTCGCGGGAAACAGCAAACCATACGGATGAATGCCTATTCCCGGTGCGATGGCCGTGAGCACCGGTAGCAGTGCGGCGACGGTCGCCAGGTTGCTCGTCAACTCCGTCAAGAATACGATCGCACCGGTAACCGCCAACACGACGATCCAGTCCGGTACCCGATGCAATTCGCCGGTCTGCGCTCCCAAGAACTCGGCCACGCCATTGGCGCGCATCGCGCCGGCCAGACTCAGGCCGCCGCCGAACAACAGCAAGATCTCCCAGGGCAGCTTTCGCGCCACCTGCCAATTCAAGATCGGCTCGCCCCCGGAGAGGCGCGAGGGCAACAGGAACAGACTGATCCCCGCCGCGATGGCGATCGCCGTGTCGTTCAGGTGGCCCAACGGTCGGCCGCCGCCGAGTGCCCCGGGGAGCTGCCACTCGACCATCCACGGCCGGAAGATCCAGCAGCCGGCCGTGAGCAGAAACACCACCAACGTCGTCCGCTCGGCCCAGCACCAGGGACCCAACGCGCGCAATTCCCCGGCGATCAACTCGCGACCACCGGCGACTGCGGCCGACTCGAGTCGAATCACCCCTCGCGTCAGCAACCACCAAGTCACCGGTAGCAGGACCAGGGAAACGGGAAGGCCGATCAGCAACCAGCGAGCGAATGAGAGTTCGAGTCGGTAAGGTGGGTCGATCGACTCGGTGAGAAACGCGGCCAGCGCTACGTTGGGAGGCGTCCCGATCAGCGTCGCCAAACCGCCGAGCGTGGCACCGTAGGCAACCCCCAACAGGAGCGCCGTGGCCAGTTTGTCCTGCTCCGAGGGGCTACCGCGACCGGATCGCACCAGCTCCACGACGCTCATCGCAATCGGCAACATCATCGCTGCCGTCGCCGTGTTCGAAACGAACGCACTCAACAGCGCGGTCGCCCCCATGAACCCCGCCACCATCGACGACGGGCGCGTTCCCACCAGCGAGAGTGTCAGCAACGCAATGCGACGATCGAGCCGCCAACGCTGCATGGCCAGCGCCAGCAAGAATCCTCCAAGAAACAGGAAGACCAATGGATGAGCGTACGGGGAGGCCGTGTCCGACAGCGATCGGCTGCCAATCAAAGGAAACAGTAACAGTGGAAGCAAGGCCGTGGTGGAGATGTGAGTCGCTTCCGTGAGCCACCAAATGGCCATCCACACGGCGACGCCTAGCGTCGCTCGAGCCTCGGGGGTCAGTGGATGCCGGCCGCCCGCATGGTCCACGTACTCACTGGGCAACCCATGGTAGACGAGCCAGGCGAGCAGCGGTCCCGATACCAGTCGGACCACCGGCCAAAATCGTCGTGTGCCATCTTGGCTCACCAACGCATTCCCTCTACTGGTCCTTCTTGTCGGGTGGCTCGATGGTCAGCGGGACAATGTCGCTGCGGCGCGTACACAACGGGCTGTCGCTCCCCGATTCGGCGATGACTTCGGCCAATGTCGTCCCCTTGAACGCCGACTCGACCCCGGCCAGTGCCGCGTCGACCCGCCGATGCAGCGGGCACAACTCCTCGTGCCCTTCGATCTCCAGCGGACAGCTATGAATCCGCTTCAACGGATCGACGGCTTGCAGGATGTCCCACATGGTGATGGCGTCGGGGGGGCGGGAAAGCGTGAATCCACCGCCGAGCCCGCGGCGTGACTTGAGCAACCCCGAGCGAACCATGCCCTGCATGAGTTTCGAGAGATAGGGAGCGGGAACGCGGGTGACTTCGGCGATCTCGTGCACCGTCATGGCGTCTCCGGCTCGGTAGGCCAAGGTCACCATCGCCCGCAATGCATATTCGACCGTTTGAGATATCATCGGCTTACTCGATCCCACGATAAGTTCCGGGCCTCGGCTCGTTCTTCGGGCCGCCGCCCATCCTACAAGCAAAAATGACGAGCCGGGGGCACTTGGGCCCCCGACCCTCATTCTATCGTATCGGATGCACCCATCCGATTACTAGCCGAGTTGTAGCCTGCGGCAGGATGCCAGCCGCGCCCCGCTTACGCCAGTTGCAGCAATTCCTGCGGGGGTTCGGCTTCGGTCAACTTCAGGTCGAACTTCTCCTGCAGGATCTTGAAGACATTGGGCGTGAGAAATGCCGGGGGATTCGGGCCCAGCCGGATTCCCTTGACGCCGAGATAGAGCAACGTCAAGAGCACGGCGACCGCCTTCTGCTCGAACCAGGAAATCACCAGCGATAGCGGCAAATCGTTGACGCCGCACTCGAAGGCTTTCGACAACGCCAGTGCCACTTGGATGGCACCATAGGCATCGTTGCACTGTCCCATGTCCAGGAAGCGAGGCAAGCCGGCTACCGTGCCGTAGTCGTAATCTCGAATGCGGTACTTGCCGCACCCCAACGTCAGGATCACCGACTGTTCGGGAGCCTGCTGCGCAACTTGCGTGAAATAGTTGCGTCCCAACTCGGCTCCGTCACAGCCGCCCACCAAGTAGAAGTGCTTGATCTGACCCGACTTCACCGCCTCGACGATCTTGTCCGCCAACCCGATGATGACCGAGTGATGGAAACCGATCGTCGAAGTCTTCTTGTGCTCCTCCGGAAGCGATGGACACTGCTTGGCCAGTTCGATCACCTCGGAAAAGTCGTTCGTCTTGAGTCGCTTACCGCCGGGGACGGCGGTGACTCGAGTCGTAAACAAGCGGTCTTTGTAGGTGTCCCAGGGAATCAGCACACAGTTGGTGGTCGCCACAATCGGACCGGTAAAGGTCGTGAACTCCAGGTGCTGGTTCTGCCAGGCCGTTCCATAGTGGCCGGCCAGGTGGGGATAGGCCTTGAGTTTGGGATAACTGTGAGCCGGCAACATTTCGCCGTGCGTGTAGACGTTGACACCAGCGTCCTTGGCCTGCTCGAGCAAGTCGGCCAGATCCAGCAAGTCATGGCCGGTGACCAGAATCCCGGGCCCCGCCTTGGTTCCCTCGTACACTTCGGTCGGCTCGGGTGTGCCAAATCGCTCGATGTGCCCCCGATCCAACATTTCCATGACCCGCAAGTTGTGCTTGCCACATTCCAACACCAACTCCAGCAACGACTCCACATCGAAGTTGACGTTGGTCATCGTGGCGAACAGCGCCTCCTCGATGAACGCGCTCACCTGTTCGTCCGACTGTCCCAGCCGCCGCGCGTGGTTGGCGTACGCGGCCATCCCCTTGACCCCGTACAGCAGCGTCTCCTGGAGAGATTCCATGTCCGGGTCTTTGCCGCACACGCCAAGCTCCATGCAGCCCGTCCCATTGGATGTCTGCTCACACTGATTGCAAAACATGCCTCGGCTCCTTTCGGCCAATCGAACTGATGCGGGAGCGCCGACCCGACGCCGGACCATCCCCCCTCACAATCGCGGCTCCCCGCCACAATCGTCCCCCATACCCTAATGGGATCAAATTTGGATGTCAAGACCTTGTTATCCTGTTTTGTGGAGGCTAAGATAGCAAGGCGTGACTGGGATCGCCGGAAAGGGAGCAGCTCGTCCGGACGGTCCGATCAAGTGGCGGCCGGCGCGGTGGCGCCGAGCGCCATGCGCCGCCCGGGCATCGCGAGATAGCCGGGTTGCCGCCGAAAAAGGGAAGAGCGTTGAGCTGCCGTAGCCAAGCGGAGAGGGAAGAGCATGAAGGCCATCGACGAAGGCAGACTGGAACAGGACATCCACTACCGGTACGACTACCTCTGCGAATTCATGTCCTTTGGAGCCGATGACATCGCAGCCATTCGAGGCGCGATCGCTCAGTTCGCACCGCGGATACCCGATCTGGTTGCCGCCACGTACGAGAAGTTATTGAGCTACGACGCGACGGCACGCCACTTTCTGCCTCGCCAACACGGCTTCGACGGCCCGCTTCCCCAGTCGCTGTCCGAACTTTCATCCGCCCCGGCTCAGATTCAGTTCCGCAAGGAGCATCTACAGCGGTACCTGATGAACCTGATCGGCAACGCATTCAATCAGAAAACGCCTTTGTACCTGGACATCGTGGGGAAGATGCACACACCGGCTGCCGGCAATCCCGAAATCGACGTCCCCCTGGTCCAAATGAACGCGCTGATGGGCGTACTGTCGGACACCATTTTTCGGCTGATCGAGGAACTCGAGTTGCAAGCCGAGCTCAAGTTTCGCCTGATCCGAGCTTGGAACAAGCTGTTGTGGATCCAGAACGATTTCATCGTGCGGCATTACGCGGGCAAGCCGGAGGAAACGAGCGAAACTCCCGCGGAGACGGCGTCGGCAACGTCCTAGCGCGGGCGAAGCCTGTTGCCAACTAGCCTGGAATAGAACGTACGCTGCCGTTGAGTACGGTCACGACAGAGCCGTGATCGGTCTGAACACGCAGCGCGCCGGCCGCATCGATTCCCAGTCCGATTCCGGCGATCCGCCGGTCGTCTCCCGTCGCCACTTCAATCCGACGGCCCTGAAGTCCACAGTAGACCTGCCACCGCTCCGGTAACGACTCGGGATCGCTTCGCAGCTTCGAGTAGGTCGTGGCCAGCGAATGCAACAGAGCGCTCAAAATGCCGACCAGAGGATAACTGCGACCACTGAAGTCGATCAATGACAACGGAAGATATCCCCCCTCCAGTTCCTCGGGCGGAACCCGACTCGACTCACGCCGGTTGTTGACGTTGACTCCGAACCCCACGATCCACCGCGTCCCCTCCGCGCCGCTCGGTACGCATTCGACCAGCACGCCTCCCAGTTTGCAGTCTCCCACCATCAGGTCGTTGGGCCACTTGAGCCATAGCGGCAGAGCCGGTTCGATCCGGTTCAGACCTTCGGCCAACCCAATGCCGGTCCACGGAGCCATCACGGACAAGGCATCAGACTGCTGCGGCCCCACGTCCGGCCCCACCACGAGCGAACAGAGCAAGGCACCAGGAGGCGACCACCATCGCCTTCCCTGCCGACCACGACCTCGGGTCTGCTGCCCCGCCACGACCAGTGCCGGCAGGGGAACGAATCGGTCGACGAGTGCGCGAGCCAGATCGTTGGTCGATTCGACCGTGGGATGGTACTCGACATGCCGCACCCACGGGACCTGCTCCAACTCCCCGATCGCCTGCCAGTCCCACATCGCCGTCTCCTCTTTACGACCCGGGTCGCTAGCCAAGTCGATTGCGCCAACCTACTATACAACTCCTGCTGTCTGGCGGCGACCGCTCCTTTGGCCGTCTTTCGGTAAGCCGTATCCGATTACATGTGGGAATTCCAATCGATGAAAGGCCCGTTCGAACGCCTGAAGTACGATATGCGGCGACTGTGGGAGTGTCCGGTCTGCCGGCATCACGAGCGCACCGGGGGCCAGGTCACGTCCCTCTTCTGCCGTTGCCAGCAAGATGTGGCTCCCAGCGAGCGGCAGTGCATGAAGCTGCTCGCCAACGGCATTCGCCGAACCCGTGTTGCGGACGACACCGCCTCGCCTAGTGGCTAGCCTCGACCGGCTTGCCTTCCTCGGCCAGACTCTTGCCGCAATGCGGGCAGAATCTGGCTCCCGGGGAGTAGGCTTCGCCGCAGTGGGGGCATGTCTCCTTGGCCAGGTGCTTTTGGAAGACCGGCGAATTGACGTGGAAACCGACCAGCAACCAGCGGCCATTCACCTTCTTGAACTGAGCGTGAATCGTCCCCTTCCCCTTTTCGAACACGGCCCGGTACGACACGTTCGCCATACGAGTCGCGTTGAACTGACGAATATGAAACTGCACGCGCTGCTTTGATTTCATCGCACCCAACTCTGCCCGAATTAGTTTTCCCAACTGCGCGTATTCCTCGCGACTGGTAGCCCGACGGAATTCCGAAGCCGTGTACGTGTCATAGGTCTCTGCGAATCGCTCCTCGTCGATGGCCGCGAACAACTCATCGATTCTCGCGGCGAACACCTGATCGGCATCACGCATGGTGCGAAACAGCAGCACACCGCCCACAATCAGCATCGCCAACAACAACACGCCGGCAGCGACGATCGCCGCCACAATCAGCTTGATATTCATCGTGCCTCCGTCTCCCACCAACCAATCGACTCCAACCCAGGATCTCCGATGATCTTACCACACCACGACCGGCGATCGCAATTCGATCACCTCCAAGCAATGTCGATCGACACACCGTCGCACACTCACCGGCAGACGTCTACAATTCATGCATTATACGCTCACGATATGGGGCCGTTTCACTGTCAGCCCAAAACCTGCCGAGGATCCACTTCCATGCCATGCAGGTCCCCCCAAGTCATCGCTCCTTGGCTGATTCTCGCAGCGTTGGTTCTGGACTGCCCGGTCGCGGACTCTCAAACCAGGGCATCCTCGGCCGACATTGAGCTATCCCTGCCGCGACTGGCAACGCCGATCCATCTCAGCGTGCCGATGACGCTCGCAGATGGCTGGAAGCCACTCCGATCCGGCCGGCTTCTCGAATCCGGCGCTGAGCAACCGCCGCACATCGCTCAAATCAGCACGGCTATTGGAGCAGACGGCAAGCCGCTACCGGAACAGTACCGACTGCTAGCCGTTCTTCCAGCCGGCCAAGCAACCGCAACCACCCGGCGTTTTCGACTTCAACTTCGGCCGGTTGCCGAAAACGCTGCTCCATCGACAGTCCCCTCGCCCTTTCGTTTCGAAGATGCCAGCGGCCAATCGTTGCGCTTGTTGGAAGGAGATGCTCCCGTCTTCTCCTACCAGTACGGCACGGTCGTGGCTCGGCACGTCCCCCCAGGCGATCCTCGCCGAAAGCGTGCCTGTTATGTTCACCCGATCTGGGGCCTGGACGGCGAAGTCCTCACTGCCGATTTTCCCGCCGACCACTTCCACCACCATGGCCTGTTCTGGACCTGGCCTCACGTCGAGATCGACGGCAAGCACTACGATCTGTGGGCCGACCGAGGTGGACTCCGTCAAAAGTTTCTGCGTTGGCTTCATCGTGAAACCGGCCCCGTCGCCGCTGTCCTTGCGTTCGAAAACGGCTGGTTCATTGGTGACACGCAAGTGATGACCGAACGGATCTGGCTTACGGCATACCATCGGAGCGGCGATCATCGTGTCATCGACGTGTCTCTAACGTTCACTCCCAAAGACAAGACGATTTCGCTGCGAGGTGCTCCCAACAAGAGCTACGGCGGGCTCGCTCTGCGTTTCGACCCGAGTTCTCGGGAAGCCACCACGATTACGGTTCCCTCGGGAAGAACGTCGGCGGACTTGCCCGACACGCAGCTCCCGTGGGCCGATCTCACGTCGACCTTCGATCGTGCCGGCGCCAGGAGTGGCGCGATGCTGATGGTTCATCCCGCACATCCCGACTTCCCGCCGACTTGGTTGACTCGCCATTACGGACCGCTTTGTGTCGGATGGCCTGGAGTCAAGGCGCGTTCCTTCCCACCCAACCAGCCGGTTCAGTTGAATTACCGCATCTGGATCCACCGAGGCGCTGTCGACCTGGAATGCCTGAAAGCCGTCTACCACGCATACTGTGCGGCACAAGACATCTCAGCGATAGCCGTTCGATGATCCGAGAACGCATAACGGATATTAGCTCGCTTCAATGGGGCCGCGACATGAAAGTCGCGGAAAGGACCGTCGACGCCCAGCGGTTCGAGTCGCAGATGGCGCTTCAATGGGGCCGCGACATGAAAGTCGCGGAAAGTACGTTTACGCGCCCCCCGTGCGAATACGCACACTCGCTTCAATGGGGCCGCGACATGAAAGTCGCGGAAAGATGCCGAGGGCGTCTGGTCCGCGCTCGTCGAAGTCGCTTCAATGGGGCCGCGACATGAAAGTCGCGGAAAGCGGGTGGAAGGAGACAACGCACCCGCTCCCTTGATTGGGCTTCAATGGGGCCGCGACATGAAAGTCGCGGAAAGTTGAAGGTCGGTGTCGTCGGGATCCCAGTTCATGTCGCTTCAATGGGGCCGCGACATGAAAGTCGCGGAAAGCAGCTTGGAGGCTGGCCCGTATTCCCCCAAGAGGGGAGCTTCAATGGGGCCGCGACATGAAAGTCGCGGAAAGGTGGAAGTCGTTCTAAACCTCAAGGATGAGGAAATAGCTTCAATGGGGCCGCGACATGAAAGTCGCGGAAAGTGGATTATCTATTAGTAAGAGACTGACTGTGACAGCCGCTTCAATGGGGCCGCGACATGAAAGTCGCGGAAAGACCTTAAGGTGTATGATAAGAGAGACGCACTCCGACTGCTTCAATGGGGCCGCGACATGAAAGTCGCGGAAAGTCGTTGACGAGATTGCGAGAGAAGCTGGCTTGATGCGCTTCAATGGGGCCGCGACATGAAAGTCGCGGAAAGTGCCAGGTACGCCACTGTTGGTGCTCGGGGGACAAAGCTTCAATGGGGCCGCGACATGAAAGTCGCGGAAAGCATACCATGCCATATAATCGTCTTCCCATTCCCATTGCTTCAATGGGGCCGCGACATGAAAGTCGCGGAAAGTCGTTGACGAGATTGCGAGAGAAGCTGGCTTGATGCGCTTCAATGGGGCCGCGACATGAAAGTCGCGGAAAGGGTCGACAATGACATGCTCGCGGCACTGGATCGCCTAGCTTCAATGGGGCCGCGACATGAAAGTCGCGGAAAGTATCGTCTTTGCGTTCGCTCGCTCCCCTATATGCTTGCTTCAATGGGGCCGCGACATGAAAGTCGCGGAAAGTCGTCCGTGTAAACGTGCTGTAGATGCCGATATAACGCTTCAATGGGGCCGCGACATGAAAGTCGCGGAAAGGTCAATAAACTCCAACTTTCCAGAGGCTATCAATGGGCTTCAATGGGGCCGCGACATGAAAGTCGCGGAAAGCCTTCTGTCAAGGAGACCCGAAATGACCGCTACCACCGCTTCAATGGGGCCGCGACATGAAAGTCGCGGAAAGTCGGCGGCCGGGGCCTGCAGGGCCACCACCCTCTCCGCTTCAATGGGGCCGCGACATGAAAGTCGCGGAAAGACGGCGGAATCGTGCAGGCCTGTGCCGACATTCGAGATGGCTTCAATGGGGCCGCGACATGAAAGTCGCGGAAAGCGGCTGGAGCGATGGAAGCTACGGGGCAGCAGCCGCGCTTCAATGGGGCCGCGACATGAAAGTCGCGGAAAGGGCCAGACTGACTCGACGTGCCAGTCCGACGGGAGTGAGCTTCAATGGGGCCGCGACATGAAAGTCGCGGAAAGCTGCTAATGGCCTGGCTACAATCACGTCAAGTCTAAATGCTTCAATGGGGCCGCGACATGAAAGTCGCGGAAAGGCAGCACCCATTGGCCAGAACCCGACTAGTCCCTGCGCGCTTCAATGGGGCCGCGACATGAAAGTCGCGGAAAGTACAAGGCGGAAGAAAGGCCGCTCAGGGTTGTGACGCTTCAATGGGGCCGCGACATGAAAGTCGCGGAAAGCTTGTAAATTTTGCCGGTTTCAACCGAGCTGCACTTTCTGACATATGGCAGAGCTCAGGCAGCCAAACCGATAAGGCGCTGAACTAGGTGAGTGAATTTTCGAGGCAGCCACCAGGCCGCCTTGAG
>JALSIV010000019.1 GCA_026989685.1 Pirellulaceae bacterium | reverse complement strand
GCCTCGCTCATCAACGTCTACTCCCGGCCCCGTTATCCTTGGCGTTCGGTGACTCAATCCATTGCAGCAACAAGACGCCCTCCTACCCAAGCGTAAAGATCGCTACCTATGCATCCGTTTGTGGAAACCATCAACGTTGCTGGTGCGATAGTCGCTGTCATTGTTGCGGCGATTGTTGTTCTGACGCTGTTTTTCCGCGGCATGTCGTGGATTTCCGGTGCTGGCTCAAAGCCTGAAACTATCGCCATCCGGGGCGTGTTGAAGAAACACACGTTCGCAACCGTTCATCTCACTGGCGGTGAAACGTTTGAACGCGTGCGATTCATCGGATTCACAAACTCGGAGACCTTGAAAACTCGCCTTCCGCATGAACTAAACGGAATGGTCATACTCGAGGACGAAGGAGAAACACGGTTTCTAGTACGAGGGAAAGCCATTAGATTGATCGTCGTCGAACCGGACACAAAAGAGGAGTGACGAGTAGAAGAACGGCGATGTTTCAGAGAGCCGTTAACGGATTCAAATCCCAAGGCAACGCGAAATCGCGGCGCCACGGCGACGAACAAGTCGGTGCACGGGAGCCGGATCAGCGTGGCACGTTCGCTTCGCTCCTCAACGCTGTCTCCCCGCCCCGTGATCGGTAACGTTCGGCCAGAAGGAAGCCATGCCATTTCCGCTTGCAGAACACGCATCCGTTGCAGAGGAGAAGATCCGTGACTACCTACTGAATCTGGCCCATCCGGTTGGCGGGTCGAAGGCTGCGTGGTTCGCCTCAATCGGATATACCACCGAAAACTGGCAGGATCTTGCTGAGGCGTTGTTGGAAGTGGCAAGAACTAGCGAGGAGTATGTTGCCGAGCCGTCTCCTTTCGGCGTAAAATACAAAGTGTCGGGAACAATTGGTTCTGCCGGTCATCGCCCGGCACTGGTGGAGTCTGTGTGGATTGCCGAAGAGGGCAAATATCCCCGTCTGGTGACCGCTTACCCTGGGTAGAAGTCATGCTGGCTGAGCACTCGCTTGTCGTACTGACTCGCGACATCGCGGACGCTGGACTTCGCGCCGGAGATGTTGGCGCTGTTGTTCACGTGTATTCTGTCGGCGATGCGTACGAAGTTGAGTTCGTCGACGGGGACGGGACAACGATTGCAGTGGTGACGCTGGAGTCGCAGGATGTGCGACCGATAGGCTCCGGCGAACTCCTGCACACCCGGCGTCGCGTAGTGGCCGAACAAGTCGATGCACGCGAGCGGGATTAGTGCGGCGCGCTCGCTTCGCTCGGCAACGCCAACTCCCGGCCCCGTTATCCTTGGCGTTCGCCGAGCCCACACGCTTGCCGAAAACTCACTTACGAGTACTCGACTTCGAGCTCGTTTTCGATCCGTTCCACGCCTTCGATGCGGCGCACGATCTCCTGAGCCATCTGCTTATGGTAGAAACTGGACACCACGCCTCGCAGTGTGACCTGTCCCCCTTGCAAGTCGATATGGACGCGTCGGCTGACCAGGTACGGATTGGTATCGATTACCCGCTCGATACGGTGATCGAGCGAGTCACTCGTGTCGGCAAATGAGGACACGGCCGCCCCTTTCCCGCTAATGCCATGATGGAAGGTTCCCGACCCTCCGTAGTCTTCCGCCAATAGTTGCATCGGCGGCCGAGGACGGTCCAGTTCTCCCATCTTCCCCAAGGTCGTGTTATTCCGGCGAACGTCCGTCGAGATTGTCGGTTGTTACGGTTGGAGCACCGAGCCGGCCGGGTGGTGCCGCGCCAACGCCTCGAGTCTCCGCACCAGAGACGGGTGGAGATAGCCGCCGCGTCGCGCCGACGGGTGAGCCAGAGCCAGCGATCTTAGAGCCGACCGCAGGTCGACATCGGCTCCGCACTGGGCCAGTTGCCGCTGGGCCCAGCGGTCCGCGTCATATTCCGTCCAGCGGGCGACGACGGAAGCGAGCGGCAGCATGGCTGAAACCACCATGGCCACCACCCACCACTGCGGGAGGCTTGTCGCATCGTTCAACCTGCTGAGGACAAACGAGGCTCCCAGGGGCATCATCACCGCTGCGAAGCGGATCGGCAGGTGGTGGCGTCGGATATGAGCGATTTCGTGCGCGGCCAGTGCCACGACCTCACCCGGGTCGGCTTTCGCCACCAGGCGGTCGGTCAGCAGCAGCGTTCCTCGCCGAGGCCAAAAGCCGACCGCGGCCGCGTTGACGGTCGAGTTGCCGGTCGGCCACAGCCGGACATCGGTGAGGGTCACTCCCCAACGATCGGCCATTCTCTGGAGTGTCCGTCGCAGCACGGGGTCGGGGAGTCGCCGGGCACCCACCATCCACAGTACCAGACGCGGTGTGCACAGCCAGATTGCGGAGACGGCCGTTGCGGCTCCCAGCAGTGGGCGACTTTCCAGCAGCCGCAAGGCGCTCGAAGGCAGATAGCGCAACACCAGCACACACAGGAAGGCGGGGAGTGCCCACAACAACAGGTCGTGGCGGAGGCGCGTCACCAGGAATCCGGCTCGGTCAGGCACGTCCCTGCTTTTTCGACTCCAGCGGGCCGCCTCCGTTTCGACGGAGTAAAACGCCAGGCTACTGGCCAGGTAGGTTCCCCACACCGGAAGCCACTCGAAGAGTTCTCGAGCCAACGGAAGGGAGATGGCGGAACCGGTCGCGGATGACCACCACCGGCAAAGAGAAAATGCCGATACGATCCAGAGCACTCGGTGCAGGATTCGAGCCCGCCGGAAATAGCGAATCCCTTGAAGTGCTCGCCGCGGTCCTCGCCGCAGGGAGCGGACGGTCCACCACGCGACAAAGGCGGCATAAAGCGGCACGGCAAGCAGCAGGGCGAGTGCCACCGGCCACGGGATCTTCGCGATCGGGGCGGAAGGTCCATTGAGCGAACACCAGGCGACAGCGGCCGCCAGCAACATCACGGCAAGGATCATGGAGTTCCAGCATACTTGCCGCCGTCTCATCCACCAAATCGGCCGGCGTGCCAGGGCGAAGGGCTTCGAACTCACCGCGGCCGAGGCGTGGCTTGCGAATCAACGGGAGGGTCCTCGGCAGGGGGCCGTCCACTCTGGCGAAACGAAGGGTTGGCAGCGATCTCTTCCAACAGCGCGTGTTCCCGGTCATCGGCCGGCCGCGATTTCCTCAGGCCAGCCAGCCCGGGAGTTCGCCCGCGGCGGGGAGTCGTACGGCGGCCGCCGATTCGATGTGGTCGTGCCGCAACAGTTCCTCCAGTGCCTCGCCGGCCGGCGGAGCATCGAGATTGAGGACGCCGATCGCCCGTCCCCCCGGTTCACTCCCGGCTCGGCCCACGGCCATCTGAGCGATGTTGACGCCATGACGCCCGAAGATCGTCCCCACGGCGCCGATGATGCCGGGAACGTCTTTGTGGCAGAATACCAGCAGGTGTCCATCGAGGTAGGCTTCCAGGCGGTAGTCTCCCAGACGCACCAGGCGGGGCATGTTGTTGCCGAACAGAGTCCCCGATGCTTGAAAGCTCTGCTCGCCCGCCTCGACTTCCGCCGTGATCGAGGCTCGAAAGGCCCCCATCTCGGGACGGACGGTTTCCTGCACGTGGATTCCCCGCTCTTGCATCAACATGGAAGCGTTGACGATGTTGACGTCGGCATCGAGAGCTCGCTCGAGAAATCCCGCGCAAAACGCGGCGGTCAACAAGCGAGTGTCGTGCTGGGCGATCTCACCGCGGTACTGCAGGCGGCAGGCCGATGCGTTGCCGGTGGACCACTGAGCTTGAAAACGCCCCAGCCGGTACGCGAGGTCGAGATAGCCGCGCATGGCTTGCAGTGTCTTGGGATCGATCGATGCCGTGTTGACGGCGTGACGGATCTGGCCGCGCAGCAAGTAGTCGGTGAGCAACTGAACGGCTTCCACGGCGACTTGGGTTTGAGCTTCCGCCGTGCTGGCTCCCAGGTGAGGAGTACACACCACGTTGGGCATACCGAACAGCGGATGCGAAGTACAGGGCTCCTCGGAGAACACATCGAGCGCCACGCCCCCGAGTTTGCCGCTTTGCAATCCTTCCACCAAGGCGGCTTCATCGTAGATGCCGCCTCGAGCCGCGTTGATCAGCCGAACGCCCGGTTTCATCCGCTCGATCTGCTCGCGACCGATCAGACCCCGAGTTTCGCTGG
The DNA here is from genome assembly GCA_026989685.1 of Pirellulaceae bacterium. GTDB lineage: Bacteria > Planctomycetota > Planctomycetia > Pirellulales > Pirellulaceae > S141-3. The sequence goes on along the minus strand of JALSIV010000019.1, from coordinate 2,560 downwards.
TCAGCGGTGTGTGGACGGTGAGGTAGTCGACGTGCGGCAGCAAGTCATCGACGGTGTCGACGAGTTCGATCCGTTCCTTGGCGGCCACTTCATCCGACAAGAACGGATCGTATCCGAGCACGCGCATCTCGAAAGCGACCGCGCGTCGGGCCACTTCGCGCCCGATTCGACCCAGCCCCACGATCCCCAGCGTTTTTTCCGCGAGCTGGGATCCCATGAATTTCTTGCGGTCCCAGCGTCCCTGCAGGAGACTGTGATGAGCCGGCGCCACGTTGCGGGAAAGGGAGAGGATCAGTGCCCAGGTATGTTCGGCGGTGCTGATCGTGTTTCCCGACGGCGTGTTCATCACCACGATGCCGTGGCGTGTGGCGGCTACCTTGTCGATGTTGTCGGTTCCCACGCCGGCCCGGACGATCGCTCGCAGACGGCGGTTCCCTTCCAGAGCTTCCGCGGTTATCTTCACGCCGCTGCGGCAAATGGCGCCGTCGAATTCGGCCAGTGCTTGCCGGAGCTCTTCCCCGGCCAGGCCCGGACGCACTTCATACGCGACGCCCTCGGCGGCGTCCAACAGAGCCAATCCTTCCGCCGCGATCGAGTCCAATACGATTACTCGGTACGTCATCCCGCTCCAACCATTCCCTTCTCGGCGATCCATCACTTGCGGCAAGGTTGCTTCCGGCGCCGGTCCGCTAGTGCCGGATCTTTTCCCAGTATTTTTCGAATGCGCCGCGAACATGGAAATCGGGACTGTTGTCCAAGTCGTGGCACTCCATACATTGCTGTTCCGCTTTTTCCAACGAGCGCCGCAGTTCGGCTCGCAGTTTCTCCAGCAGGGCATCGTCCGCCTCGATATCACCGTTCTCAGCCGCTACGTGCTGCGATGCCGGGCCATGGCAGTTTTCGCATCCGTTGCCGGTCAGATGTTTCGACTTTTCCAGGTCCAGGTATCCCGTCTCATAGGGGTAGTACTGCTGCGGATTCCAACCGGTCACGTGGCAACTGAGGCACTCCGGGTCGTAGTGCCGCGGAATTTCGGAACGCTCACCGGGATGGACCAGCGTTTCGGTCGCGTGCGCGTGCGGGCCTCCCTTCCCATGGGTGCCCTCCTTCCATACGGCGAATGCCTCTTCGTGACAGTCGGCACAGGCCGTCGAGCCGACGAATTTGCGGCCGCTGGGGTGCGGGATCGGTCGAATGCCCAAGCCTTCGAGGCCTTTGATCTTGAGCGTATTCTGGTAGTCGGCGAGCAATCGGAGCATGGGCCGAGCATCGGGAAAGCGAGCGTCGAGCGGCACACGTTGGTACTGCATCTGCTTGGCGCCGAGCCCGATCACGCCCGCATACATGGCCTTGTAACCGGTCAGGATCAACTTGGCTCGGCTTCCCTCGATCGCCGCCGGTTGACGCAGCGGTTCTCCCGGTTCCCCCGAGCAAACCACGATGTCGAATCGATCGTGCTTTCTCGCCAGTTGCTCGGCCTCTTCCCGCGTCCCTTGGACAATCAGAACTTTCCACCGGCACGGCTCGATCCGATCCACGACGGCCGCCACCGCCTCATCCGCGGGAGTGATCTCGACGTCGTCACCGGTGATGGAAATGGCCCGGGACGGAGCCACGACGGCAGCGACTCCGATCTTGATTCCGTTGGCGTCGATGACCTTGACCCGGGGAATGAAGGAGTCATCGCCAAACAGCTTGGCCGAACTGCTGAAGAACAACGGCGGCTCGTCACCGGTGGGTACGACGAGACCGGCCAACAACGTGGCCGAGAGCCGCAGATCGTCCGGCCCAAGTGCCACGGCTTGATAGCCCATTTGCCTCAGACCCGCGATCGTCGACTGGAACTTGATTTCGGCCTGAATGCCGTAACGGCGAATCTGAGTTCCCGTGTCGATGGGCAACACGGTCCAGCCTCGCTTCCGTAGCGACTCGAGCAGCGAGTACCGCCTCGCCAGACCGCCTCGCTGGTTGGCCAACCCGGTGCAGCCGCAAGGCTCGATGTAACCATGTTGCTCCCCGGTCACCACCAGCACCACCTCCGGCCGTTGCCAGCTCGCAAGCCACTCGGGCTCGCCCGAGTCCCGAGTGTTCTTCGATGGGTCGGTCCCCGCTTTCGGTGTGGAGTTGGTCGGCGGCCCTTCCTTGCGGGTGGTGCTCGTAGACTGTTGGTGAGCGTCTGCGGGAGTATCTTTCGGTGTGGCGCTGCCCGCCGGATTACCGGTCTGGTGAGACGGCGGGTTGGAGTTCGCGGTGTCGGTCGGTCCCGCCTTTTCGGCCGGCCGGGCCTGATCGGCTTCGGCGGCGTCTCCACTGCCGCCGGTCGGCTGGTCGGGTGCCTCGGACCGGAACGACGAATCGTCGGACGTACTCTCCGTCGCCTCTCCGGGACGCACCGTGGGAGCCGGTCTGGGGCAGCCGGTGAAGAGGCAACAAGCGAGCAGGCCGAAGACGGCTCCGGCCACTGTGCCGCGGAGCCACGAATGCGTTTGTTTCTTTTTCTTCGCCCGCAGGTGTGAGGTGTGAGGTGTGAGGTGTGAGGGGTGAGGTGTGAGGTGTGAGG
>JALSIV010000018.1 GCA_026989685.1 Pirellulaceae bacterium | reverse complement strand
GGTGTGGCGCCCACTGGAATCTCAACCCCTGATGGAGTCGCTGCACGAGCGGTTCGATCCGCTCTATCGACTCTGAGGCAGAGCCGCGCGAGTCCTGCGCCAGGCACGCCACGCGGCGACCAGCAACAGACCCCACACCAGCACCGACGAAGGTTCGGGAATCGCATGCTGTCCCGGAGGTGACGACGATCCACTGTCTCCTCCCTCTCCGCCGCCCGACGATCCGCCACCACCAGAGCCACCCGATCCGCCGGACCCGCCCGAAAAACCGCCGCCCGGCGCGCCACTGCCCCCCACACCGCTGATCCCACCGGAGAATCCACCGCCGTATCCACCGGAACCTCCGCCGAAACCGCCACCGCCACTCCCGCCGCGGAAGGCGACCGGCGAGGACGCCAGCCCGGTCGCACTGGGAACCGGAGCGGAGCCTCCGGTGGAAGCGTCAGCGGTCGACCAGGTCGTCGGGTCCGCCGTGGCAAATCCGCCGCACACGGCCTGGCATGGATCATAACCCGGCATGCAGTCCGGCCGGCCGAACACGCGGCGAAGAAACCCCCAGCCGCAAGCCGTACTTGCCAACAAGGTCTCCCGGTCGACCCACTCCACCGGTCGCCAGAGAACAGCGCGAGCCACACCGTCGGGTGTCGCCGCCAAGCCGACCACCGCACCCGACTCGTTGACTTTCCAGGCTTGCGATCGGTCGCCGCCAAATCCGGGGAGCTGCCTGGCAGTTTCCGACTCATGTTCCCAGATCGCGGCTCGAGTGCCGTCGGGTCCGGTCGTGCAGCCCACCACCTGCCCCATGGCCCCCACGCCCGACGCGTAGCCTGTGGACGCATCTGCTGCGTGCAACGCAACGCGTTCGCCCTCCGCGTTCCAGACCACGGCGAATCGCTTTCCCCCATCCGTCTCGACGTAACCGGCGATCCTTCCCTCGTCGCTGATGTCGGTGGCTCCCGCACTCGCTCCCGATGGAGAACTCAACTGCACGACGAACCCCCAACCCGCTTTCCACAAGAATGGGGCACGACGTCCCTCGCGAGTCTCCAACACGCCCACGACCTCTCCGTTGCCATTGACTGCCGTAGCCTGCACGGCACGACCGCCGAAAGCATGGAGCCGCTCGAATCCCTCCTCGCCGCGACGCCATACTACGGCATGATATCGGCCCGGCTCGAATTCGATCGCGCCCACGATCATCCCGTCGTCGTTGATTCCTCGAGCGATCCCGTTACACCCTTCAGGAGCCGCCAGCACCCTCGGTTGACGGATACCCGCAGGCCAGTAGACCGGGCGCATCAAGCCCGTTTCGGTTTCCGCGTAGCCGACGACATTGCCCTGTTCGTCGACATCGACGGCCACGCTGAAGCGGCCCCCGAGCGTCGCCAGCTCGTCCAACGAACCGTCGATCGGGTTCCAGCGGAACGCGCGGAGCGACCCGTTGTCGCCTTGCATGTAGCCCACCACGGTGCCCTGATCGGCAATCGCCATGGCCACCGATGTGTGGCCATCGAGCGTCGGCAGCTCGATCGGCGCGTAAGTCCTCTGGGGCAACCATCCCTCGAGTTCGGTAACAGGAACCGCGAGGTCGGGGAGGTCCGTCCGAACGGCGCGCACGCGGTCAGGAGACTCCAAGGCAACCGCTGCGCCGCTCCAATCGGTCGGGGCGACCATCCCACCGGCCGTCGCCCCCGAGTCTTGCGACGACATCTTCCCTAACAGAGACGTCCCGGCGGGCCGAGCCGGACGCCTGTTCTGATCGGATACCCGACGGAGGTACTCGAGCAACTCCAGGGGATCGAGCACGGCGATCGCGGAGCGGTCGCCGAAGGCGAGCGAATCGACCCGGCCGCCAGCGGCAGATGGAACGATCAGACTGGCAGTGGAACGCGAAGCCGGCGCGCACAGCACCAGCAGCACTCCGATGGAGATCGAAACGCCGATTCGAACAGGGGCTGCCTGCGTACCCGATAACGGGGCTCCGCGACGGCGCGCGCGGCCCCCCCACCTGCTGCGGTGCATCGACCGTACCTGCTTCTCATGTTCCGGTTGTCTTCGCGCAGCCGTCCCGACCTCGGCCGGGACAGCGCACGAGCCTCTGATTTCTCAGATTCCAGAGTAATCACCCCACCGGAATTTGGCAAACAGATGGTCGAGCCGACCCGATTCCACTACCAGGAATCGGTCCGGAAGGGAGAGGCGGGAAGTCCCTCCTTGTTGGAGAGATTGGGCTCGGCCGTATCGTGCCAGCCGAACCGAACCGCCACCGGCTTCGAGACTTCCGGCGACGAGACCACGACCGTATCGCCGTCGATCACCGCCTTCGCCTCGACGAATCGCTTGTCCTCCCCGGCGATCGTGAACCAAGAGAGGGGTTTTCCGTCTCGCGATACGAGTCCGCTTCCGGTGTGGTCGAACGAGATGCGGATAGCATTGCCTTCCACTTTCATGCCGCGGTAGAGCGGCCCCGAGTAGACCGCGATCGGCTTGCCGTACGTCTTGGCCAACGCCCACAGAGCCAGTCGGCGTCCCACCTCCTGTTTGTTGCGCGGGTGAATGTCCTTCACGTTGCCGATGTCGACCGTGACCGCCATTCCCGTGTGAGGCACCGAGAGGGTCTTGAGTTGCGCTTCCCAGATGCCCGGCAGCAACCGCGGATCACGCCGGCCATAGCGAAACGGTGCCAACTGGACATAGTAGAAAGGAAGTTCCGGTTCATTCCAGACCTTCCGCCAACCGAAAATCAGCGCCTTCATTTTTTCGTAGTAGAGCATCCCTTCGCCGTTATTGGACTCGCCCTGATACCAAATGGCTCCGCGCACCGCGTAGGGAATGAACGGGTGAATCATGCCGTTGTACAGTGCCAGCGGACTCTGATGGTTGATCGCCTTGTTCGCTTTCCGTGAGGGATACTGACTCAAGTTGTCGGCGATCTCCTTCAGCGCCGGCACCGACTGGAATCCCACCGGAGGCGTCCAGGGCTCGATCCGCGTCCCTCCCCAATTCGACCCGATCAAACCGATCGGACAGTCGAGCTGCTGGAGCAAGTTTCGGCCGTAGAAATAACCGACCGCCGTGAACCCGGCCACCGTGGTCGGGCTGCAAACCTGCCAACCACTCGACTTCACATCGGACTGCGGTGTCGCGGCGGGTGTGTGAGGAATCTTGATGTGGCGGATCCGGGGAAAATTGGCCGACGCGATTTCCTTTTCCGCGTCCAGCACTCGCGATACCGGCCACTCCATGTTGGACTGGCCCGAGCAGATCCAGACCTCTCCTACCAACACATCTCGAAACGACTTTTCGCCGCTCCCCTTCACCGTCAGCGTGAACGGGCCACCGGCCGCGTGCGCTGGCAAGGTGACCTGCCAGCGTCCCCGAGCATCGGCTTTCGTCCGAGCCGACTGACCATCGAGTGTCACTGTTACCTGAGTACCCGGATCATCCCATCCCCACACCGGCAGCGGCTTGGCTCGCTGAAGCACCATGTGATCACTGAATATCGACGGTAGCTTCAGTTCGGCAACCGCGGCGCTGGAAAAACAGAGTGCAATCAAAACGGCCGCCAGAGCGGCGGAGCACGCACAGCGAGTCACCGTAGCAAGCAGACGTCGAACAGGGCGGGAGGCAGTCATGGCAGGATACCTTGTAACGGTGGGACGGAACGAAATCCGCTCGGACCGGTGTAGTCATCCGTTCCGCGCGGAAACCTTTGGAGCCTGCAACAAGGCTCATCGCTCGACTTCCCAACGCGGGGCATTTCGCTTGCGACCCGGCACCTTGTTACAGCCTGTCAGCATTGAGATTAGGCAGTAGCAGCACTCAATGCAACCGTCGGCCGCCTCAAGACGGCGTGCTTCCCTCGATCACCGGTCGGGCTCCGCCCAGCGTCACATCCTCGGTCTGGCTCAGCGGAGCTTGCGCGATCTGGTCCCGATGCTGCACCAGCCAGCGGCCGTAGAACTGATAGATCACCGGCACCATCACCAGGATCAGCGCGGTGGAAAAAACCAGTCCAAAGCAGAGACTGACCGCCATGGGAATCAATACTTGAGCCTGAAAGGATCGCTCGAGCATCATCGGTGTCAGCCCGGCCACGGTGGTCGTCGAAGTGAGTACCACGGGGCGGAAACGCCTCAGTCCGGCTTCGACCAGCGCTGTCCTCAGTGGCATGTTGTCCGCCAACGCCCGGTTGATGAAGTCGATCAGCACGATCGAGTCGTTGACGACGACTCCCGTCAATGCGATCATGCCGAACACCGAAAACAGCGTGAAATGGAGTCCCATCATGGCATGCCCGAAGACGGCCCCCACAAACCCGAACGGAATGATCAGCATGATGATCAAGGGTTGCAAGTAGGATCGGAACTGAATCGTCAGCAGTGAGAACATGGCGATCAGAGCGATCGCCAACCCGCGAATCAGACTGCCGATCGACTCGTTGGAACGCTGCCGCTGTCCTTCCCAACGAACGCGCACCAGCGGGTACTTCTCCAGCAACTCGGGAACGAAGGTCTTCTCCAGATTCTTGATGACGTTGGCACTATTGGCTTCCCCCTCCACGATGTCGGCGTAAATGGTGATCGACCGTTGCTGGTCGAGCCGGTTGATTTCGGAATAGCCGCGCGTGATGTCGATGCGAGCCAATTCCGGCAGCGGATATTCGTGACCATCGGCCGTGCGGACGCGGACCTCGTTGATCGCGGCGATCGAACGGCGTTCGTCGCGCGGATAGCGCACCATCAACTTCACCTCGTGACGCCCCCGCTGAAGTCGCATCGCCTCGGCACCATAGAACGCGGCTCGGACCGTCTCGGCAATATCGGCGACGGTAACCCCCAGGGCTCGAGCCGAATCGCGTAGCCGGATCTGGAATTCGATCTTGCCCGGTCGCGAGTCATCGTCGATATCGGTCACTCCCTGGTACGTCGCCAACTCACGCTTGCACTCCTCAGTAGCCAGCTCGAGCTGACGGACTCCGTCGCGGGTCGGTGGAGCCAGCAACTTGAACTCGATCGGCCGCCCACCCGGCCCCAATTCCTGCGAGCCGAACGTCAGGCTTTCCACACCGGGGAACCTGGCGGCATACTCTTTCTGCCACAGCGCGCGCCATGCTTTGAGCAACTCCTCGCTGGTCACCGTGCGCGTGTCGACGGGAATCAGTTCCAACTCGATCGTGGCCAGATGCGACCCGGCCATGTCGGCCGCCTGCCCGGTCGGATTGTTGACTCCGGGGACCTTGCCGACCAGCCGGTGCCGCACCCGCACCAGCGGCGGGTTGTCCCCTTGCAACCGCCGAGCCACGCGCTGAGCCGCCTCTTCCAACGCTTCCGCCGTGCGCGCGGTGACTTCCAGCGGCGTCCCGTCGGGGTAGACCAGATTCGCCGCGATCGCCCGGCTGTCGATCTTGGGAAAGAGCACCCAGGGCACGATCCCCGACTGGACGAACCCCCCCGCCACCAACAACACACCGACCGCCGACGCATACACAATCGGCGTGTTGTGGAGCGCCCGGGTGAGCAGCCGCTTGTAGGGGCCGTTGATGAACCGCACCAGACCGCGGTCGGCCCGAACGTGCAAGCCGTGCATCCAGCGGGCCACGAACCGGACGGGCCACAACACGATCCCCAGGATCACGAAAACCAAGCTGTCGCGGTGGCCCAAGTGGCAGGGAAGAATGAAAGCGGCTTCCACCAGACTGATCAACAGCATGGCGATCACCGCCACCGGCATCACCGCGATGAACTTGCCCATCACTCCCGATACGAACAGCAGCGGCATGAAAGCGATCACCGTGGTGGTCACCGAGGTGGTGACCGCCGGAATCACTTCGAACGTGCCGTCGATCGCCGCCTGAGTAAACGACTTGCCCATCTGCCGGTGCTCGTAAATGTTCTCGCCGATCACGATCGCGTCGTCCACCACGATGCCCAGCGCCATCAGGAAAGCGAACAGGCTGAGCATATTCAGCGTCTGATCCTGGAAGAACAGCACGGCTCCGGCACCGAACACGGAAATCGGAATCCCCAGAGCGACCCAGAACGCGAGGCGCAGATCGAGAAAGATCGCCAAGACGAAAAAGACGAGCATCAGGCCTTGGATGCCGTTGCGCACCAGCATGTCGATCCGGTCGGCCACGTCGACCGACTGGTCGGCCCAGTAGGCGAGCGAGTAACCGGGTAACTGCTTGCCCTTCAAGTAATCGCGGACATCCCGTGTCAGTGCCAGCAGATCCTCCGCGCGCGTCCGTTCGACGGCAATCACCAGCCCGGGACGACCGTTGATCATGGAGATCACCGGATCGTCAACAAAGGCGTCACGCACGACGGCCAGATCGCGCACCAATAACACGTCGCCGCTGGGCGTCTCCAGCAGAGGCAACCGCTCGATCTCCTTCCCGGTCAACCCCTTGTTTTTGGCCCGTAGCAGAATCTCCTCGTTGGGTGACTTGATGCTCCCACCAGGCAACTCCACGTTCTGTCGCCGCAAGATGTCGGCGACTTGCTGCAACGTCAACCCATACTTCCGCAGCGTCTCTTCGGAAATCTCCACATCGATCTGGTAATCGCGAGCGCCCAGGATTCTGGCTTGAGAAACCGATGGCAGGTGAATCAGCTCGTCCCGGACTCGCTCGGCCGTTTCCCGCAACCGCATTTCCGCGTCCGGATCATCGGTGTCACGTCCGATCACCCCCACTTTGATCGCGGGAATGCGAAAGGTGATCTGCTGGATTTCCGGCTCCTCGGCCAG
>JALSIV010000017.1 GCA_026989685.1 Pirellulaceae bacterium | reverse complement strand
TTGAGTTGCCTGGCGCATGCCTCGTACTTGGTGGCGGACGAGGAAACGGGCATTGCGGCGGTGATTGATCCTCAGCGAGACGTCGACCAGTACATCGAGGATGCCGCCGAGCGGGGACTTCAGATTCGCTACGTGTTCCTGACTCATTTCCACGCCGATTTCGTTTCCGGCCATCTGGAGCTCAAAGAGCGAGTGGGCGCGAAGATCTACTTGGGCGCGAAGGCGGAGGCGGAATTCGACTTTGTACCGGTCAAGGATGGGGATACCGTCGAATTCGGCAAGGTTCGCCTGAAGGTATTGGAGACTCCGGGGCACACGCCTGAGAGTATTTCGATCGTGGTCTACGATTTGGATCGCAGCGACCGCAAACCTTTTGCGGTTTTCACCGGCGATACTCTGTTTATCGGCGACGTGGGGCGTCCGGATCTTCTGGCCTCGATCGGCTACACCAGCGACCAGTTGGCCGACATGCTGTTCGATTCGCTTCACGGAAAACTACTGACACTTCCCGACGACACCCGCGTCTATCCGGCTCACGGTGCCGGTTCGCTGTGCGGCAAGCAACTGGAAGACGCGGCCTTCAGTACGATCGGCGAGCAGCGGAAATACAACTACGCCTTGCAGCCGATGAGCCGCGAGGAATTCAAGCGGATGGTGACGGCGGACCAGCCCGAGGCGCCGGCGTACTTCTTGCACGATGCCATCCTCAACCGCCAGAACCGGCCCGTATTGGATGACGTAATGAAAGAGGCGGTGCGGCCCTTGGAACTGGCGGAGGTCCTCGAGATCGCTCGCGAGGGGGGCCAACTGTTGGATACTCGCAACGCGGCCGATTTTGCCGGCGCTCATCTCAAAGGATCGATCAACATCGGTTTGGATGGCCGGTATGCCATGTGGTGCGGCTCGATTCTGGACAAAGAGAAGCCGATCGTGGTCATCGCGGACGAAGGTCGAGAAGAAGAGGCGATCATGCGGCTGGGCCGGATCGGGTTCGACCACGTCCGAGGTTTCCTGCGAGACGGAATACGGTCGCTTGAGTCGCGTCCGGAATGGGTCGGTACTCTTCAGCGCATTACGGCACCGGCGCTGGCCGAGCGAATCGACGAGGACGACAATCTGGTGGTGCTCGACGTGCGCAGCGAAAAAGAGTGGCGTGCCGGCCACCTCGAAGGTAGTATCAATGTTCCGGTGAACCACTTGCTCGAGCGCATCGATGAATTGCCGAGTGACAAAACGTTGGCAGTTCACTGCCAGAGCGGATACCGATCCTCGATCGCCTGCAGTTTGCTCGCGAAGATGGGGCGGGACGACCTGTACGACGTGGTGGGTGGCATCAAGGCCTGGTTGAAGGCCGCGCTGCCGGTGGTCGAGGAAACGACGGCGCCGACGGCGTGACGGGCAAGCGAACCGCCGGCACGGGGCACCCTCGCGGGTGTTACCGGGGCGAGAGCTCCTCACTGAGACGACAATTGTTTGATGAAACGAAAGACGCGAGAAGGATACTCACGATGAAGGAAATGTCGGTACACGAATTGGCTCAGCGACACCGGCGCGGCGAAACACTGGAAGTGATCGACGTGCGGACTCCCGCCGAGTATCGCCAAGTTCACATTCCGTTTGCCAAGAACATTCCTCTGGAATCGTTCGATCCCGAGGAGTATGCGGGGAAGCGATGCGATGCATCGATTCCGGTGGTGATCGTCTGTCGCACGGGAAGAAGAGCGGCGACCGCCTGTGAGCAGTTGAAGCGATCGGGATTGGAAAACGCGTTCGTGTTGACCGGCGGCACGAATGCTTGGGAAAGCGACGGTCACGAGGTCGTTCGAGGCAGGAAGGCGATGTCGCTGGAGCAGCAGGTGAGGATTGCCGCTGGCGGCATGGTCTTTGCGGGAACCCTTGTGGGGGCATTTGTGCATCCCATCTTATTGGCGATCCCCGCTTTTGTCGGCGCCGGTTTGGTCTATGCTGGAGTCACCGATTCGTGCCCGATGGCCATGCTGATTGCAAGAATGCCGTGGAACCAGGTACGAGTCGGCTGTGAAGGGGCATGTGCGCCGGCCGGTCCGACGGATGCCGGTTCGGATGCCGCTATTGAGTGGGGGGCGGCTGCAGCGAACGAGGGGTAGCGAGAGGTGGTTCATGGGTGATTGGACCGGAATCTGGTGGGTGCTCGGCTTTGCGGCCTTTTGGTTCGTGCTCAACGCCTGGATTCTGCCCAAATTGGGATTCTCCACGTGACTCCGAGGTGGTTGCTCGGTGGACCCGGGCTCTCAACGTGGAGGCGAAGAGGGGGCTGCCCGGTGGGGTTCTGCCTCGGCGGAATCGTCGATCGAGGTTGCCACGCTGGATGAGAGCAGAGAGGCGAGAAAGCAATGACCATGGAGTCCAAAGATCGGCTGTTTGTGCGGCCCGACGTCGATCGGAATTCGCCATCGACCCGTGGGGATCGGCAGTGGACGATGGAGGAGATCGCGCACTTGCAGCGTCTGGCGGTAGTCGGTGAACTCTGTGCGGAAACCGCTCACGAGGTCAACCAGCCGCTGACGGCCATCCGCTGGTTCTCGGAGGCCGCGTTGAGTCGGCTTCGAGAGGCGCGTGAAAAAGGCGAAGCGCCGTCGGAAGAGCTGGTCGAGACTTTGGAGACGATCGCGCAACAGGCCGAGACGGCTCAGCAGTTGACGGCTCGGCTGTTCGGGATGGCTCGGATGAGCACCGATCGGGAACAGCGGTTCACGTTGGAAGAAGTTTGGGGCAATGTCAGACCGCTGGTCGACGTATTGGCTCAGCGGCATCACGTGAAGCTGATGATCAGCGGTTTGGATGACCTGCCGACGCTGAAGGGCGATCGATTGCGAATCGGTCAGGTCCTGTTGAATTTGGTGCGCAACGCGATTGAGGCGGTGGCAGTGGGGCCGGAGGACCGGCGGCGGGTCGAAATCCGGGGGGCCCATTGCGGAGGATGGGTGGAAGTCGCCGTCCGGGACTACGGGGAAGGGGCACCGCCGCAGGTGTTGGAGCGGGTGTTTCAACGCTTCTTCACCACCAAACTGGCGGGCACCGGCCTGGGGCTGGCGATTTCGAAATCGATCATCGACGAGCATGGCGGCGAGATCGAGGTCGAGCCCAATCCCGATTACGGACTCACGTTTCGCTTCCGTCTTCCCTGCGAACAGGCCTCGCCACGAAGCCCGTAATGCTCTTGGACGGATCTGTCCATCGCCCCTTCGGTCGACTAAGATAGCCTGTTGGCAATCCAAGTCGTTTCGGCGGATCGAACACCGAGGGAGAACAGGCGATGGGGAGTCGACGGAGGGTATGGGGAATCGCGAGCCTGCTGGCGCTGATGAGTCTGGTCATCTCGGCGAACGCCGAATCACCTCCCGTCTCGGGCAGTGGTCATCCCGGTGGCTTGGTGGTCTTCGTCGGGGCGCCGCCCCTGAGTCAGCTCGAACGGTTGTCGGCGACCGGACGTTATGTGATCCAAGTACTGGTCGCGCGCGAGCAGGTCACCCCGTTGCGCCGGCAGTTGCTCGGCGCGGGGATTCACGGAGTGGTGAGCGTGGTCGAATGGCGGGCCGGACGAGCGTTGCCCTACACCGAAAACCTGGTCAATGTCGCGGTGGTGCGTGGTGAACCCGAAGCGGCTGCCGAGTTGAAACGAGTCGTCCAGCCGCTGGGCGGGATCTTCGTCGAGGCTGACAGCGCGCTCGGCAAGACGCTGTTGGACCAGGGATTGGAGCCGGACACGCGCGTACCGACCGGCGACTCATGGAAGTTCTTTCGCAAACCGTGGCCGGCCGAGATGGACACGTGGTCGCATCCGCGGCACGGCGCGGACGGCAATGCGGTATCGGGCGACCGTCTGGTCGGGCCACCGCGCCGTATTCGCTGGGTGGCCGGCCCGTGGCAGGAAGTGGCCAACCTGGTTTCGCAAGGTGGCGTGAATTACTACGGCGGCATCCTGGCTCGCAACGGGTTCAACGGTTTGCGACTTTGGGACGCTCGACTGAAACCGTCGCCGTCGCGAGGTGGTTTTGGTTTTGCCGGCGGTGGGCCCGTTCCCGTTTCGGGAGACGGTCGGGTATTCGTGTTCAGCGACGGACGGCTGCAAGCCATCGACGGCGTGACGGGAAAGACGGTCGTCGAGTTCGCCGAGACGGAAATGCCCGGAATCTTGTTGTATGACGACGGGCTTCTCGTAGCCGTGTTCAAACGGCGCCTCTGTGCTTACCGAGGATCGGACGGTGGGAGAATCTGGCAAGCCGACGCCGAATTGCCTCATGACGTCGTCGTCGGCGACGGGATGGTGGCCTACGTGCAAGGCGATTTCCGCCGAGGCCATCCGACCACGATCGTGGTGCGCGACCTGGAATCGGGCGATGTGCGTTGGGAGAAGGGCCAACTTCCGTGGGCCGACAATGTGACTCGCTGTGTTTATCACGACGGCGTGCTCGCATTTGAGATTTCGACACTCAATGACGACGGTCCCGGCAACGCGCTGCATCTGCTGTCGGTGGCCGACGGCGAGTCGGTTTACGCTTCTCCCGTCTTGCCGGGAATGAACCACAAGCGGCAGGCTCGCGCCATGTTCATTGGCGGGAAACTGTGGTTATTGCACGGCGGAAAAGATGCCAGCAAAAAGCGACTGCCGGTCCAGGTGTCGGCGATCGATATCGGTAGCGGCAAGGTCGAGGTGACATTCGATGCCGGGTTGGCTCACTGCTTCCCACCCGTGGCGACCCCCCGTTACCTGTTTTCCGGCGAACTCGATCTGACCGATCTGCGCACGGGAGTGGTCGATGCCAATCGGATCACCAAAGCGGCATGCAGCCGCGACTTCGGGTGGGTGCCGGCCAACGGATTGATCTATGTGACTCCCAAGCACTGTGTTTGCTGGCCGATGTTGCGCGGTTATTGTGCGCTGGCGGCCGAGCGTCCGGGAGGCAACCCGGCGACCAAACCGGTCGAGCAACTCGAGTTTCCCTTCGAGAAGGGAGTGGATCCGCCGGCGGACCGGCCGAGCTCGGCCGCGGATGACTGGCCGATCTACCGATACGATGCGTGGAGGAGCAGTGCCACCCCGGCGGCTGGGCCGGTGGATCCTCGCGTGCGGTGGAGCATCGACCTGGCGCCGGCTTCATTGGCTGATGGACCGATCGCCACCGACCAACACGAGAATCCGTTCGTCAAGGGGCCGGTCACCGCGCCGGTCATCGCAGGAGGGCGCATCTATGTGGCTCGGCCCGATGCCCATCAGGTCCTTTCGCTCGATGCGGAGACGGGCAGGGTGCGATGGTCGTTTGTCGCCGAAGGACGTGTGGACACGCCGCCGACCGTTCACGCCGGACTCTGTTTGTTCGGGAGCAAGTTGGGATGGGTCTATTGTCTGCGCGCCGACGACGGCCAGTTGGTATGGCGCCGGCGCGTGGCTCCACTGGAAGAGAACATTGTGGCGTATGGGCAAGTCGAATCGCCATGGCCCGTTCCCGGCAGTGTGCTGGTGAGTGAAGGTGTCGCCTATTTTGCGGCGGGGCGCCAGTCGCTGGCCGATGGCGGGATCCTGCTATTTGCCGTCGACCCGATCAGCGGTGAGATGTTGTGGACGACTCGGTTGGATACCGTGCCGCAAAAGGGTTTTTACCGTTCGAGCGGCCACGAGTTCGACAATTTCGATTTGCTGTTTCGTGAAGGGAACGGCGTGGCCATGTCCCGCTGGGTGTTCGATGGCAAGACCGGCGAGATGAGTGTCGATCCGTGGAAGGCGTTCTCGCGCCTGCAGAACGGTGACAAGGCGGCCATGGTGCCGCAAGGCTGCTGGTCGTATGCTCCTCGCAACCAGCGGCGGGCCAACAATCACTACCCCAAGCGACCGCTGGTTGTGTTCCGCTCCAACGAGCTGATCGGATTGTCGCAGGATCGCCGCATTCTGTATCGCCGTGACTTCGATCTGGAAGGGGGGGAGGAGTTTCGGCAGAAATGGATCACCGGATGGGAGAACAGCAATAATTCCCGCAAAGGGAAAGAGGCTTGGCGGGCCGATCGGCTGATGCAGAAAACGGAGTGGAAAGTCGAGCTGTTCTCGAAAAAGGAGAAAGGAGTCGCCGTGAACGCCCTGGTGCGAGCCGGTGAGCGAATCTACCTGGTGAGCAGCGACGGCCGACTCCAAGTGCGCAAGGTGAATGATGGAAGCCTGCTGGCGTCTGTTCGAGTACCGGCGCCCCTGTGGGACGGCTTGGCGGTGGCGGGGGGCAACATCTACCTGACCACGGCTAGCGGCAGGCTGCTCTGTTTGGGAGATCCGATCGCAGACTGAGCCGACGTTTGGCCGGCCGAGAGGCTGTCGCACCACGTTCTGCCCATGTTTGTCTGTTGGCCCTCGCTCGGCCAATGCTGCGCAAAGCCAGAACTCGTCTCTCCAGGCGATGGAGTGGGGCTTCCACGCGGAAAACCGAGAAATCTGGCACTTTTCTCCAGAAAAATGCTCATCGAGTGCCTTTTTTGGTCATTGGTATCTTAGAGGGGCACTTCGGCGCGGGAGCCTGGCTGCTGCGCAACTCGCTGAGCCGTTTTTGGGAGGAGGCTATGGGTTCCCATGATTCGAGTCGCCGTCGGCTGTTCGTCCATCGGGAAATGGTGGCCGACTTGCTGACAGGGTTCGTCGACGAACCGTGGGTGGGGGATCTGGAATTCGAAACACTCGAGCGGGTTCCCACCAACTTCGTCAGCCACACATTCCGCAGCCGTAGTAGC
>JALSIV010000016.1 GCA_026989685.1 Pirellulaceae bacterium | reverse complement strand
AGCAGCGTCATCACCGCGAATGCGGTGCCGTAGGCCTGGTGGTAGTTGTAGAGAGGGAAATCCCACCACGAGCCGTCCTTTTCCTGACGCTGGATCATCAGTTCAGCGATTGGCGACTGAAACTTCCCGCGTTCATCGGGCGGGAGGGCTTCCAGGCACAACGCAGCGTAGTAGTGGCCGTAGTAGTAGAAATAGCCGGCTACCTGCAAGTGGGATTCGTGAGGAATGGGGCGTTTGCGTCCCATGTCGAGCCATCCGTTGCGGTCGATCAACCGCTGCAGCCAACTCTTGATGAGCTGGTCGGTGATGCGGTCATCGCCGAATCGTCGCAGCGCCAGGTTGCAGGCCTGGCTGCGCCCCAGACTTCCACCGACCCGGTTGATGCCTTGCACCGGATGATATTTCAGATACTCGCCGTACAGATAGGTAAAGTCGGGCTTTCGCTGTCTCTTGATCGAATCGATGGCTCGCTGCACCAGCCGGTCGGGTAGCTCCAAGCCGACGGCTCCTGCGTCGTACATGCCAATTAGCACGGTTGCCGTTGTGAAGGAAGTGGAGTCGGAAGTGGGACGGCGAGCTCGATAGCGGAGGTCGTAGTATCCCCAGCCGCCATCGACCGATTCGTAGTCTTGCAACCGCTTGATCTGCAGCCGCATCAACTCCATGAGGGCCTGTTGCTTGTCCGGATCGGCGCTGCGATAGCGGTGGAGCTTGGCCAGGGCCGTGAGCGCGTACCCGTGCCCCCACACGTTGTAGAGGGCGTCCGGCGTGGCTCTCCGCAACCGAGGCAAGTACTCAAGCATCCACGCCTCGCCGCGGTCGATGGCTCGAGTCACCCGCGGATCCTGCGACGGCGTCTGTTCCACCAGCGCCGCAAGGCAGAGGGCCGTGACGGCTGAGCGAAACGCGTGATGGGCGCCGGGAACTGGAGCGTAGATATTGAGATCTTTCGTGTTGGTCGCCGATCCCCAAGAACCGTTGGCGTTCTGGTGGTCCACCAGGAAGTCGGTACCGCGCTGGACCGAGTGGCGAATCTTCTCCGCAGTGACCGGCCGCACGGACTCGTTTGCACCGAGCCGGGCTGCGATCAGTGCAATCGCGGAACACAACACAATCGCCACACTCGCCAACCTGCCGACGATTGGTTTCATTCGCATTGATCCGGCATTACCCATGCGACGCCCTCGGAGTTTGACCTTGTCGCCCGGACGCGCCATGCACGCCCGTCTCGAACACCCTGGGTTCTCACAACCGCTCCTACAGCCTTCAGCCTACAGCCTCCCGCCATCAGCCTACAGCCTCCCGCCATGCGGAGACTACTCGGCCGCCTTGGCGAGGATCTTTTCACCCCCCTTGAGCCCGCCGACGATTTCAATCTTTTCTTTGGTGCGGTGGCCCGTCTCCACGGCTCGGCGCAGCGGCGGCTTGTCGCCCTGGTCGATCCAGACGAACTCTTGGCCATCGATCTCCTTGACAGCCCCCGCAGGGACAGTGATGGCCTGCGCGTTGTCGTACACGCGCACGGTCACGGTGGCAGCCATGCCGGGCATCAGCGGCAGATCATCCGGGATGGAGCCGATCGCCACGCCGGCGGTGAAGGTCCCCGGCTTGAGAGGCACTTGAGAGACCGACTTGAGATGACCTTCGACACGTCGCCGTGGAAATGCCGTTGGTGTGATGACACAGGTCTGTCCGAATTTGACGCGATAAAGGTCCCCCTCGGCGACTTCTACGTCCACACGCAGCGGCCGCGGTGCGGCGACGGTGAGCACGACCGAGCCGGCCACCAACTGGCTTCCAGGTCTCAGTCGCGCGGCGGCACTCAGAGCATCACTCGAGCGTCCTCGGTTGAAACTTCCGTAGTAGACCACACCATCGAACGGGGCCCGCACGGTCATCATCTCCAGATCCCGCTCGTAGTCCTCGAGTTGTTCTTCCAGCTTGTGGTGGGAACGCTCCCGGTTCTCCCGTTGCAGCCGTCGCAGCCGCTCCGACAATTCTCGCGTTCGTTCCTTTGTTTCCAGAGCCAGCCGGCTTTGCTGGGCTGCGTCCTTCATCTGTTCGGTTTGCAGCGGGATGTTGAACGTAAGCTGACGTTCGGTATTCAGTCGAGTGCGATGCAGGAAGAACTCCGCCGACTCGACGGCTCGCTCGGCCCGCTTGAGCACGATTTCTTCGCTTTCTTCAGTCAGCTCGTCCGCTTCGTACATCTTGCGGAGTTGACGCAGTTCCTCTTTTGCGTACTCCAGGCTGTACTCGGCGCTGCGCAAAGCGAATTTCGCGTACTGTTCTTCGAGTTCCCGTCCGACTTCCAGGTAGTATTCCAGTTCGTTTTGCTGCGATTGGGCGTTCCGCCGAGCCGACCGTCGTTCGATTTCGCGACTTCGGTCGCCGATTTCGTCTTGAATGCGAGCCAACTGGAGATTCAGCTCGCTTTGCCGCAATTGCCGCCGCAGCTCGTCCAGTTGCTTCTCCAGTTTCTCGGTTTCCAGCCGCAGAATCACGTCTCCCTGACGAACCACGGACCCATGCGGAACGACTTCGCGCACCTTGAGTGTCGACCAGGCTCGCGGCCGGAGCGAGATCTCGTGAGCCTCGACGGGAGCCAGGTGCCCCTTCAGCTTGAGTTCAATGCGGAAACGCTCTCGCTTGATCTCGTGCGTGGCCGCTTTCTTCGCCGTAGCTTTGGTTTTGGCTTGCGCCGAGTCGGCCGGCTTTTTCGCTGCGTCCTTTTCCTGGCCGTGAAGCGCCGGACAGGTGAGGGCTACGAGAGCAAGTCCAAGTGCCCATCGGTGGAACACGGTGACATGCATGGTGTCGACTCCTGAAAAAGCTCGCCGGCGGCCCCCATCGGCGAATCTTCGATCCGCGTCACGAAACGACGGGGCCGATTCGGATTCTCCCCAAGGATAGCTTGCCCCGGTAACGGGCGTGCTAGGGGACCTTCGACGTGGGGGCTTTGTTTTTTTCGGCTTCGGTCTTGGCCGCGGGTTCGGGTTTGAGCGGCGCGAACGTCAGGGGGACGGTTTTGCCGGATCGCTCCACAGTAAGTGTGAGTGGTTTCGACCGGTCGGCGCTTCGCAATGCGCGGATCAGATCGGGTGGGCGCTTGATCGTGGTTGTTCCGATGGCAACGATCACGTCCCCGGCCTGGAGGCCCCCTTGGGCGGCCGCCGATTCGGGTTTGACGCTACCGACGCGCACGCCGGTGACTCGAGCGGCGTAGTCGGGCGTGAACCCGTAGTCGCCGACTCCCTTCCGGGAACGGGGCATCCGCTGGCGAGTGGTCTCGACGTAGACCGGCTGTTCGGGCAGGCGGGCGATGGCCAGCGCCAGCTTCTCCGTAAAGTCGATCGTTTGAACGACTCCTTCGACGTTGATGGTCTCGAAATCATCTTCGGGTGTGTGATAGATGTCGGTCATTCCGCTGAAGATGTGGAAGGCGGGGACCTTCTTGCGGACGAACGGCCAGTGGTCGCTGGCGGCCAGTACGCCCGACTTGGCATCGATCGTGAGTCCGGTACCCTCGGCGGCCGGTTCGATCAGTGGAGCAAACGCCTTCGCCGTACCGGTGCCGAACACCAGCAGCTTGTTGTCCCGGACGTTGCCGATCATGTCGAAATTGATCATGGCTGCCGTTTTTTCCAGCGGAAACAGCGGATGTTCCACGTAGTATCTGCTGCCCACCAGTCCGCGTTCTTCCGCCGAGAAAGCGATGAACACGATGCGGCGGGGGAGGGGCTCGGGGAGTGCGGCAAAGCGGCGAGCCAATTCCAGCAGAGCCGATGTTCCCGTCGCATTGTCGTCGGCACCGTTGTGAACCGCATAGACGCCGGGGCGGCGCGATCCGAATCCGCCGTACCCCAGATGATCGTAGTGGGCCCCGATGATCACCGTCTGGTCGGCCTGAGGCCCGCTTCCCTCGAGGACCCCCACGACGTTCTTTACGATGGTCTCGCGTTTGACGAACTTGGCCTGCAGACTGGCCTTCCATCCCGTGAGCGGAGTAGAGACGGGCTGCAAGTGTTCGTCGATGTAAGCGGCGATCTGCGTGCAGCTCTTGAGCTCCGTGCCGTCGGTGGTGCGAACGGGAGACTTGGCCAAGATCTGGTCGAGCACCGATTGCCGGATTTGCACGAGCGGCACTTTTCGAGAAGCCCCACGGAATCCGTTGACCGGCACGAGCGTATCCTCGGACTTGGCAGTCGTATAAGGATCGTTCACCAGAATCACCGCCGCCGCCTTCCGCTCGGCAGCTCGCAGGAGTTTCGTGCGGATATACGAATGAGCCGACACGCGTTTGCCGTCGAACGGACTGGACTCATCGGCTTGCTGCGGTTCGCGGCGGAAGATCACTACGATCTTCCCCGCCACGTCGATCCCCTCGAAGTCGTCGTAGGGAATCTTGGGTGCCGAGATGCCATAGCCGGCAAACACGAGTTGGCCGGTCACGTCGGCGTCTCCGCCGATCGTCATCGGTTGGAAATCGCGGCCGACCTTCAGTTCTCGACGCTCGCCATCGCCGTTTTCCAGGATGAGCTTGGCACTACCGTCGACGAGCTGGTTTCCCAGAGAAAGGGGGAACGGCTGATAGTAACTGCCGTCGGCGGCTCCTCCCTTGAGCCCTAATTCGCGGAACTGGTCGCGGATATAATCGGCGGCTCGGTCGATTCCCTCGGTTCCCGGGCCACGGCCCTCCAGTTCATCGGATGCCAGAAACTCGATTTCCCGGGAAACGCGCTTGTACTCGGCGGTTTCCGTGCGAACTCCATGGCCATCGTTGGCCCATGCCGAACGAGTGACCACAGCGAGCAGGGCCAGGATCCATATGCGGGTGAATGAAGACGAAGCCACGTGAGACTCCTTGGCATGGGAGGGGAGGGAAAGGGACGATTGAACCGAACAGTATAGCGGGAAGGGCGAGGACGCGTATGGCCGGTTCCCTCGAGAAGTCGTACAATCGACCGTGCCGGGGGTCGTGGCCAATTCAATCGGCTTGGAATTCGGGTTAGGGATATGGGTCAATCTCTTAGGTATGCCGTTAATCGGGGCCGGACCGCCGTCCCGCTTGCCCTGTGGGCCGGGATGGTTGTTGCCGGCTGCACGGCGACTCTGTCCGGTTCCGACGGCCACCCGATTTCGATTACGCAGGTTTCCGCGTACGTCCAGCGGGAAAAACTGACACTCGCCATCGATTTGTTCCTCGAAGACCTGTTTTTGTTCCACGATTTGCAGCCGAACGCCGAAAACCGTCTCGAGCCGGCGACGATTGCCGACGGCATGAAACGCCACCGCCGGTTCTTGCTCGAGCGGGTCCAGGTTCTCGACGCCGATACGCAACCACTCGAAGGTACGGTCGTGCGTGTGGAGTCGTTCGAAATACCGCAGGACGGGATCCCGCTGGGGGACTTAATGAGTTATTCCCTCACCTACACCATCGAGTATCCGCTCGAGGCTCCCCCGCGTTTTCTCACGTTCGTACAGCAGTTGGTCGATCCGGCACTCGGAATCCCGGCCGAGATGACGCTGCGCGTCAAGCAGGCGGGTGTGGAAGGGGACCGGGTCTGGGCGCTGCAATCGGGCAAACCGGAAATCGTCGATTTCGACTGGGACACGCCGCCACCTTCTCCGGAGGCTTCCGAGGCGGAGTGGGATGCGTGGATGAAGAAGAAGCGCGAAGCCACGTTGGGGATTACCAGCTACAGTTCCGTCTATTCTTTCTTTTATATCGAAGACGGGGAGGTGCGGCATGAGATTCTCATTCCGCTGCTCACGCTGGAAGAGAGCGTGTTGATTCCTCGAGACGATGATCTGGTGCTCGATCTGGATGAGCAGCAGGCGGCTCGCGAACAAATCGCCGCATGCTTTACCGCGCGCAACGCCGTGCGTATCGATGGCCGGGCGGCAGAGGCCGAGGTGGCGCGCATCGACTTCTATGGTCTCAACTTCGTCGACTTCGCCAAGCGCGCCGAAGCCAAGCCGGTGGGGCTGGCCAGTGCCCGAGTCGGCATCATCTTGCGGTATCCGGCCAGGCGTCCTCCGTCCGAAGTCGAAATGCGATGGGACTTCTTCAACGACTTCATCTACGAAGTGCAGGCGATGGTCTATACCGATGAAACGGTGCGGCAAGTGACATTGACCGATGAGACTCCCGAATCGGGCCTCTTGCGCTGGAAGCGTGAGCATCCTTGGCGACCGCCCGAGATCGCTCCCGTGCCGGTCGACGAGGCCGACTCCGGCATCGCACTCGCTCCGCCATCGACGGCGGCCCGGATTGTTGCCGGCAGTTTCTTGGCGGTGATGATCCTGCTGTTCGCGGTTTTCATGTTGGGAATCGTGCGCCGCGAATCGTCGATCGTTCTGTTGTCGGTGACCGGAGCGCTCGCCTTGGTGCTCGTCATTGGACTTGCCGGGACGTTCGCCGGTCGTTCCAAGCGGTTGTCCATTTCTCCGGAACAGCAGCGCTTGGTGTTTCGGTCACTGCACCGCAACCTCTACGAGTCGTTTCGCTATCGTCGCGAGGAGCCGCTGTACGATGCGCTGGCCGTCAGTGTGGACGGATCGCTGCTGAGGGACCTCTATCTGCAGATCCGGCGTTCGCTGGTGATGGAAGAACAGGGGGGTGCCGTCTCGAGGATCCGAGAGGTGAAGATCCTGGATGAGCGACTGGTCGACGGCGGAGAGCAGGACGGGAGTTTTCAGGTGCGGTGCCGGTGGAGTGTCGAGGGGACGGTGGAGCATTGGGGACACGTCCACGGTCGCACGAACACC
>JALSIV010000015.1 GCA_026989685.1 Pirellulaceae bacterium | reverse complement strand
AGCCAGTGGGAGGTCGGGCGGCACCGGAGGATTGCCCTCGACCTGGATGCCCTGCAGCGCCAGAGCCGCCTGCATGGCGAGCGAACTGACGAGTGACGCGAAGGATGCGGGGGGCGGCACCGCCTGTCCCGATTGCGCTGCCGTGCCGCCACCTTCGGCCGCGCGGCGCTTCTGCTCTTCCAATTGTCTCTGCAGCGCTTCCTTCTCGGCTTGTGCCTGAGTCTTCCAGTCCTCGTCCACGATGATGCGGCGTTCGTTGTCGCCCGATTGCTGGTCGCTGGCCATCAGTGGGACTCCTTGAGCAAACCCTGGCGGCGGTACTTTTCCCGGTACTTGTTCCATAATCGCCGATGACGATTGTTCAAGTCCAGGGGACGTCCGCCGATGTAGGCTCGCTCGACCTGGGTGGGAATCTCCAGCGGGTCCCCGTCGCAGACGATCAGGGTGGCGTCCTTGCCCACTTCCAGGGATCCGACCCGGTCGGCCACACCGAGAATCTCCGCGGCGCTCAGCGAAATCGCCCGGATGGCCTGGTCTCGAGGCAGTCCGTAAGCCACGGCTGTGG
The DNA here is from genome assembly GCA_026989685.1 of Pirellulaceae bacterium. Classification (GTDB taxonomy): domain Bacteria; phylum Planctomycetota; class Planctomycetia; order Pirellulales; family Pirellulaceae; genus S141-3. The sequence goes on along the minus strand of JALSIV010000015.1, from coordinate 6,315 downwards.
CCGCGTGGTACGGCAGGTTGCGGATGTTGGCGGCGCTGCCTCGCCCGAAGCCGGCAATGCAGAACGGGATCCCTGCTTGCCGGAGTCGGCTGGGGAGGGTGTAGGCCATGTCGAAGGCGTCGTCTCGGTGCCGAGGGAGGCGATAGACGGCTTTTACAATTACCGGGATCCGGTGTTGTTTGAGCAGTTCTCGGCACTCGAGAGCGTCGTAGCCTCCCGAGATGATCAAGCGGAGATGGTGCCGTCGGGCAAATGCCACGGCTGATTCGATTTGATCCGCGCGGTCGGCATGAGCGACTACGGGGACTTTGCCGCGGAGTACGTCGATCATGGCCTCCCAACGTGTATCGACCGGCTGGTCGGGATCGGCTTTTCGAGCTTCCCAATAGGCTCGGGCGTCGCGAAACGTCCGCTCGAGTCGAGCCAACCCGCCTTCGCCCTGCTCCGAATCTTGCTCTTTCTGTTTCTCCCCTTTTCGTTCTGCCTTTTCTCCTCGGCGAAACCATTTGGCACTGGGGCTTTTGGGATTGGGCCAATTGACGTGGAGCGCTACCGGGGCCCGCAGGGTCATGTCTTCCCAGGTCCATCCGTCGAGCATCATCAGGGCCGACATTCCGCTGATGAGTCCCCCTGCGGGTGCCGTCTGCACCAGCAGGATTCCGTTGGATCGCGCCACCGGAATCAGTTCGCTATCGGGATTCCAGGCGACTTGCGCTTTGACGTTCGGGTTGATCCGCCCCGTCTCCCGCTGATCTCGGGTCGCGCGGACAGCGCCGATTTCGATCAGACCCAAGTCGGTGTCGGCGTCGATCCAGCCTGGATAGACATGCTTGCCCGTGACATCGATCACTTCGCAGTGATCGGGCAGCTTTACCTGTTTTCCTACCGCCACGATCTTACCTTGATCAAAGACGATCGTCCCCCTGGAGATGGCCGGACCGGAGACCGGATGAACGGTTCCACCCACCAGTGCCACCGGGTGTTCCGGCGCCTCGCCGGGGAGTTCCGGATGCCAGGCCAGCCCCAGCCCGGGAACGAGCCCGACGGCAGCAACGGCCATCACGAGCAGGCCGAAGGCGGGAGACGGGAGGCGGGAGGCGGGAGGGCAGGTAGTGACGACCGAAAGCCGCGGCAACATGCGCGCACGGCGCGTTGACGTGTTCAAGCGAGATTCCAACGGGTAGGATCGCTGCATCATCATTGTTCCTCCTGCCGGGGATGACATCGGCAATACTCATCGTAGGACGGCCACGCGCGGTCGCGGGTCGCATTTTGTTCGCCGCCGCTGAGCATGGGAGCACCGCTGGAGAGTACCTCCTGGATGAGCGCTGCCTTGAGTTGTTCGAAGTCGCGCCGTTTCTTGACGTCTTCGGCTCGATCGAAGTACTTCTTGCCGTCGATCCACGTCTGTTCGCAGCGGGAAAGCGTCGACAGCGGCGGGCCGCTCCAAACGACGATGTCGGCGTGTTTGCCGGGCTCCAGCGAGCCGACCCAGCGATCGATCCGCAGTTGGCGAGCCGGATTGAGCGTGACGAACTTGAGAGCCTCTTCGGGAGCCACACTGCCGTACTTTACTGCCTTGGCCGCTTCGTGATTGAGGTGTCTGGCCATCTCGCGGTCGTCCGAGTTGAACGAAACCACGATTCCCACGTGATGCATGATGGCGCCGTTATGCGGAATCGCGTCGTAGACCTCGAATTTGTAAGCCCACCAGTCGGAAAACGCCGAGGCCATCGCGCCGTGCCGTTTCATCGCCCCGGCGACTTTGTAGCCCTCCAGAATGTGCTGCAACGTCCCGATCCGCACATGGAATTCTTCCAGCGTCCGCAGCAGCGCCAGGATCTCGTCTTGCCGGTAGCTGTGGCAGTGAATCCAGCGGCGGTGTTCGAGGACCTCCGCGAGGGTTTCCAATTCCAGGTCCCGGCGAGGCGGCAATCCCCGGTGCGTCTGTTTCCACTGTCGCCAGCGGAGATGGTACCGCTTCGCTTCATGAAAGGCGTCTCGCATGATCTGTTCGACGCCCATCCGCGTCTGGGGATAGCGAGTGGTATATTCGTCGCCCCAGTTCGATTGCTTCACGTTTTCGCCCAAGGCGAACTTGATACCGGGAGGAGCTTCCGTGAATTTCATCGCTTCGCCCAACTCGCCCCAGCGGAGTTTGATCACCTGGTTCTGTCCGCCGATCGGATTGGCCGAACCGTGGAGAATGTTCGACGTGGTCACCCCTCCCGCCAATTGGCGATAGATGTTGATGTCGTCGCCGTTGATGAAGTCGCCGATGCGGACTTCCGCCGTGATGGCCTGAGTCGCCTCGTTCACGCCACCATCGGTCGCCATGTGCGAATGACAGTCGACGATTCCCGGTGTCAAATGTCGGCCCCGGCAGTCGATGACCAGAGCTCCGGCCGGAGCGGTCAGGCCAGAGCCGATTTTGTGGATGTGGCCGCGATGCACGAGTAGATCGCAATTCTCGAGTTTGCCTTGCTTGCCACAGGTCCAGATGGTGGCTCGGCGAAACAGCACCCACTCCGGTTGCGGTGGAGCCTGCGAGCGCCCGAATGCGCCGAGCGGATAATTGACGGGGACCTCGAGTTGCGATTCAGCGTCCGCCTGTTTCGTTTTCCGTTTTGACGTGTCCGTCTCGACGTCTGGCGAACCCGAATCCTTCTTGTCATCGGCCGGTGCGACGCGAGTCGCATGGACGGCGTGTCGCGTGTGCGACTTGTCCGGAAGCGACACACTTCCGTCAGCTCGCACTCTGCCCGAATCTTGGACGATGCCGATCAGCGAGAGGCGGACGATTCCCGGATACCCGATCGGCTTCCCTTCGAAGGCGATGGCCAACCGGTCGTCGGCGAAAGAGACCTGTTTCAGCTCGATGGTGGCAGCCGACTTCTCGGCCGAGCGCCGTTTCGGTTTGGCATGCGCCTGGCGGGCTTTCCAATCGGCAGCGGAGACCAACTGGAGCGTACCCCTGAGTCGCTCCGGCTCTCCTTTCAGTTCGAGCGTCCAACGTCCCAGTGGTCCAGTGACCTCCCACACGCCGCGCGGATCCCATAGCGGCTCCTTTTTCCAGACCGACCGGTGGCCGGCCACCCAGGTTTCCAGCAGGCGAGTCTCGTTGTCGAGCCAGTCGCCGTCCATGACCAGGAAGCTGGCCAGCTTTCCCGACTCGAGCGATCCCAGTTGCCGCTCGGCTCCCAGCATCCGCGCGGCGTCGATCGTGAGTGCGGCGAGGGCTCGATCAGCGGGCCAACCGCGCTGGACCGCTTGCCGCACCCGCTTGGGCAATTCCTTTGGCGGGATGCCCCAACTGGTGACCGCGAGTCGGACGCCGGCTCGAGCCAGCCGTCCGGGGTTTTCCGGAGCCAGATACCAGTGCATCAGCGACTGCAACGTCGCCTCGCGTGCAGCCTCGGGCGTTCCCACGTCGGGAGCCTTGGGGAACGCGAGGGGGACGATCACGCCACGACCTGTCTGGACAATGGCATCGAGTCTGCGGTACTCCCGACCTGAACCCAACAACACGGCGCGTAAGCCGAATTCACGAGCGAACCGGTCGGCTCGCAGCGAGTACCGTTCGTTGGGGCAGTCGAAGATGAAGAGTCGATCTTCGGCGCGATAGGGAGCGAGTGACGCGAGTGCGTCATTCACGTCGGGCCGGCCGACTCGAGGATCGGCGTGATAGACTCCCCAGGCTTGCCGGTACCACTGGGCATCGTAGAAGGCCTGGCGAGCCAGCGCTACGGCGCCCATGGGCGAACCGGGATACTCGCGGTCGCCTCGGCCGCGCGGGACCGTGAGTCGCAGGTGCATGGCCACGTCGGGCCGGAGCACCAGCGGCTGCTCGCTGGTGGCTACCAGCAGGCTCGTCCCCTGGATCACACCCGACTTGGGCACGACCAGGCGGGCCACGATGCCGGCTCGTCGCAACTGACGATGCCGCTCGGAATCGACCCGAAACAGGTCGGCCATCCGCCGCTGGGGTTGGACCTGGTTGTTCCAGTAGGGGCGGCCCGACTCGATGGTCGGAGCGTCTACGGCATCGTAGGCGTCGATCCAGCCCGGATAGATCACCTTGCCACCGCCTGGAAGGACTCGAGTTCCTTTGGGGAGTTCGACTGCCTGCCGATCGCCGACGGCTACGATGACCCGGTCGCGCACGACGATCGTACCGTCGGGGATGGTGGTGCCGGGCGTGACGACGATGCGGGCTCCGACGATGGCGAAGGTCCGCGGCGTGTGGTCGCGGAGGCCGGAGGCCGGTTCGGTCCCCAGTGTTTGCGCCGTGGCGGGAGGCACGAGGTGCGCGTGGAGGCTGATTGCGGCGAACAGGCACACGATGCCGCGCCACGGATTGCGTGGGTGAATGCTCATGATGCTGGTCTCAATGGTGGAAACTCGATGGACGCTTTTTCACTCGGGCGGTACTTGGCGTGCCGGTTGGTTTGCACGGACCGCCCCATGTCGGGCATTGGCAGTATAGCACTATTGCGGACGCGCCAGCACTTTCCGGATCGCATCGGGCGATACGGGCGCGATCACGCCGCGCTCGGTGACCAGGCCGGCGATGAGACGGGCGGGAGTCACGTCGAAGGCCGGGTTGTAGACCTCTACGCCGCGGGGAGCCGTGCGGCGGCCCAGGCCGCAGGTGATCTCATCGGCCGAACGCTGCTCGATAGGGATGGCATCGCCGTCGGGCAACTGCAGATCGAACGTCGACGAAGGAGCGGCCACGTAGAACGGGATATGGTGGGCCTCGGCCAACAAGGCCAGGCCGTAGGTTCCGATCTTGTTGGCGGCGTCGCCGTTGGCGGCGATTCGATCGGCGCCGGTGATGACGGCCTGGACGCGGCCTTCCCGCATGACTTGAGCGGCCATCGAGTCGCAGATCAACGTGTGGGGGACGCCGTGCTGTGCCAGTTCCCAGGTGGTCAAGCGGGCTCCCTGCAACAACGGCCGCGTCTCATCCACGTAGACGTGAATCGACTTTCCCTGATCGTGGGCGGTGAAGATCACACCCAGAGCCGTGCCGTATTCGGCCGTCGCCAGACCGCCGGCGTTGCAGTGGGTCAGCACGCCGGCGGAAGGCGGGAGCAACTCGGCGCCGAAGCGGCCGATGGCGTGGCACATCCGCCGGTCCTCTTCCCGAATGGCGTGCGCTTCGTCCAGCAGTCGTTGCCGGAGATCCGATTGTGACACACATGAGTCAGTAATGCACTCCTCGACGACTCGGGTCATCCGGTCGAGTGCCCAGAACAGATTGACGGCCGTGGGGCGACTGGCTGCCAGTTGTGCGCGAGCGTCCGCCAGAGCGGACCGCCATTGAAGTCGGTCGTCCGAATCGGGAAGGGCGGCTGCGGCCAGGCAGATGCCGTAGGCCGCAGCGATGCCGATCGCCGGTGCGCCGCGGACTCGCAGGGCGCGAATCGCCTCGACCAGCGCGTCGACATCGCGGCACTCGATCAGGGTCTCCTCCAGGGGAAGCCGGGTCTGATCGAGCAGGATCAGTCGGCCGTCGATACCGCCGGTCCAACGAACGGAGGGGAGCGGTGCCGAGTCGGCTCGATTATGCGGAGCCATGGAGCTGTTCCTTGAGGCGATCATCCTTGGCAATGATCTTCTCTTCCAGCTTCTGCTTGAAGGACTGGAAGGCTTCGGCCAGCACCGGATCGGAGAGGGCCAGGATCTGCACGGCGAACAGGCCGGCGTTCCGGGGTCCTCCCATGCCGACCGCCATGGTGGCGACCGGAACATCGCCCGGCATCTGGACGGTGGAGAGGAGCGAATCGAGGCCGCCCAATTCCGCGGTGGGGACGGGGAGGCCGATCACGGGGAGGCTGGTGTGAGCGGCGACGACTCCGGCCAGATGCGCGGCTCCGCCGGCCGCCGCGATGATGATGCGGATGCCCCGTCCGGCCGCTTCTCGCGCGAACTGAGCGACCCGATCGGGCGTGCGGTGGGCACTCATCACGTGGACTTCGCATCCGACGTCGAATTCGTCGAGCGCTTCCTTGGCTTTGCAGATCTTGGGCCAGTCGGAGTCGCTTCCCATGACAATGGCGACTTGTGCGTGACTCATGGTCTCTTGCGGTTCCTCTCTAACAAAGTTCGTGGGACCACGCGCATCCGCCCGCTGCGGATGCGACTCGGATCGTACGCCCCAACGGCGCAACTGGAATGAGCCGTCCGGCAATGGCTTGCGATTACGCCACGAGCCCGAGGATGTTCTCGTGAGGCAAGTCGAAAGTCTGAGCGACGGCCGCGTTGGTGACGTGTCCCTGGTAGATGTTGACGGCGGCTGCCAAGGGTGGA
>JALSIV010000014.1 GCA_026989685.1 Pirellulaceae bacterium | reverse complement strand
ACCCCGTTCGAGTGCCTTGAGCGTAACATCGGCGTCTCGCGTCGTCAGGGCACTGACCATCACGGCGGGAACCGGGCACTTCTCCAACATCGCGTCGAGTGTGGCCAGTCCGTCCATCCCCGGCATCTGCACATCTAGGGTCACGACGTCCGGGCGGTATTGCTCCATTTTCCGCAGAGCGTCTTGGCCGTCGCGGGCTTTGGCGACGACGGTAAATCCCGGATCGCTTTCGATGATGTCCGAGAGAAGCTCGCGCAGCAACAACGAGTCATCCACGACCAGAACGCGAATGGGTGACTTGGACATGATCAACGGCCTCGAAGCTTGGAAGTATGGGGCTTGCGGTGCAGCCACGGCTGGACTCGCTCATACGACTTGAGCAGATCGGACACGCCCTCTGCGGGACCGGTTACCAGCATGCCGCCGCGGGCCAGCGAGCGGTCGATGTTGTCAACGACAACCTGCTTCGACTTGGGGTCGAAATAGATCAGCACGTTCTTAACGAAAATGACGTCGAACGGGCGGCCCGCCATGGGCTTCATCAGATTGTGTTGTCGGAACTGTGTCCAGCTCTTCAAGAGAGGCGAGGCTTCCCACGTCTCTGGATCGATCTGCCGGAAGAACCTTCGGCGATAGGCGTCCGGCACATGCTGCATGGCGCGGGTGCCGAAACGGGCCGCCTGCGCTTCCTCGACGGCACCGATGCCGATATCGGTGCCGACGATCTCGATTTCCCACTCCGAGTGGGCCGGCAGTTTCGCGGCGACACAGCATGCGATCGTATAGACTTCATCGCCGGTGCTGCAGGCCGCCGACCAGATTCTGAGTGTCGCGCGGCGGTCCCCCCGTTTTCTCGCAGCGTTCAGCTCCGGCAGGTACTCGTTGGAAAACCAGTCCCATTGGCCCGGGTCGCGGAACAGGTAGGTTTCGTGCGTGGTGATCTCCTGCAGGAACAGGTCCCACTCGGGGTCGCGGATGCCCAGCTTGAGCAGCAGCTCATAGTACTCCTGGTAGCTGTCGATGCCGAGCTTCCTCATGCGGCGTCTCAAGCGGTTGGACAGCAGGGTCTTCTTTTGAGGGGAAATGCGGATCCCCGTTCGGTCGTAGACGATCTCCGCGTACATGCGGAGTTCTTCGTCGGTGACGGTGCGTTGGATGGTGACTGCGGACATCGATCTGCTTTCTCAGAAGAAGCTCAACAACAAGGCCGCCGCCGATCGAATCGGCGGCGGCCTCACCCCCCGATTCGATCCGACTATTCGGTCCGGAATCGACTCACGAGGTCGCGTAGCGCGGTCGCCTGGGCCCCTAGCTCTTCGCTGCTGGATGCCATCTCTTCGCTGCCCGCGGCCGCCTGTTCGGTGACTTCGGCGATCTGCTGGATGGCGTTGGAGACTTCCTCGGCGTTGTGGGCCTGCTCCACGGTCGATTCGGCGATCTGTCCGATTCTCTCAGCGGTGGCCTGAACACCGGCGATGATCTTGGTGAGTGCTTCACCGGTCTGTTCGCTGAGCACGGAGCCTTCTTCCACGCGTTGTGTCGATTCCTTGATCAGCGTCGAGATTTCCTTGGCGGCTTCGCTGGAACGTTCCGCCAGCTTTCGCACTTCGTCGGCGACGACGGCGAAACCGAGTCCGTGTTCTCCGGCACGCGCGGCTTCGATCGCGGCATTGAGTGCCAACAAGTTGGTTTGGCTGGCGATTTCGGAAATCACCTGGATGATCTCGGCGATCTGGCTGGATGATGCCTTGATGCGTTCCATGGCTTCGACCGACTTGCGCACTGCCTGGCCCCCCTCCTCGGCCAGCGTGCTGGTGTCCGTGGCCACCACATCGGCTTCTTTGGCGTTTTCCTTGACGGCCTCGATGCTGCGAGCCAGTTCGGCGATCGAAGCGCTCATTTCCTCGACCGCGGCACTCTGCGTCTGTGCCCCCTGGGCCAGCGTCTGAGCGCTTTCGGAGACGACTCGAGCTCCCTCGGTGAACTGCGCCGAGCCGTCGACCACTTGCGAGATCAGGTCTCGCAGATCGGTGATCATCCGCTGCAGGCCAGCGGCCAGTTCGCCGATCGCGTCGTCTCCCTGGAAGGTGACTTCTTGAGTGAGATCGCCTTCGGCTGCAGCCGAAACGACTTCGAGCAGTTGGTCGACTTTCCGTTGCAGCTCTTCCTGTTGCCGACGTTCGCGCTCTTGCCGCTCGGCTTCGCGTTTTTCCGCTTCCACCTGCTCCGTGATGACCGCCCACGAGACCATGGGGCCGGCATAGTTGCCGTCGCTGTCGAACGTGGCGGCGGCCGTCAACGAGAGGATTTCGTTGCCGACTTGAATCTGGGACGTGTGCGGGAGGTTGGCCGGGTCGGCGAGCAGCCGCCGTTGGTGACTGGGGTTCTTGTGAAAGACGTCATAGGACGCCCCGACGATCCGATCGACGGGAACCGGAAGTTGGTCCTCGATCGTCTTGAGTGTATTGTAGGAAGCCGGGTTCATGTAGGTGATGGTGCCGTCGGTGTCGGCAAGCATGATGTTGATCGGCGCGTTTTCGACGATCGCCGTCATCAGGGCTCCACGGTTCGCCAGTTCGCGCTGTTCCTCGAGTTCCTTCTTGAGGGCTTCCACGTCGGCGGCGGTGGCTTGCGCGTCATCGGTTTGCAGCTCGAGTTCGAGTGTTGCGTTTGTGTTCATCAGTCCTGTCTCCCCTTATCGAAATGGATAGTGCTCTACGGTTACTACGGTAATCGGCGGCTCTCACGGTTGTGGGCAAGCCGCCCTCTTGACGGTAACGCGGGTAGGACCGCGCCGTGACGCGGGTTCCCGAACGGTCTACTCGACTGCATTGTCTTCGTTTTGCCAGTTTTCATCGAACATCAACTGTTCGATATCGAGCAGGATGAGCAGCCGGTTCTCGAGTTTGGCCAGTCCCGTCAGATACTTGTCTCCCAGTCCGGCCACCGCGGCTGCCGGTGGCGGCGAGATCTGTTCGGGCGAGATTCTCAAAACCTCGTTGACCGCATCGACGATCACTCCCATCGTCTTGCCACCGACGTCGATGACGACGATCCGTGTGTCATCCGTCCGTTCGGCTTCGGGAAGCCCGAAACGGAGCTTCAGATCGATGATGGGGATGACTGTGCTTCGTAGGTTGATCAGCCCTTTGACATACGGCGGCGTCTGAGGCACTTCGGTGATGGTACCCACCAAAATGATCTCACGCACCTTGCTGATCTCGATGCCGTATTCCTCATCGGCCAGACGAAAACTCACCAGTTGCCTCGTACGGTCTGCATCGGAGGCTGCCGATTCATGTTCTGGCGATTCCAAAACAGCAGTATCCATTTTCGCTACCCCTTTTTCGGTTCAAATCTGTCAGGGAGATGTTGTCCCTGCCAACGATTGCACCCGGCTGGGACGATCCACGACGAGAGGCGTCATGTTGCGGTTCCCCGGCGACGAAGCCGTGCCTCATGCTTATGTAGGTTGGATTCGCCGGCTGGTCAAATCTTGGGATCGGAAAATGCGAAACAGCAGCGCCACCGAACCGGTTCCTGCAATCAATTGCCGGACGGGCCCCATCCGGCATTCTTTTCTGAAGAGTTTCTACTGTGACTCAAATGGCGCCCTATGATTGCTGCAGCCTAGCTGGCGTTTTGTTCCGGTCATGGGGGCGTATTGTCCGAAGACCTGGAAAGAGGGGCAATCAGATGACTCACACAACGAAGACCGTCTTGCACGTCGACGACGATCCATCGCAATTCCCGATCGTCGCTGCGCTATTGGAAAAGCGGGGGTACCAGGTCCACACCACGGATTCGCCGGACGACGTGGAATCGGCGCTGCTGAGAACCGGAGCACGGATTGTGCTACTGGATATCGACATGCCGGGGAAGGATGGTCTGACGCTGTTGAAGGAGATCAAGCAGAACGACGGGGGCATTCAGGTGATCATGGTTACGGGGATGGTGACGATGGCCACGATTCTCCGGGCGATGCGATGGGGAGCCGAAGCCTGCATCTTCAAGCCGATCACAGACCCGACCGCTCTACTCGAAGCGCTGGACGCCACGGAGGCCAAGATCCGGCGCTGGTGGCGTGCCGTCGAAGAATTGACGCAACAGAGAAGAGGCTTGGAGCAACGAATAGAGGCGACCGGATAACTCGAGCAAGAAGGCAAAGTGTTTCGATGAGTGTACCGTCCACTTCCGCTGCCAGCTTATTGGCAGAGTTTTGTGCAGAGGCCAACGACCTTCTCGACGGTTTGGCGGAGAAGGTCAGCGAGTTCGTGGAATCGCCGTCGGATTCCGAGGCGATTCACCATGTGTTTCGCGCGGTTCACACGATCAAGGGAAATGCCGGTTTTTTCGGGCTGCCGGTACTCAAGAGCTTCGCCCATTCCCTGGAAGATGCACTGGACGCCATGCGCCAGGGAACAGTCGAAGTTACGGAAGAACTCGGGCGTTTGCTGATTGAGGGAATCGACTTCCTCACGGAAATGGTGGACCGCGTTGAAAGCAGCGGCAGCGACATCACGCTGGAAGACGATCACGTCGGCCTGCTCGATCGGCTGGCCGAAGCAGTGGAAGCGAACCGCGACGGCTCGATCGAGGCACTGGTACTCGAATCTTTGCAGGAACTTGCCGAGGAAATCAGTGGGGCCGGCATCCCGGAGGCCGACTCGTGGGCGCAGCGATTGCTCCGGTTGGCCGATGCGGTATCGGAAAAGACCGGGTCGCAGGATGCGGGAGTCGAGGAGACCACGGCTTCGGTTCCTCAAGTCGGTGAGCTTGAGAACCAGTCGTTTCGCTGCGGTGACGAGGACGTCACCGAGCTGGTGCAGCAGGCCCTGGGGCCGTTTGCGGCATCCGAGCGACAGGAGTGTCCGCGGGAGCAGGGGAAAGCGTTTCTTGAAGCGACGAAAGAACTCGCGGAAAAGGTCCGGCAACGCTCCGGCCCGTCGCTGGCGGACAAGATTCGAAAAGCCCATGACGATTTCGCCACAGTCTACAACAGTCCGCTCGATCTCGACGATCTCTTGCTTTCGGTTGTGTGGGACCAACTGGGGCCGGCACTTCAGCAGCTAACAGTGAAGGAGAGCGCCGGTCCGGGAACCGACGCACGTCCGGCCGGCCGTGCCAACGCCGCGACGTCCGCCAGCGAAGGCGAACGGAAACCCGGCGTCAAGGCCCGAATCTTGCGCGTCCAGGAAGAACGCATCGACGCGTTTCTTGAGGATGTCTCCAATCTGTTTATCACCATCGAACGCCTCAAGGAGTTGCAGCAGCGGATGTCGGAGCGACTCAAGATCCACGATCTGGTGGACGAGTTGCGTCAGATCAATACCACGCTTTCGGCTCAGTCCACGGCTCTGCAGACGAGTGTGGTCGACTTGCGGAAAGTCGAAGTCCGCGAGTTGTTTTCGAAATTCCCCCGCGTGGCCAGGTCGCTCGCCTCAAGTCTGGGAAAACAGATCGAGGTGCACCTGGAGGGCAAGGAGGTCGAAGTCGACAAGTCTTTGGTGGAAGACCTGGACGGTCCGCTGATGCACATGGTCCGCAACGTCTGCGACCACGGGATCGAAACTCCCCAAGAGCGGGAAGCTCGAGGCGTGTCGCCGACCGGCAATCTGTGGCTCAAGTGCTCCTTGACCAAGTCGCACGTCGTGATCACGGTGAAGGACGATGGACGAGGAATCGATCCGCAACGTTTGCGGGAAAAGGCCGTTTCCAGCGGTTGGCTCACGCCGGAAGCCGCAGCCGCCTTGAGCGACCAAGAGGCGATCGAATTGATCTTTCACCCCGGCATGTCGACGGCCGAACAGATCACCGACATTTCGGGGCGAGGCGTGGGACTGGACGTCGTGCGTACGCGGCTCCGTGAACACAATGGCGACGTCAAAGTCAGTTCGAAGCTGGGCGAGGGCACCACGTTTCGCCTGGAGATTCCCATTCGCAAGGCCGTCGTGGTGATCGATGGGCTGCTGGTGACCGAGGAGAATTCGACATTCGTGGTGCCGTTCGAGTTCATTCGGGAGATCGTTCGTGTGACGCCCGAGGATCTGACCATGGTCGGCAACCGGCCGGTCGTGCGACTGCGCGGGGAACCGTTTGCCGCCTGGTCGCTGGCCGAACTGCTGGACATGCGTAACGCGCAGCCACCGACTGGGGAAGGCTCGTCGCCCGGCGAGGTGGACGGCGTTCTGCTCCAGCATAAGAAAGAAGCGATCTTTCTCGCCGTCGGCTCGATCGCGGGGCAGCGCAAGGTGGTGGTGAGCGATCTTTCCGGTACGCTGCCATACTGTGCCCGCATTAGCGGTGTAGCCCAACTCGGCGCCGGAAAACTGGCGCTGGTGATCAATTCGGCCGAAATCATCAAGTGTGCGACTCGGCGGGTTCCGGCGAGCCGTTCACTCCAAGATCCCGCAATCTAGCATCCGCGGTGTGGTTGAACGTCCGGAGTGGCCGAATCGGCTCCAGCGCCGTTATCCGTCTGCGCGACAGGTATCGAAGCGCGGACGGTGGATGGTACCGGCATCATCTCTCGGGATCATGGAAGTTTGCAAAAAGGGGGCAAGAAATGTCAGACAATGGATCCCACGGCTGGCGTGGATCAATCATCCGGCAATTGTTGTTGCCGGGGTGTGGTGAAGCTGCCCAGCACGACGCAACGCCTGAACTGATGAAGAACATCTTGTATTGCATCCCCGACGCTCTACTGATCGTGGACCCACAGGGCCGAATCGAGTCATGCAACGACGCTGCTGGCGGGTTGTTCGATTGCCCCATCGAGGAGTTGATCGGCACACCGCTCGATTGTGTACTGCGAGACGAACGCGCGAGGATTTCGGAATGCGACGTCGACGCCGGCAAGTCTGATTCCGGAGGGTCGATCCCCCGGCAGCGGCGGATGGTCGGCCGTCGCCGAAGTGGTTGGTCGTTGCCGGTAATGGTG
>JALSIV010000013.1 GCA_026989685.1 Pirellulaceae bacterium | reverse complement strand
TGGCCCGCTCGTGCCTGGCCCGGATCCTCGGTCGGCGCCATGAAGGTGGTGCCGCAGGACGGGCACTTGAGCATTTGTCCGATGGCCAGTGCCACTTCGATTCCGAAACCGCACAACGTGCAACGTACGATGGTCGATTGCCTGGTCACGCCCGAGAGTCCTCGTCCTCGTCTTCAGTCGTTTGCAAATGGCGAGTCCGCCACAGGGCCTGCCGCTCGGCTCGCCATCCACGGGCCCGTTGTATGCGGCATGAACACTTGTCAGAGCACTTTAGAGCCTGCAACAAAACCCGCCGCGCCGCTTTCCGGCCTCGGGCGTGTTGCTTGCGGCACGGAGTCTTGTGACAGCTCTTATACTCTAGCCACTGGTCTATTCTCGCCGTAAACTCAGAGCATTCCAAGGGCCTATGGCACGAGCGAGAGTGGCGGAACTGGCAGACGCGCTGGATTTAGGATCCAGTGGCCGGAAGGTCGTGGGGGTTCGAATCCCCCCTCTCGCACTGGTTTCTCGTTTGGGCCGGCCGCGTCAGTTGGTGTTTGGCGAGAGTGTCATGAATGGGAGGAGGGCAGATCGGGGCGGAGCCATTCCACGAGCCGTTCGATTTCGGCCTTGTTTCGAGCTCCCACAACCAGCAAGCGGACGTTACCGACCTGCCACTTGGCCGCGAATCGGCTTTCGGGAAGCTCGATGAGCTGGCAGATCTTTCCGTCGCAGCGGACCTGCTGAGATTTTCCGTTTCCCAGTCGAACTCGAGCGGCACAGTTGTGACCGAACACGGCGATTTTGGTTCCATCGTTCCTTGTGCAAACGGCTTCGACGCAGTCGCAGCACGGCATCCGCAGCTTGTGGAGCGACACCAGTCGGAAGGGTTCGCCGGCGGACGGGCGAGTGGGAATGGGGAGTCCCAGGTGTCGAGCGACGGCCGTAGTCCGGATCGGTTCGCCTCGGTACTGCGCCAGCAGTCTCATTTGCGCCGTCTCCGGGTCTCGAATGAATTGCCGCACGAAAGCTTCCAGGTTGGTTTCACCGGGAGTTGCTCGAGGACCGGAAAGGCTCCACCAGGCCGACAGGCCGACGGCCAGCAGGAACGAGGCGGCGATGATAGCGGGTCGCCAGCGAGGGGAAACCGCGACGGGATCGAGCAACCCGGATCGGCGGTTGGCCGGCGCGACTGCAGGGTAGGACTTCGATTCCCTCAGTTGTCGGGCGAAGGTGTTCCAATCGAGTTGTGGCGGGGGGACGAGACCTTGCCGATCGTCCTCGCGAACCAGCGAAGAAAGATCCTCGAATCGGCGAAGCTCGGACCGGCACTCGCGGCAAACAGCCAAGTGATGTTCGACGGTTGCGACGGATGGACGGTCCAATTCGCCGTCGTAGTACGAGGAGAGCAGCCGTTCCACTTCATGGCAGTCGATGGTCATGGTGCCCACCCCAATCTTGAAAGGACCGATTGAAGCTGTTTGCGTGCTCGATTGAGTCGCGATCCGACGGTCCCTGCCGGAATCTCGAGTGTTTGGGCGATCTCCTCATACGACATCTGCTCGGATTCCCGCAGCAAGAAGATGGCTCGCAAATCGGGATCGATCTGCGCGAAAGCCAGATCGAGCAGTTCGCGGGCTTCCAATGCCAGGCATGACCGGTCGCGGTTGGCGCTAGGTTCGGTTTCGAGTGGCACGGATCGATAACGCTTTTGTCGACGGAGGAATTGCAATGCTTCGTTCACAGCCAGTCGATAGAGCCATGTTTCGAATCTGGCGGCTCCTTGGAACTGGTCGAGCCTGCTGAAAGCTTGCAGAAAAATGGTCTGCGTTACGTCAGCGGCGTCTTGCGGCCCGACAAGTCTGGTTGCCAGCCGGTAAACGCGAGGCATGCAGGCTTCATAGAGCTCCTGCTGAGCCGCGGGGTTTCCCGACTGGCAACGAGCGACCAGGGCGGGGTCGACTCGAGTCGGGCCCGGGTTGCTCGCTATCGGTTTGGATGCACCTGCACTCATGTTTCTTCGCACGATCCACCCGAAACGGCCTGGTCGACCTTGGTGTTGACTTGAGGCCGCCGGGATGTAGGTCTGGCCGCGCGAGGCGGCGCGTGTTCCCCGGTCTCCACTTTGCATCATAGTCGATGCAACCAGCCACCCAAAGCGCAGGTGTAGAGCGGGGATCGGCGACGGCATGCGGAGATGGGGCACCGAGGCGTGCGGTTCGTGCTGGGACGGTGGTGAGGTTTGCAAAACTCGTGAAGAAACGCCAGGGAGACCTCATCCAACGAAGGTACCGCGGCCTGCGGACAGCGGGTAGGGTAGATGGCCTGTTCTCGAATTGGGCTGTGGGTCTTTCCAGTGACGGAGTCAGTTGATGTCAGCTTTCTTGAGTTTTCTCGGGCGGGTGGGGCGCTATCTGATGACTCGCCCTCTCGTCGGCAGCGCATGTCTGTTCGCGGCGGGCTTTCTTGTGGCCTGGATGGTGTGGGGCGGTCGTGCTCCGGTGCCGGAAGAAGAAGCGGTCGAAGCGACTCCTGCGTCGGCATCGGAGGCGGAGACGATGTGGACCTGCTCCATGCATCCGCAAATCCGTTCTCCCAAGCCCGGCATCTGCCCGATCTGCAACATGGACCTGATCCCGGTAGAGAAAACGGCTGGCGGGATGCGGACCCTTTCCTACAGTCCCGAAACCGTAGCTCTGATGTCGATCCAGTCGGTACCAGTGGAGCGGCGGTACGTGCGGCACACGATTCGCATGGTCGGAAAGGTCGACTATGACGAAACGGCGCTCGGCTACATCACCGCCTGGGTTCCCGGCCGACTGGACCGGTTGTTCGTCGATTTCACGGGTGTCTACGTGAAAAAAGGCGACCACATGGTCTACATCTATAGCGAAGAGCTGTATGCGGCTCAGGAGGAACTGATCCAGGCGCTCAAGTACGCTCCCAGTCGCACGACGGCTCCGACCCGATTAGGGTTGCCCCCCACCGACTTGGTGGCATCGGCGCGCAAGAAGCTGAAGCTGTTGGGGCTGACCGACGAGCAGATTCGGGAGATTGAAGAGCGCAAAGAAGCATCGCCGCACTTGACCATTTACGCTCCCGTCTCCGGCGTCGTCGTGGAGAAGCTCAAGCAGGAGGGGGAGCGGGTCAAGCTCGGCGATCGCATCTACACCATCGCCGACTTGAGCCTGGTGTGGGTGCACTTGGACGCCTACGAGTCGGATCATCCCTGGATCAAGTATGGCGAGAAAGTGACGATCACGACCGAGGCGCTTCCGGGCGAGCGGTTTGAAGGACGGATCGCGTTCATTCAGCCCGTGCTGGACGATCGAACACGGACGATCAAGGTTCGAGTCAACCTGCCCAACCCATCGGGCAAATTCAAGCCGAAAATGTTTGTGCGGGCAACGGTCGAGCCGCGGGTGGCGGCGGAGGGCAAGATCATCGACGATTCGCTGGTCGGCAAATGGATCAGCCCGATGCACCCCGAGATCATCAAGGACGGTCCCGGGATCTGCGACAAATGCGGGATGCCGTTGGTGCGAGCCGAGTCGTTGGGATACGTCGATCCCAGCGGCGCCCGGACTCGACCGCCGATGGTGATTCCCAAGAGTGCGGCGCTGGTGACGGGGACTCGCGCCATCGTCTACGTCCAGTTGCCCATGATGCATTCGACGGCCGAACCGGCCCTGCAGACGCTCAAGGCCGTGGTCGAAGAGGGCGACCTGAAGCGGATTCGCAACGCGTTTGCCACTTATGCGGAGATGTTGGACCGCCCCTACGACCAGCCGGGAACCGAGTATGCGCACAAACGGTGGTCGGGGTTCGCGGACGAATTGAGTCGCCAGGCGCTGGCGGGGCAGCGCATCAAGCGGAAGTCGCAAGCGGAGAAGATCATCGAGCAACTGGACGAGATCATGGATCGGGCGCGAGAGGCATTCGCGCCGGTCGGGCAGCCGACGTTCGAAGGTCGGGAGGTCGTACTGGGTCCCCGAGTCGGCGACTACTACATTGTCGAGCGAGGGTTGACCGAAGGCGAACTCGTCGTCACCGAAGGGAATTTCAAGCTCGACGCCGAGATCCAGATCAAGGCCAAGCCGAGCATGATGACTCCGGAAGGCAGCGGGGGAGGCGGTGGCCACCAGCATGGCGGCGGCGGAGGCGGCGGCAAGAAGGCGGCTTCCAGCCAGGACATGGTGATGCTCTCTGCGGAATTCCGCCAAGGTTGGCGAGAAGTGGAAAAGGCCTATCGTCGGCTATCCAAGCAGGTGGCCGCCGAAGATCTGGAGGCTACCCGGCAAGCATTTGCCGAATTGCTGAAACGGATCGAGGCGATCGGCCCCGACACGCTCACGGGCAAGGCCAAGGTCTTGTGGCGCGAGTATGCCATGCTGTTGGGAAATGATGCATTCGAAGGGCAGAAGGCCAAGGACTTCGCCGCCGCCGAGCAATTGTATCTGCAGCTCAAGAGCCGCATGCGGACGGTTCGAAGTCGGATGGGAACGCATCACAAGGAAGAGAAAGAGATCGAGCCGCTGATGGCTCCGGTGGAATTCCAAAAGCAGCTTCGCCGGCTGTGGGACGTCTACGTCAACCTCGAGTTATCACTGGCTCGCGATGACGAAAAGAAGGCTCGCGGTCTGCTGGCACCGCTGCGGTCGGCTTTGCAGGGCGTCGACGCCAAGCTGCTGTCGGGGAAAGCGGCCACTTTCTGGGCCCGCGAATCGAAAAACCTCGGTACGATCTTGGCGGCGCTTCAGCAGGCCAAGGGCATCAAGGAGCTGCGGCGGGCGTTCAAGCCGCTTTCCGAAGAGATCGGCGTGCTCGCTCAAGCGTTCGGCTTCGGCCCCGGAGTGACGGTCGTGGAAGTCCACTGCCCCATGGCCTTCGGCGGCCAGGGGGCCGTGTGGTATCAAGCCGATGAGGACGTGATGAACCCGTATTACGGTTCGAAGATGCTCAAGTGCTCCGATCGAGTCGAGCCGATCATCACCGCCGAGAGCACCGCCGATTCGACCGGCTCGTAATCCGCTGTTGCTGGAATCTCTCCCCTCACTTCATCAAGACGATCACTGATGGTCAACGGCATCATCCGGTTTTGCCTGGAAAACAAATTCGTCGTCGCACTCGGGCTGGTGTTCATCATCGGTTGGGGCATGCTGGTGGCTCCTTTCGATTGGGAACTGGGCGGACTGCCCCGCAAGCCGGTTCCCACCGACGCCATTCCCGACATCGGCGAGAACCAGCAGATCGTCTTCACCGAGTGGATGGGGCGGTCGCCGCAAGATGTCGACGACCAGATCACCTACCCGCTGACGGTGGCGCTGTTGGGAGTTCCCGGCGTGAAGACCATCCGCAGTTACTCCTTTTTCGGCTACTCCACGATCTACATCATTTTCAAGGACGATGTGGAGTTCTACTGGTCGCGCACGCGCGTGTTGGAAAAGCTGAACAGTCTGCCGCAGGGAACGCTCCCCGACGGCGTGGTGCCGACGCTGGGGCCCGATGCCACGGCCTTGGGGCAGGTATTCTGGTACACCTTGGAAGGCCGCGATCCCGACGGCAATCCCGCCGGCGGCTGGGACCTGGACGAACTGAGGACCATTCAAGATTGGTATGTGCGCTACTATCTGCAGTCGGCCGAAGGCATCTCGGAAGTGGCGTCGGTAGGCGGATTCGTCAAGGAATACCAGATCGACGTCGACCCCGATGCCATGCGGGCCCACCGGGTCACGCTCGATCAGATCTTCATGGCGGTGCGCAAGTCGAACGTCGACGTCGGCGCGCGGAGTATCGAAGTCAACCGGGCCGAGTATCTCATTCGAGGACTCGGCTTCATCAAGAAACTCTCCGACGTCGAAAACAGCGTCGTCGCCGTCAACGACAACGTGCCCATCTTGATCAAGCATGTGGCGACCGTCTCGTTCGGTCCCGGCCTTCGCCGCGGGGCGATCGACAAAGGCGGAGCCGAGGCCGTCGGTGGAGTGGTGGTCGTGCGGTTCGGATTCAATCCGCTTGAGGCGATCAAGAATGTCAAGAAGCAAATCGGCGAGTTCGCCGAGGGCTTGCCCACCAAAGCCGTCGTCGACTACACGCGTGTGACGCGGAAAGAAGTGGAAACGTATGCTCGCGAAAACGGTTTCGAGCCGTTTCAAGGGACGGACCTGAATCATGACGAGTGGGTGCGGCATCTGAAATCGGTCGATCGCAAGAAATGGCCCGAATGGGTGACGACCAGTCAGGTGACGATCGTGCCGTTTTATGATCGAACCGGGCTGATCTACGAGACGCTCGGGACGCTGGAAAAGGCGCTCACGGAAGAGATCCTGGTGACCATCATCGTGATCGTGGTGATGGTGGTCCATCTGCGCAGCTCGATTCTGATCAGCGCTCTGCTGCCGATCGCCGTGCTGATGTGCTTCATCGGCATGTGGGTGGCTCGCGCCATGTCGATGGCCTTCGGCGCCTCGGGGCTGGCTCAGTACTTCACTGCCAATATTGTGGCACTGTCCGGGATCGCGATCGCCATTGGCACGATGGTGGATATGGGAATCATTCTCTGCGAGAATATTCTCAAGCATCTCGACGAAGCCGATCCCGAAGAATCCCGGTTGGAAGTCGTCTTTCGGGCTTCCAGTGAAGTGGGGAGTGCGGTGCTCACGGCGGTCAGCACGACCATCGTCAGTTTCCTGCCGGTGTTCACGATGATGGGAGCCGAGGGCAAGCTGTTCAAACCTCTGGCCTTCACCAAGACGTTTGCCTTGGCGGCGTCGGTCATCGTGGCACTCACGATGATCCCGCCGGCCGCTCACGTGCTGTTCGCCACCCGCGTCCGCGCCGCCTGGTTGCGCATCGCGTTCTATGCGGGCCTGATCATCGCCGGTATCGGCCTGATGGCGGTCGTGCCCTGGTGGGCGGGGGCCATTCTGATCGCGTTGGGAATCTACAAGCTGGTGGAAGAGAATCTAC
>JALSIV010000012.1 GCA_026989685.1 Pirellulaceae bacterium | reverse complement strand
ACGACCTCAAACGATTGGGGCTGTTCGAAGAAACGCTCATCCTGTGGGGTGGCGAATTCGGCCGAACGCCGACCGTCGAACTGCCTCAAGCCGGCGCCAACGCCGGCAAAGTCAACGGCCGAGACCACAACCACTACGGTTTCACCGTCTGGCTGGCCGGGGGCGGCGTGCGCGGCGGACAGGTCTACGGCGCCACCGACGAAATGGGTTTCCAAGCCGTGGAAAACCCGGTCCATGTTCACGATCTGCAGGCCACCATCCTGCGGCTGATGGGATTCGATCATGAGCGTCTCACGTACCACTACGCGGGCCGTGACTACCGGCTGACCGATATCGAAGGAAAGGTGGTCGAGGAATTGATTGCTTGAGGCGTCCCTCAAGGGCGCCGGTGACTTCTGGTGGCAACTCGCGACGGGATGACAAACATGACTCGACATGAGAACAACAAACTGAATCGCCGCAGGTTTGTGCAATGGACTGCCGTCGGTGCCGCCCCTGCCGTACTGGCCGGTGCGGGAAACCCGCGGGCTCGTGCCGAAGAGCCGCAACCGGTCTCCCCGACGCACACGTCGCCCAATCCGAATGCCGTGCGTCTGGCGACGATCCAATCCCGAAGCAATCCGCACGTCAAGGGACTCAACACCAATCCGTTCAGCGATCAGTTCCGCAAAGGAGACCTCAAGAAGGCTGTCGATGGACACCTCAAATGGTATGAACAACTGATCGCGCAAGCCGCCAACGATGATTGCCGCCTGGTGGTGCTGACCGAAGACATCACGCGTCTGTCGCCAGTCATGACCTACCTCGATGATCGATCCTTGTTCGTCGACACGGTGGCATGGCAGACCGATCGAGTGGCCGAGCGACTGGCGGCATCCGCAAAGAAGCACCGACTCTACATCGTCGCCAGTTATTTCGCTCGTGAAGGTAATCGGATTTTCAACGTGGCCGATCTATTCGGCCCGAAAGGTGATCGCATAGGCCGCTATCGCAAGGTGCATCTTCCGGAATACGAACTATGGCAGGTAACGGCGGGAGACGAGTTCCCCGCCTTTGACACCGACCTCGGCTGGATCGGCATGCTGATTTGCTACGACCAGATGTGGCCCGAGTCGGCCGCGTGCTGCACGATGAGCGGCGCACAAATCATCTGTCAACCCAGTGCGGCCGTGCTCGCCGACTACCACATGAAGACTCGAGCGGTGGACAACCAAGTCCATTTCCTTTCCTCGACCAGCCGAAACTCCCGGATCGTCTCACCCAAGGCCGATGTGCTCGCCGACGCCGGCGACGGCAACCCGGCCATCGCCTGGGCCGACTGCGACATCGATGGTGCCACCAAGCCGGCCGACGACTTCTTCTGGGAACATCTCTACTCGGGAATCAAAGATCACAAAGAGCGAGTGCTGAAATTCCGCAGGCCGGACGCCTACGGGCGGCTTGTCGAATCGAACCCACCGCTGCTCGAACAATACTCGGCAGGCGGCGTGGCCAACACGCCGGAGGAAATCGAGCGGGTTTACCGCATTCACAAGAAGATGAGGCAACTCCAGGCTGCGGGCAAACGAGTGCCCTATCATTGGCACTATTAGAGTTCGACACGAACCTCCGCGCCCATGCTAGGTTCCTCCCCAGAGAAGTCAGCTTTCCCATCTTTCCTCAGAATTCAGAGCCTGTAACCAAACCCGCCGCGCCGCTTTCCAGCCTCGGGCGCGTTGCTTGCAGCTTGGAGTTTTGTGACAGCCTCTTAGCAATCTCCGCTCAAATCCCGAATATCAGTCCGTTCCTTCCGGCCACAAGCGGTCGGAAGGAACGTGCCCGCGATTGCATCACCGTTGGCCGCCTGCAGCGGCCGAATCAGCTCTCGGTAATGCCGATATTCAAATAGGTGTGGACGTGAGGCGCCCCGCGGAAGTGCCAGACGAAATTCGGTCCTTCCACTCGCCAGATGTCCCAGATCTTGTCGTTCTTGAGATCGCCCTGCCGGTAGAAGGCGATGGAGAGCTTCTCGAAACCGCCTCCCGCTTTGAGAATGAACAAGACCTCCTCGACATCTTCTTCGCGATACGGCTTGAGCATCGTGCGAACGGTCTTCTCGAGCAACTCCCGCTGATCGGAACTGAGCTCACAGACGGGAACGCCGGGAAAGGTTCCGTCGGGGCCTTGCAGTGGGACATCCATTTCGCGTGGAGCCTTGCCCAGCAGAGCTTGCTTGCGCTGTTTGGCATCCAGAGCGGCGAACACCTCGTTGGCCATCTTCGTCTGATAATGGAACAAGTTGTCGCTCGGTTCCTCCTCACCGTGTCCATACACGATGGGACCGCCAAACGCCGCCTTGTCGACGCTGTCGCCGTCTGCGCGGATCGTGAGATGCCGGCCGGTCATTTCCCACTGGAACTTGCCTTCGCCCGGCTTGCCGAAAATGGCGATGCTGTACGCTTCCATGCCGCCGTTGTCATCGTCCATCTGCTTCAGAAAACGATCGTAGCCCTCCTCGCTGCTGACCGACTTGAGGATCTCGTTGATCAGTTCTCGCTGGGCATCGGTGAAGAAGTCGTCGCCGATCTGCGGCTCGGTCACATGCCAGTTGGGGTGGATCCGCTTGCGGCGGGGATCGCTGAACGGCAAACAGACGATCTTCTTCTGTTCGGGCTTGAGTGAATCGTACAATCGCTTGACGAAGGTCTCCGCCTTGCTTTGCGGCGTCGGCGCGGCGAGGGCGGAAGAACCGAGTGCCGAACCGATCCCGCCGGCAATCGCTCCGGCACCAACCAGGTGGACGAACGCGCGGCGGTCGAGTTCACGAGCTTCCGACCGACGATTCTGGGCACGAGTCATGCTCCATCTCCTGCAAAACTGATTCTGTGTCATAATAGAAAAACGGCGACCCGGCTTCCGTCGGCTGGCCGCCCCGACGCATCACACCCATCCACCGCCACCTATTGTAGGGAATGCCGCGTGGCTCGTGCAACTCAATCGGCCTGGCTCGAAGATCCGGTGCAGCACCATCACCAGGAGTGTGGTGTGTCGGGCCGGCACAACCCAATCGCAGCGCGGCGGCCCAGTCACTACCCGTTCTTCTGTCTGGCCGCGCTGCTGACGGCAGCGGGAATGCCGCTGTCGGCCCAACAGCGAGCCTTCGACGCCGAATATCGGGCTCAGATCGGCAAGCTGGCCGTCCGGCTCGAGCAAGCTGGACACGCAGAAGCCGCCGAGCAGGTCCGAAACCACTCGTTTTCCCGAGACCCGCATCGCCAGTATGCGTTCTTTCCCCATCCTGCCAGGCGACTCAAGCCGGACCGCAATGGAGACGCCGCGGAACTGCGACGGCTGGAAAAAGAGTGGTACGAGTTGCGACGATTGCAGGCCGGGCGGCTATTGTCGCTGGCCGGACAAGTGGTGGCTGCCGACCCAGGGCAAGCATACCGGCTGCTGCACGAAGCCCTTTACGAAGACCCCAGTTCCGCTCGCGTACGCCGCATTCTCGGCTTACCGACTCGGTCCGGCCGGCCGTCGTCTCCGAAGGCGGTGCGGCCGAAGCAGCCTCATCCCTGGTTCGGATGGTCTCCTCGGCAATACTGGATCGTACGGAGCCCTCATTTCGAGATCGTGTCGCACCTGCGAGGCTCGGCACCGCGGCAACTGGCCGAGCGCCTCGAGCGGCTGCTCGCCGTGTGGCGGCAAGTCTTCTTCGAATACTGGAGCGACGGCGAGTGGCTCAGAGATCGGTTTGCGGGCGGTACGGCGGCCCCGATCGAAGGTCAGCGATTTCACGTTGTTCTCTTTCGCGACCGCGAGGACTACTTGCGAAACCTGTCCGGTGTCGAACCGCAAATCGATCAGTCGCTCGGATACTATGTCCCCAAACGGAAGACTTCGTTTTTTTACTCGGGACGACAACGTCCCTGGGCGACCTGGCACCACGAAGTCACCCACCAACTCTTCCAAGAAACGGAAGGCGGCATCGCCGATCCGGGCGAACGCGCCCAGATCTGGGTCGTGGAGGGAGTTGCACTCTACATGGAATCGCTGCGATTGTTCGACGGTTACGCAACGGTCGGCGGCTATGACGCCAGCCGATTGCAGTTCGCCCGTTATCGCCGCTTGCAGTCGGGCTACTATCTTCCATTGGAAGAACTCAGCGGCCTAGGACGCGCCGAGCTGCAGCAGCGGGACGACGTGAGACGAGTCTACAGTCAGTGTGCCGGTCTGGTTCACTATCTGATGGACGGTGAAGGTGGAAAGCTCCGTCCGGGCTTTCTGCGGTTCGTGCACGGCGTCTACCAGGGTCGCGAGTCGAGCGATCGGCTGCTGGGGGCGATCGGCGCCACTGATGAGCAGTTCGACCGCGGTTACGCGTCATTCCTGATGGTGGGCGACGATGAGCTGAAATACACAGGACTCTCGGAGCAGGTCCGGCAGTTGTCGCTCGGAAAGACGCGAGTCACCAGTGTCGGCATTTCCCATCTGCGCCACTTGCGGGACCTGGAATGGCTGGACGTGGCCGGCCTGCCTCTAGAGAACCACGACCTCGACTGGCTCGGTCAGAACCGTAAACTAACGCAGCTCATGCTGGAAGGAACTCGAGTCGACGACGGGTTTGCCGATCCATTGCAGAAGCTGGCTCGCCTGGTCGAACTCGATCTATCCGGCACGCGCATCGGCGATGCAGCGCTGCCGGCAGTTGGCAGACTGTCTCGGTTGGAATCGCTGTGGCTCAACGACACCCACGTGACCGATGCCGGCATCGTCTCGCTGGCGCGACTGAGAAAACTGGAATACCTCGATGTCTCCAATACGAAAGTGACACCGGCCGGGGTGCAGAAACTGAAACGAGCCTTGCCGAAACTCAAGGAAGTCAAGTTCCGTTGATCAAGTTGCCAAGTGAGGAGCCACTGCATGAGGCCTTGGATATTGCAAGAGACTTCGTACGCGTATGTGAAGGAGCAGCCTTACGAAGTGGCCGTGTTGCCGCTGGGCGCCACCGAGCCTCACAATCTGCACCTGCCGTATGGTACCGACGTCTTCGAAGCGACGATTGTCGGCGAGAAGCTGTGCGAGGCGGCTCACGAACAAGGTGCGAAGATCGTGCTGCTCCCTACCATTCCGTACGGGACGGAGACGAATATGCAGGCGTTTCCGTTGGCCATGAACCTGCAACCTTCGACACTGGCGTGCGTGATCGCCGATCTGGTGGAGACGCTGGTGACCAGCGGGATTCGCAAGATCGTCTTGCTCAACAGCCACGGAGGCAACGACCTGAAGCCGGTGTTGCGAGAACTCTACGGGCGCACGGAGGCTCATCTGTTTCTTTGCAATTGGTACCGCGTGCTCAGCGACTGCTATAGCGAACTGTTTACCCACGCGGACGACCATGCCGGCGAGATGGAGACCTCGTTCGCGTTGGCATACTTCCCGGATCTGGTGCGCAGGAACGAGCAGGGACAATTGGCAGCGGATGAGGGAAAACCCCATCGGTCGCGGTTTGAAGCGATCGAGCGGGGCTGGGTGGGGATTACTCGCCCATGGCATCTGCTGACGACCAACAGCGGTTGCGGGAATCCACACGAGGCGACCGCCGAAAAAGGACACGAGTTGATGCGACGACTCGAGGAGCGGCTGGTGCCGTTCCTGGTCGAGCTGTCTCGCTCGCCGATCGACGAGTCCTTTCCGTTCCGCAGGGATGCACCAGAGAGCGAGTAACCGACGGTCGCCAGCGCTGGGACCGTCGTGCGCGGAGCACACCCCCCGCTCGCAAGGGTGGCTGAGGGGACTCGAACCCCCGGCCTCCAGAGCCACAATCTGGCGCTCTAGCCGACTGAGCTACAGCCACCGCAAGTCGAATGGCATAGTTTACGGAATCCGCCCCCCGAGGAAAAGGCGGGGCATGGCGTTCTGGAGTTCTGCCGAATCCGGCTGCGGCGACCGTCGCTCAGTACCGGCTCGCTCGCCGAACGTGCGGGGGCCCTACGGACCCGCCGACCATTGCCCGCACCAGCATACTCGGGCTGGCGCCCTCGGGCCGCCGCTCATCGAGCGGCGGCGTACCGAGTAAGGCCGATGACAACCAACCCGGCCGACCTGCGCGCCCCCCTATCGGTCCTCTCGGTCTTATCCGTCATATTCCCCATCCGTCCCATGGCATGATGGGCGCTCCGCTCCCGGACATTCCAACCGCAACGGCGGGTTCGTCAGGCTGGAAAGCCCTGGGCTGGAAAGCCAGACCTACTCGCGCCGCCGCTGTTCAATCCTCGCCGAAGGCCGAATCGAAAGCGCGACCGCTGGGAGCAAAATCGATGCGCCGCACAAACTCGCACGCCTCGGCCGCTCCGAATTCCCGGTCCATTCCCGAGTCCTCCCACTCGACCGACAAGGGGCCCTGGTACCCGATTTCGTTGAGGGCTCGGATGATCTCTTCGAAGTCGACTCCACCTCGCCCCGGACTGCGGAAGTCCCAACCTCGCCGCGGATCGCCGAAGTTGAGATGGCTGGCCAGGATGCCGCTGCGGCCGTTGAGCAGCGTCACCGCATCCTTGACGTGAACATGGTAGATCCGATCGGGAAAGGCTCGAATGAACTCCACGGGATCGACGCCCTGCCAGTGCAGGTGACTGGGATCGAAATTGAACCCGAACTCCTCGCGGTGGTCGATCGCCTCGAGCGCTCGCTGCGCGGTATGCAAATCGAAAGCGATTTCTGTGGGGTGGACTTCCAGTGCGAACTTCACCCCGCATTCGCCGAATACATCGAGGATCGGATGGAAACGATCGGCGAACTGCCGAAATCCGGCTTCGATCATCGATTCGGGGACGGGCGGGAAGGAGTAATTCAGATGCCAGATAGCCGAGCCGGTGAAGCCGTTGACCACTTCCACGCCGAACCGCTGAGCGGCTCGCGCCGTGTTCTTCAGCTCCTCGGCCGCTCGCTGATTCACCCCCGCCGGATCGCCGTCTCCCCACACATAGTCC
>JALSIV010000011.1 GCA_026989685.1 Pirellulaceae bacterium | reverse complement strand
GCGTGGCTCGCGTTCGCTACACGAACATGGATGGATCGGTCGGCACATTCCCGTAGGTCAGGCTTTCCAGCCTGACCACGCTGCGGCATCCATCTGCCTATCGAAAACGCGCGACTTCCCGGCAAGCGTGGCGGTGCCGGCTCGGCAACCGCACGTTGCACGAGCCGGTCGGGGTTGGGGCGTCCGCTCCCCCAGCGAGTTCTCGAGCGAGCCGCAGATGATCAATGGGCAGGGCAAACTCATCCTAAATCAAGCGACCGCGGATGCGAGAGTCGGTCGAATTCGTCAGCGCAGAACGGCAGCGTGACGACGTTGCGTCGCGTTGGAGGCGGTCGAATTGTGCTTCGGTCATGGCTGTGAGATTTCTATGGTCTGGAAGGAACGCGGACCGGAGCGTCCGGACTCCGGCTTCATGGAACGGGACTCAACAGCGTATCGGGCGACAAAAGGCCTCATGCATGCGAAACAGTATCGGCGACCAGTCATTCACTGCAAGGATGCGATAGACGACACGACGGCCGGTCCGAATGATCTGCGCCGGAATCCGCATCAGCGCATTGCGAAAGGTCGAGAATTCCATCTTCAGCAGTCGCTCTTTCTCGTGCAATCGGTTCTTGCGCCACCGCCCCTTCGCCGGAAGCATCAGGGCGCACCAGACTTTCAAGCTCCAAGCCAGTGACGCAATCACCATGTAGGCCCAGTTGCCGGCGAGTGTATCGAGTGGCGCCGTCAACGCCCGCACGTCGCTCTTGAGTTGCTGGATGACGGTGTTTTCCTGATTGCAACGGTCCCTCGCTTGCTGGACGATTTCCTCGGCGGAATCGTCTCTGTTGTTGGTGATGTAGAAGAAACAACGACTTTCCTCCTTGAACAACAGCGGCTGACCTTCGGAAACGCCTAACTCCTTCCAGACTACGACGACACGATACTCCTGCTTGCAGTTCACCGGTTTTTCAAGCGTGTAACAAGACCCGCCGCATCGATTCCGAGCCTCGGGCATGTTGCTTGCGGCCGGGAGTCTTGTTACGGCCTCTCGGTTGAATTCGCCCACCCATTCCCGCTCAAGAGTAATGTTGCTGTATCCTCGCTGTTGAACGATTCGCTCCTTGTACTGCGGTTTCTTTCTCCGCCGGTTTGTCTTGTTCTCGCGAGCTCGGCGATGGAGAATCGTCCACTCGGAATCGTCCATTTCCTCGGCTTTGCCGTACAAATTCTGCATGGCGTCAATACCGAAGACAAACACGACGTCCTCTCGATCCCACCGAACCAGGTGTTGGGTCTGAGTGAAATCGGTATCGCCTCGAACCACGATCTCCCTGAATCCCGCCTTTCGACAGACCGCAATGGCTCGGTCGATGTACTCCGCCGCTCCTTCGTGGCTCGGCCGGTTACCGGGACGATTGGCGATGAACAATGGCTCCGCCGTGTTGGCCAATGATGCAATCAGTGGGTGATAGCCCCACTGCTTCTTGTAGTTGATGTCCATCCCCTGCTTGCGCTGGCCGTATGTCTCGACCATGACACCGTCCGCTTCGATGACCGCTTTGTCAAGAAAATCCGCGGGCTGCGCCTTCCATGCCTTGACTCGTATTTCATTGAAGGCGTCCATTAGCGCGTTGATTGTCGTGGGCGTGAAACGCCGACAATAGTCTCCCGCCGTCGTCGGGTCGGGAATCCGCTCGACACCGATACCATTCAAGTAGGCCTCGTCCTGGCGACGCAGTTCGATGTGGTCGAGGCAACGGCCGCCGGCGAGCAGGTTGAACGCGATATTCTGAACATGATCCGCGTCGCTGTAAGGGGCATGCAGTTTCATGACCGGCGCTCGCCGGTTGATCGTTTCGGCCAGGCCGAATTGTCGGGCCAGTTCGCAGATCAAGCCCATTCCCCCCCGCACTCGTTGCCGTCGCTCGCTCAGACAACTCATAATCGATGTTGGCACTGCCCACCGAATCGGGTTCTTGCCACTGCTCGCGACTGAGGCGACGGATTCTCCTCCTCTTGCGTCGATCGATCTCTTGGCGTATCTTGGCGTTCACTCGAAAATCCTCCTTGCATTCTTATGACACGTTAGTGTCAGGTGGTTGTCATGCTGGAATAGTAGGAGGATTTCGAGTTGTTTCAACCCCGGCCCCTTACGGCAAGTCCGCGGTCGCTTGATTTAGGTCTCGGCTCAACGGATGTCGCAGAATTGCGCTCGGTCATTTAGGAGAAGTGGTCGGTGATGGGGGAGGACGATGGAGATGTGCGCCGGATCACCCAGCGGCCCGCCATCTGGCTCGGGACCGATCGCTCGGGCTGCCCAAAAAAGACTGGCCGACTTGCGGGCTCGGTGCCTGCTGCGAACGTTAACACCTGTTCCTGCAGGAGCCGTGAACCTGTGCAGTAATGATTACCTCGGGTTGCTTTCGGACGCAGCGTGGCAGGGCGAATTGCGCCGCACGATCGATCGGGACGCGGGTGCGGGGGCAAGCCGTTTGCTGGGGGGAGAGGATCCGGTGTTTGCCGAACTGGAGTCGGCATTCTCGCAGTTCAAGGACGCTCCGGCATCGCTGTTGTTCCCATCCGGCTACGCGGCCAACGAGTCGGTTGTTCAGACGCTGGCCGGGTTGGAGGCGCATTTCTTTTCCGACCAGCTCAACCACGCAAGTATCATCGACGGTTGCCGGCTGGCCCGGCTCGGTCGGGACCGAGTTCATGTCTTCGCTCATGCCGACCTCGACCAGCTCCGCAGCCAATTGAACGCGTGTCCGGCGTCGAACAAGGTGATCATCACGGAATCGGTCTTCAGCATGGACGGCGATGCGGCCGACTTGCCCGCCCTTTACGAATTGGCGCAGTCGCACCAGGCGCTGCTGGTGATCGACGAAGCTCACGCGATGGGAGTGTGGGGACGTGCGGGGCGGGGATGGATCGACCATGCGGGGCTTTCGGCGGCAGGTGTCGTCTCTGTCAACACGTTGGGAAAGGCGTGGGGATTGCAGGGAGCCATCGTTTCGGGACCCGAGTGGTTCCGGCAACTGTTGATCAACGAAGCTCGCCCATTCATCTACACGACCGGTTGCTCGCCCTGGTTGGCCGATGCCGCTCTGCAGACACTCAAGCGGATGCCGCACTGGGAGACGCGCCGGTGTCGAGTGCGGGAGTTAGCGGAGCGGTTGCGGCGTGGGTTGTGCGGAGCGGGTTTTGCCATCGACATCAGTGATTCTCCGATCGTGCCGGTGATCGTCGGGGCGGCTACGGCCGCACTGGACCTCAGCCGGTACCTGTTGGAGCGTGGCTTTTTCTGTCGGCCTGTCAGGCCGCCCACGGTGCCGGAGGGTACCTGCCGCGTTCGCCTGTCTTTGACGGCGGCGATTCGGGCCGAACAGCTCGATCGGCTGCTGAGAGCCATCGTCGCCTGGGGAGACCGCCGGTGAGCACACGCACACAGCGTCGAGCATGCCACATATTTGTTACGGGTACCGACACGGGCGTCGGCAAGACCGTCGTGTCCGGCGCATTGTGTGAAGGGTTGGCGCGTTTGGGGCATGAAGTGCGGTACTGGAAGCCGGTGCAGACCGGCACCGACGAGGAGCCGGCCGACGCACTCTTCGTCGGCGAGCTCGGCTGCCGCCGTGTGTCGGTGGTACCGACGGAGTGGACGTACGGTCCTCCGCGAGCGCCGGACCAGGCGGCAGCCTTGGAAGGTCGGCAACCACCGCCACTGGAAGCTGTCGTGGCGAAACTTGCTGAACTACAGGAAATCGCTGCCGGGGAGCATCTGGTGGTGGAGGGGGCGGGGGGCCTCCTGGTGCCGCTCGATGCAGGAGGTTCGACCTGGCGGGATCTGCTTTCGGTGACTTCGCTGGCTCCTCTGGTCGTGGCGAGAACCGGTTTGGGGACGCTGAACCACACTTGTCTTACCGTGGAGGCGTTGGACAGCATCGGCAGACCGCCGCTTGCCGTCGTGTTGTGCGGGACCGAGCATGTCGACAATGTCGAGAGTCTCCGTCGGATGATCCCGCAGGTGCGTCTGCTGCAGTTTCCCCGCCTGGCGAGCCTTCCACGGCACCCGCAGTGGCGCGATGCCTGCCGGCGCCTGGCACGGTCGGTACTGGAAGCGGCGGGTGCGTCGCCGAGGAACGACTGGGTGGCACTCGACCGCAAGCATGCCTGGCATCCCTTTACGCAGCACGCGACGGAAGAAGAGCCGTTGGCGATAGTGGCGGCTCGAGGCTGTTACTTGTATGCCAATGACGGTCGGCGTCTGTTCGATGGAATCGGGTCGTGGTGGACCAACACCGTAGGGCACGGGCGTCCCGAGATCACCACGGCAATGGCTCGTCAACACCGAAAGCTCGACCATGTTCTCTACGCGGGAGTGTGTCACGAGCCGGCGTCCCGACTGGCCGCCCAACTGATCGAGTTGCTTGGAGATCCGTTTCGTCGCGTGTTTTTCAGCGACAACGGCTCGACGGCTGTCGAAGTCGCACTCAAGATGGTGCGCCAATACTGGGTCAACCGAGGTCAACCCGAGCGGACGCGGATGGTTGCCTTTCGAGGAAGCTATCACGGGGACACCTTCGGCGCCATGTCCGTGGGTGCCGAGAGCGGCTTCTTTCAGCCTTTCCGGCCGATGCTGTTCGACGTCGTGTGGGCAGACGTGCCGACGGTACACGTCAGCCGGTACTGCCCGCGGGGAGCCGACAGTTTCGATGAGCGAGCGGACGGCCTGCACCGAGTGTTGCGAGAGCATCGAGACACCGTGGCGGGCGTGATCGTGGAACCGTTGGTCCAGGGCGCCGCCGGTATGCTCGTGCATGCGGAAGCGTGGCTGAAACTGGTGGAGCAACTCTGTCGAGAATACGGGATTCCGCTGATCTTCGACGAGGTGTTCACGGGGTTCGGGCGCGTGGGAGAGAGGTTCGCATTCCAGCGTGCGCAAGTCGTTCCCGACATTCTCTGCCTCTCCAAGGCGCTCACCGGTGGAGCGTTGCCGATGGGGGCCACGGTGGCCACCGAGACGTTGTTCGAGGCGTTTCTCGAGCGATCGAAAGAGCGGGCGCTGCTGCACGGTCATTCCTATACGGCCAATCCGGTTGCTTGCCAAGTCGCTCGGCGGGCGCTGGAGATTCTGGTGACCGAAGGATTGGACGAGCGGGCTCGGGCAATGGAGGTCCGGTACCGCAAGTGGCTGTCGGCACAGTCTGGTGAAGCGATCCGGTCGCCTCGAGCGCTGGGTAGTATTCTCGCTTTCGAACTTCCGTCGACCGAAGAGGGGTACTTCGCCGAAGCAGGCCGCTCGCTGGCCGAGTACGCCCGCGATAACGGGCTCTACCTCCGGCCGCTGGGTAGCACGGTCTATTTGGCACCGCCGTTGACGGCGACAGCGACGGAATTGGACGATGCGTTGGCGGCTTTGGAACGCAGCCTGGAGCGAGTTGTTGCCGGCGGGCGCCGGTGAAACGGGAGCTCGTCGCGGTGTCATCGTCCGATGGTCCGGCTGCCCGCTCATCGTCGACCTGGAAACGAAGTGGGATATCTGTTAAAAATGGGGGAGATGTGCTTCGGCGGCTCGTGCCGACGGTCGTGGAACGATCGAGCGACCCGAGGCCGATCAGCGCCTTCACGGAGGATGGCATGGGGAGTGTGCAAAAAGGAGTCGGCCGTTGGTGGCTTGAGCAGGTCGGCTCGAGATTGGCCGTCGTCAGCATGACTCGTTACCGCGGGGTATGGGCTACGCTCGGACTGCTGGCCGCCGTTCTCTTCGTAATCTGGTGGGCTTGGGGGAAATGGGGTAGGAATGTCGTGGACGACCCGGCGTTCCAGGTGAAGGCGGAGCAGATCGTGTTGCCGCCGACCCCCAAGTGGATTCGGAGTGATATTCGCGCGGAGGCTTTGCGGGAGTCGAGTCTGGAGCGTCTTTCGCTGCTCGATCCCGAGGTGACGCTCAAGATTCGTCGAGCGTTCGAGCTGCACCCTTGGATCGCATCGGTGGAGTACGTGAGCAAGCGGGCCGGTGGCCGCATTCTGGTCGAAGTCCGGTACCGGCGTCCCATCATCATGGTCGTCACGGAGAACGGCAATGGCTGGTGGCCCGTCGACACGATGGGCGTACTGCTTCCGCCTGCCGATTTTTCGCAGAACGATCCGCTCGGATTCTTTCAGGTCTACACCCCGTTCCATCGGCCGGCTGGTGACGTGGGAACTTCGTTTGGGCACGCGGGCGTGGTGGGAGCGGCTCGGTTGGCTACCCTGTTGGACGACCACCGCACGCAGTGGGGGTTGGTCAGTATTCATGCTCGCCATTTGAATCCGGGTCGAGAAAGCGAGATCGAATACGAGCTGCGCACCAGAGGAGGAACGCGCATCTTATGGGGCGCGGCGCCCGGCAATGAGCCTCGAGGGGAGTCGACGGCGGAGGAGAAGCTGGCTCGTCTGGAGCAATTCGCGGCGGCTCGTGGTACACTCGACCTGAGACCGCCGGTTACTCTGGACATTCGCCACACACTGACGCACGTCGAGACAACCGTGGCGCGATGAGATCCCCCTGTCGAGGCCGTTCTTGGTGGTGGACTCAGGCAGCGCGCCGTTGAGGGAATGGCAGGGTGACAGGCGTTGCGGCGGGGGTGGAGTGACGGCGGCGCGGTCGGACACGGCGGGGCGGGTCGTGTGCCACTTCGTCTCGAGGTTGGCCCAGCCAGGCGGGAAGAGGGCCGCGAGTGGCTTTGTTATCGACAAACCACTGCCAGAGTCTCGGGGAAACCCGCTGTTTCACGGCGTTGAGCGCCGTCGGTGATTCTCCCCAGGCCACGTTGAGTGCGAGCAGATCGAGAATTTCATCGTGGTCGAAATAGGAGGTATGCACGAGTTCCTTGCCCGTGAGTGTGTCGGCGAATGCGTCCAGCCCGGTGATGATGGATGTCTCTGCCAACAGATTGCGGAGTTGAGGGGCCATTTCCCGAGCGTGTTCGTTGGCCCTGGCGACCAGTC
>JALSIV010000010.1 GCA_026989685.1 Pirellulaceae bacterium | reverse complement strand
CGGCTCGGTCGGCGAAAGCCGCGCCCAACGGCCATTGGTCGCATCGGGCGCTTTTCGTGTTACAATGGTGGCCCGATGGTGAGCGGAGGGGGGATGTGGCGGCCGTCAGGGCGATTGCGGAAGACGGCACTGAAGACATCTCGAGCTTCTGGAGGGCGAGGTCGAATATGTTGAAGCTGGTTGGCCGCGGGAAGGCGACGACTTGCGACGGCGTGACGCGGCGTGACGTGCTGCAGGCCGGCGCGCTGGGAGTCGCCGGGTTCGGGTTGCCTCAGTATTTGGCTGCTCGAGAAAAGCATGGAGTGCGACCCGGCTGCGAAAACCGTTCGGTGATCATGATTTTCAACTTGGGTGCACCGAGTCAGCTCGATACGTGGGACATGAAGCCCGAGGCGCCGGCCGAGATTCGCGGCCCGTTTCGACCGATCCAATCGAAAGTGCCGGGCGTCGAGGTTTCCGAGTTGTTCCCGGGGCACGCCAAAGTCGCCCAGCACATCGCTTACGTGCGATCGTGTTATCACACGGCTCCCGCCGTCCACGATGCCGGTTGGGAGATGATGCAGACCGGTCGGTTCTTTACCGGCGGCATCCAGACGCCTCATGCCGGTTGCGTCACCAGCTTTCTGCTGGGGCGTCGCAGCGACCTGCCCGCTCATATTATTCTTCCCGAACCGATGGGGCGTGGTGGCGGGAATCTTCCGAGCGGCCAGGCGGCCGGATTCCTGGGAAAAGCGTACGACCCGTTCGCTCTGATGGCCGATCCCTCGAAGCCCGACTTCAAGGTTCCCGACATGTTGCCGCCAGCGGAGATTCCGCCGGCACGCTTGTCGCGACGACGGAAGATGCGGGAGGTGATCGACCAGACGGTGAGCGCTTTCGAAGCGTCCGATTCGGCCAGGTTGCTCGACCAGAATTTCCACGACGCCTACCGGTTGATGACGAGTCGCCAGGCACGCGAGGCCTTCGATCTGGGACGCGAGCCGAAAAAGGTGCGCGAGCGCTATGGTATGACACGCTTTGGTCAGTGCTGCCTGCTGGCCCGGCGTCTGATCGAAGCCGGCGTGCGCTTCGTTACGATCAACACATTCTTGACGGTGTTCAACGAGATCACTTGGGATATCCACGGATCGCTGCCGTTTACCTCGATCGAAGGAATGAAGAACATCGTTGCCCCGATGTACGACCAGGCATACTCGGCATTGATCGAAGACCTGGCCGACCGGGGATTACTGGCCGATACGCTGGTTTGCAATCTGGCCGAGTTCGGGCGGACGCCGAAGATCAATCCGGCCGGCGGGCGCGATCACTGGCCGCAATGCTGGACCGTCTATTTCGCCGGAGGAGGTGTGCGGGGCGGCCAGGTGGTCGGTCGGAGCGATCCGATCGGTGCGGTTCCCGCGGAGCGGCCCGTTCAACCGGCCAACGTCGTGGCTTCGATCTTCCACAGTCTGGGCCTCGATCTGTCGATCGAACTGCCCGGTCCCGGTGGTCGCCCGTTTCCGCTGGTCAATATTGGGACGCGCGAAATCCATGAATTGTTCGGTTGATCGAATCGGGCCGGAAGTGACGACAACCGCTCGTCAACTCGGAGGAGATAGCGTGCAGAAGGTCCTAGGCTTGCTGGCGATGTCGATTCTTTGGTGGGCCTGCGCGAGTGGCGACGCTGAGGCCGAGCAGCGTTTCACCATCTTGCCAGGCGAGATCGTGTTGGACGGCCGCTACGCCTCGCAAACGGTGCTGCTACAGCAGATCTCCGCGACAGGAACGCCTGGCCGTCAGGTGCCGGTCACCGAGGTCGTCTGGTCGGTCGAGGACGAGCGAGTGGCTCGGTGGGAAGAGGGACGTGTTCTTCCGGTCGGCGACGGCACGACCCGGTTGACGGCTCGGTACGGTAAAGTGGTCGCCAGCGCACCGGTGGTCGTGCGCAACATGACTCGGCCGGCCAAATGGCTGTTTCGCAACCACGTGCAGTCGGTCTTTTCCAAAGCCGGATGCAATTCGGGGCCGTGCCACGGAGCGCTTGCGGGGAAGGGCGGGTTCAAACTGAGTTTGCGCGGGTACGACACGGACCGGGACTACTGGACGATCACCCGGGAGGCTCGCGGCCGCCGCATCGAACTGCTCTCTCCGGCTCGCAGCCTGTTGCTGACCAAGCCGACCGGTGCCGTGTCGCACAAGGGAGGTGTGCGCTTCGATCCTGATTCACTCGAGTACCGGGTCGTTCTGGAGTGGTTGCAAGCCGGAGCCGATCCACCCGGCGGTCACGATCCGGTGATCGAGCGTCTGGAGGTGCTTCCTTCCCGGTCGGTTCACGCGGTCGACGAGGACCAGCAACTCATCGTGTTAGCCCATTTCAGTGACGGCCACACCGAGGATGTCACGCGCTGGGCGAAATTCACGTCGACCAACACGGCGGTGGCCGACGTCGACGATGCCGGGCGGGTTCGGGTGGCCGGGCATGGAGAATCCGCGATCCTGGTGTGGTACCTGAGCAAGATCGTGATGGCTCGGGTCGTCGTTCCCTATCCGTTCGAGCCGGTGTCTCTTGAGGAGGCGACGAGCGACGCGAGGAACTTCATCGACCGCCATGTCGGCGAGAAGCTGGCGGCCCTCAATCTGAAGCCGTCCCCGTTGGCAGACGACGCGACTTTTCTTCGCCGCGTCTATCTGGACACCATCGGCGTCTTGCCGACGCCGCGAGAAGCTCGCGAGTTCCTCCGTGACACTCGTCCTGATCGGCGCGACCGGCTGATCGATGCGTTGCTGGCTCGCCCCGAATTCGTGGACTACTGGACCTACAAATGGAGCGATCTCTTTCTCGTCAACAGCCAATGGTTGCGCCCCAAAGCGGTGGAAGCCTATTATCGATGGTTGCGCGAGCAAGTGGCGGCCGAGCGGCCGTGGGATGACGTCGCGCGGGACATCCTGACGGCGACCGGCAGCAGCTTCGAGAATGGGGCGACCAACTTCTATGCCATCCACTCCGATCCGCTGGAGATGGCAGAGAACGTGAGCATCGCCTTCTTGGGACTCAACATCAACTGTGCCCGTTGCCACAACCATCCACTGGAGAAATGGACCAACGACCAGTACTACGCGTTCGCCAATCTGTTTGCTCGAGTCCGCGCCAAGGGCTGGGGCGGTGATCCTCGCAACGGCGATGGACTGCTGACGCTGGTGGTTCGCGAGCGAGGCGATATTCTGCAGCCGGGTCGCCGCATCCCGCAGCGACCGGCACCCCTGGATGGGCCGCCGCTCGACCCCGATTCCCCGGACGATCGACGAGCCGCCTTGGCCGAATGGCTGACAGCGCCCGACAATCCGTATTTCGCTCGAGCCATCGCCAATCGCATTTGGGCCAACTTCTTCGGAGTGGGGATCGTGGATCCGCCCGACGACATGCGCGAATCGAATCCGGCCGGCAATGAAAGGTTGTTGCAGGCACTGGCCGACTATCTCGTTGAGCACGACTATGACTTGAAATCGCTGATGCGCGTGATCCTGCAATCGGCCACCTATCAGCGAAGTTCGACGGCTCGGAAGGAGAACGAGGTCGAACGTCGCTACTTCAGCCGCTATTATCCTCGGCGGCTGATGGCCGAAGTGCTGCTCGATGGCATTTCCCAAGTGACGCGCGTGCCGACTCGGTTCGCCGAAGTCCGGCTGCGAGACGGCAGTCGAGCCAAAACCGATTGGTATCCTCTGGGAACACGAGCCATCCAACTGAAGGACTCGGCCGTCGATTCGCCGTTTCTGACGACGTTCGGCCGCAATGACCGGGCGATCGCCTGCGAGTGCCAGCGGTCGTCCGAACCCTCGCTGGTGCAAGTGCTTCACCTGAACAACGGAGCCACGATCAACGAGAAACTGCGGGATGATGCCAGTATCGTCAGCCGATGGCTGCGCGAAGGGACCGCCGACCAAGCGATCATCGAAGAGATCTTCTTGGCAGCGTTGGCGCGACTTCCGACGGATCGCGAACAGGCCGCTTTGCTGCCCATGGTGCGTGCCGGTGCGGCGGGCCGGCGCCGGGAAGTGCTGGAGGACTTGGTATGGAGCGTCTTGACCAGCCGCGAGTTCCTGTTCCAGCATTAGGACCTTTTTTGGGATCGGTTCATGTTCACACCACGACCATCTCTTCTGCTTCTCACGGCGGCCGCCGTGCTGTGGATCGTCTGGGCCGGTTGGGTGGCTGCCGCCGGTCCACCGGTCGCGACCGACTTCGGTCGCGATATCGAACCGATCCTGCGCAAGTACTGCGTGGGATGCCATGGTGAGGAGGAGGCGAACGCCGAGCTGCGGCTCGATTCGTGGAAGGCTCTAATGAAGGGCGGTGAAGCCGGGCGAGTCGTCGTACCGGGGAGCCCGAGTGGGAGCAAGCTGGTGCAGGTGTTGTCCGCTGATGCGGAAAACCGCATGCCTCCCGAAGACGAAGCGCAACCGGCCGCCGAAGAGGTTGCATTGTTGAAGAGGTGGATCGCTCAGGGCGCGAAGCGTCCGGTAGCCGATCGAGTCAAGGAACTGGCGGTGCCCGAAGTTCGCGGAGCGGCCGTCACGCCGCCGGTTGTCAGTCTCGCCGTGGATGCTCGCCGCGCGACGGTGGCCGTGGGACGGTTCGGAACCGTGGAATGGTGGCAGTTGCGTCCCAGGCGACGACAGGGGAATTGGGATGTCGGCCTGGCGTGCAAGATCAATGCACTGGTCATGTCGCCTGATGGGAAATGGGCGGTGGCCGGCGGTGGAATTCCCGGCTTGCAGGGTCGATTGTTCATCTGGGACCGGCAGTCGAGCAGACCAGCCGACGTGTGGATTGCTCATCAAGACGCCGTCGATGCCGTGGCACTGAGTCCGGACGGCCGGTACGTGGCCAGTGGCGGCCACGACCGCGTGATTCGCATTTGGGATTTTCAGAAGAGAGAGGTGGTTCGCGAATTGGCCGGGCACAACGGCGGCGTATTCGCGCTGACATTCGACTCGACTTCGCGCGCGCTGGCCAGCGCATCGGCGGATGAGACCATCAAGATTTGGGACGTCGAATCCGGCAAGCGAACCGACACTCTGGGACAACCTCAGGGCGCGCAATACGCAGTGGCTTACGGCTCGAGCGGTCGGTGGTTGGCCGCCGGCGGCGCCGACAATCGTTTGCGCATTTGGCAGTGCGGAGAGGCGGGGCGTGCGGACCATCGCCTGGTGGTGACTCGGTATGCGCACGAGCGGCCGATTGTGCAACTCGGGTTTTCCCCGGACGGTTCTCTGTTGTTCACGGCAAGTGAGGACCTGACGATCAAGATCTGGGAGACGCAGCGATTCGAAGAAGTGGCCGTGCTGAGCGGCCAGAGCGACGTGCCGTCGGCCGTGGCTTGGGTATCGAACGAGCGGCTGGCGGTGGGGCGGCTGGATGGTTCCTTCTCACTGTTGGGACTTCCGGCCGCCGAACGCCGACAGCCGTCGCACCCGCTGGTTGCCACGCCGAAGGGCCACCAGGCTTCCGGCGCTTCGCAGGACACCCCGGATTCACTGGTCGAACGCGAGCCCAACGATTCACCGGCCGACGCTCATGCCATCCGCTTGCCGAGTGTCGTAGAGGGGCGTCTCGCCGGCGGCGGCTCGGAGTCGGACCGGGACTGGTTTCGTTTCCATGCCGACGAAGGGGAGACGTGGATTTTCGAAACCGTGGCGGGTCGC
This sequence comes from Pirellulaceae bacterium, assembly GCA_026989685.1. Taxonomy (GTDB): domain Bacteria; phylum Planctomycetota; class Planctomycetia; order Pirellulales; family Pirellulaceae; genus S141-3. The sequence goes on along the minus strand of JALSIV010000010.1, from coordinate 1,291 downwards.
GATGGCGCTCCGACCGACACGTTTCTGGCACTGTTCGACCGGAATGGACAACCGGTTCCCCGTGTCCGCTTGCAGGCGGTGCGGGATTCGCACATCACCTTTCGTGGCATCGACTCGCGGACGTTCGACATTCGATTGCAGCACTGGGAGGAGATGGACTTGAACCAATACGTCTATCTCAACGGCGAAGTGGTTCGGTTGTTCTTGTATCCTCGCGGACCCGACTCCGGATTTCAGCTCGACCACCACCGGGGTCGCCGCATCACCTTTTTCGAGACGACGGCGACGGCCCATGCGCTACACGAGCCGTGTTACGTCGTCCGGCCGCTCGCGGCCGGCGCCGAACCCGTGCCGAACGGCCTTCCCGTTTTTCATCTGTACTACCAGAACGATGACGATCGGGAAGGGCGCTGGAAGGGAGATTCACTGTTGACGTTCGTGGTTCCGCAGGACGGCGAGTACTGGCTCCGAGTGACCGATGCCCGGGGAATTGGAGGACCCGATTTTCGCTACCGCTTGATGGTCCGCCGGCCCCGGCCTTCCTATACCGTCAAGGTCGTGATGCCCAAGAAAACGGTGAACGCGGGCAGTGGCAAGGAATTCGAGGTCGTTGCCGATCGGATCGACGGGTTCGCTGGTCCGATCCGGATCGACGTTAGCGGTTTTCCCGAAGGCTGGTATGTCACATCGCCGCTGGTGATCGAGGCCGATCGCTATGTGGCTCGCGGCTGTGTCATGGCTCTGGGGAACGCGAAGGAGCTGACCGACGACCAGCGCAAGAGCATTCGGGTGACCGCCACGGCAACGGTGGGCGGAACCGAGGTGACTCGAGACGTGGCGGGGTTGACCGACATTCGGCTGGGACCTCGACCGAAGCTCATCGTGTCGTTGTCACCTCCCGGTAATTCCGAAGGGAGTGCCAATCTGCTGGACGCGGATCGGTTTCCCCGCCCGGCCGAATTGGTGATCCGTCCGGGAGAGACGATCCGGGCTCGGTTGCGCGTCGCACGTTACGGCTACCATGGACGGGTGCAGTTCGAATCCTTGAAGCTCAATCTGCCTCACGGTGTCTACGTCGACAATATCGGGCTCAACGGCGTGTTGATCCCCGAAGGGAAAGAAGAGAGAACCGTGTATCTGACTGCCGCGCCGTGGGTCGGTTCTTCTCGCCGGCTTGTCTTTTTCAAGGCTCAGCAGGAAGGGACCCAGACCTCGTTTCCGCTGTGGCTGGTCGTCGATGATCAGCCGGCTAAGCGATAGCTGCCATGTTTCTTGAATTGGGGCGGGGGCG
>JALSIV010000009.1 GCA_026989685.1 Pirellulaceae bacterium | reverse complement strand
TTTTCCACGATCACCCGATCGACGTTGGTCCGGATGGCAATGTCCACTTCGTTGCGTTCCAATTCGGCTCGCATCATCGCGATCAGCCGGTCGGTGCCGCCGTCGAAGATGTAGACGCCCTTCGACATGAAGTTCGAAAAGACGATGCCGTACGTCAATGCCGGATCCTCGAGCGTCGAGCCGTTGGCGTACGTGATCGGCTCCATCAGCAGACGTACGATGTCCTCTCGCCCGGGAAAAAAGCGTTCGAACAATTCCCCGGTCGTAAGGGACTGATCGTCGTAGAAGTTCATTTGCCGCGCGGCGTCGAAAAAGGCATCGACGGTCCCTTGCGGCACACCGAACCGCCCCGTGAGCAGGCGTGTGAAGTCCTCGCGGTTGTACCGCGTGGTGAGTGAGAACATCGGGTTGTCGAAACGGACCCGCTCGAGCGGCCGAATCGAATCGGCAATCTCCCGGTTCCAGTACCGGCGGCAACTCTTGATCATTCCCACCGGGAAGCCGTGCAGGGAGATGTCGAAGATGCAGCCTCCCGGGCGGCGGAACCACGTGGCCAGTCCGCCCAGCTTGTAGTGCTGCTCGAGCAACAGCACGCGGTGACCGGCACGCCCCAGCACGTTGGCCGCCGTCAAGCCGCCCAGTCCGCTGCCGATCACGATCACGTCATACGATGCGGCAATTCCTTTCAAATGGTCGCGTGGCATGGGAATGTCGCTGAGGCTTGTCTGGCGGTTGGAAAGGAAGAACGGCACCCTCGGCGAGAGTGCCGTTCTTGAACGATCGTTGCCCAGCCTGGCCGGCGCTAGTCGAGGAAGCCGACGAGTTCGGCGCTGCGGCTGGGATCGCGCAATTTTCGAATGGCCCGGTCCTCCAGTTGCCGAATCCGCTCGCGTGTCACCTGGAAGATGTGCGCGACTTCCTCGAGCGTGTAGTTGTAGCCGTCTCCCAAGCCGAATCGCAGGTTGATGATCTCCCGCTCGCGGTAGCTGAGCGTCTTCATCAGGCTGCGAATCCGCATCCGCAACATCTCCCGTCCCGCATCCTCATCAGGCGACAGCTCGTTGTTCTCCACCAGAAAGTCCGACAGCACCGAATCCTCGCTCTTGCCGATCGCGTCGTCCAGACTGGTGAGCCGCCGCTTCATGGTAAGGAGTTGACGGCACTCGTCGACCGGCAAGCCGGCCCGATCCGCCGTTTCCTCCACCGAAGGCTGACGCCCCAGTTCCTGAACGAGTTGGTGATACGTTCGAGCCACGTGGCTGATGGCGGAACCCATGTGGACCGGCACTCGAATGGTCCGGCTTTGATCGGCGATCGCTCGCGTAATCGCTTGCCGAATCCACCAGGTGGCATAGGTGCTGAACTTGAATCCGCGACGGTACTCGAACTTCTCCACCGCTCGCATCAATCCCGCGTTCCCTTCCTGGATCAAGTCCAGAAAGCCGACGCCACGATGCCGGTATTTCTTGACGATGGATACCACCAACCGCAAGTTGGCTTCGGAGAGTCGCTTCTTGCCATCCTGGTAGCGAGCGTACCAGCGATTGACCACCGCCATCCGCTTTTGGAACCCCCGCGGTCCATGGTGCAGGGCCTGCACGATTCGAGCCGGACTCGGCTCGGTGGCCCGCCGCGCACGCTTGCGGGTGCGGCTGCGATTCTGCTGAGGAAAACCCTCGTCGCGCAGCTCGTTCAGCCGCTGCAGTTGCTCTTCGAACAACTCGACGCGAACCCCCATCTCTTCGACTAGCCGGATGGCGTGCCGACGACGACGCAAGTAACGCTGCCATGCCTTGCGCCGATGCCGCGCCGGCTTGCTCTTGCGAGTCGCCTCGTAGAAGTCGGCATCGATGGCCGGCAGCAGCCGCTCCAGCGTGTCCAGGTTGTAAGGCATCCGCCCCAACACCTGGTTCTTCTCGAGTTGCTCCGTTTGGGAAACCTGAACGATTCGGTCGAAGGGAACCGCACCCTCGCGGACTTTGCGAAGCCAGCCCACCGAGTCGTGCATCACCGTGCGGATCGCCAACAGCTCACGGCGAAACCGGCGACGAGACACTTCGATCTGCCGAGCCAACGAGACCTCTTCTTTGCGGGTCAGCAGCGGAATCTGGCCGATCTGGTTCAGGTAGAGGCGGAGCGAATCATCATGCCACTCGTCCGACTCGGTGTCGATCGTGTCGGTAGTCCCCGTCGATGCCTCCGGCGGGGGGGCTACGGCAGTCAGATTCTCGTCCTCGTCATGAAAATGCGAAATGTCGATCATGGCACCAAAGATGACAACGGTAGGTGAGTGATTCAGCCCATTTTACGCAGAGGCGACCACGAAGTATAGCCACACCATACCCGGCCCTCAGAATGGCCGGTCCATGTGTGGAGGTCGCCTGCCCTCGCTCGCCCCGCCATGCATAACCCCTCCGCCGCGTTTGGCATCTGCCAATTGCCGTGATCGCGTGAGCGCTGTGTGACGGCTCCGATCATTCGGCCCCCATGTTGTTGCGGAACAACCTAAGAGGTTGTCACAGGACTCCATGCCGCGAGCACCTCACCCGCGGCCGAGGAGCGGCATCGCGGGTATGGTTACTGGCTCCAAGAGGCTGTCACAAAACTCCGTGCCGCAAGCAACACATCCGAGCTTGGGAGGTGGTACGGCAGGTTTTGTTACAGGCTCTATGACTGTCTGTCCGGCGAGACAGCCCTATCGTCACAAGGATTGACCCAAAAGTAAAGGGGCCAGCGATGCGATTTGCGGAAATCGCCCGGAATTCGGCAGCCACCACCCGCCTTGCTTGTGAGGTTTGCCAGGACGGCAAACTCCGGCCGCCCAAACTCCCCCAGACCAGCCCGCCTTCCCCTCCTCGATTCGAAGGGGAAAGCTGGACTGAGACCGGCTGAGGGAAACCGCCGTGTCGACGGTTACGTCGACCTAGTTGCCGCCTTTCTTCGTGGCCTGCTCGGAATCGCCCTTCGGCTCCTGCTCGGGCGGAAAGGCCTGCTTGAGAATCATCTGGATGCGAGCGGTCAACGGTCCATCGGGTGCCGCCTTGACAGCCTGTTGCAGCAGCGATTTGGCCTTCGGCTTGTCGGCCGGGAAGTTCATGGCCGCCATCATGAATAGCGCTTCCTGCCTGGCTTCCCCGCTGATTTTCTTCGTTTCCGCCTCTTTGACCATGGCTTCCAGCTTGGCCAGCACTTCTTCGCGTGGCTTGCCGCGACGCACCGAGTTCGCCAATTCTTCGACGTCTTTCTTGAACTGGACGTCGGCTCGCAAACTTGCATACTTCTTCTTCAAACCTGCTTCGTTGTCGGCGTCCGATTCGATGATCTGGTCGATCACGTCGCCGTAGACATTCATGGCCAGCTCGATGTCGATATCGGCAATCGCCTGATCGAGCAGTTTCGCCCGTTCGGCGCCGGAGGCCGATTCGGCTTTCGCCAGAAACTCGTCCCGCTTGATTCGCGTCTTCTGCTTGGCCAGTAGATCCTCGACGTATTTTTCGGCCGGCGTGCCGCCATAGCCGACCAGCGAGGCGTACGGGCGTCCCTCGGCATCGGCTAGCAGGATGGTGGGAAAACCACTGATCGAGTATTTCCGGATCAGCTCCTGCACCATCTTCTTTTCCGCATCGGACTGTTTGGACTTGTCCCGCGGATTGTCGACTTTCAGCAAAATGAAGCTCTCGGGGATCTTCTCGGCAAAGATCTCCTTGGAAAAGACCTTCTTGTCCAATTCGATACAGAAGCCGCACCAGTCCGAGCCGGTGAAGTCCATCAGTACGTCCTTGCCCTCTTTCTTGGCCAACGCCTTGGCCTGTTCGAAGTCGACCAGCCAGTTCGCTTCGGCGCCCATCGCCGGTATCCGACTCGAGGCGAACCCCATGGTCAACAACAAGGCGGCCAGCGCCCCACGCTTAGTAAGATCCCATGTCATTGCAATCGGACTCCTGCACAATACAAGTGATAGAAACAGGACATGCAAACGCGACCGCCGAAGAGCGCCAACAGCTCACGCGGGCGATTCCACGCCAGGGAACGGAAACACCAGTATACGGCAATCGCCCGCACGAAGTTCACTCGTGCGGACGGAATTCTCATCCTACTTGGGTAGCAGAACAGCCGGATCCGTGAGGAAAAACAGATGGCCGTGGTCGGCGGTGACAATGACCGCCGAGTCGGCCCATCCGCCTCGCTCCTCGATCCAACGAACGACTTCGCCAAAGGCTTGGTCGCCACTAACAACGGCGCCGATGGCGTTGTCGATGTTGTTGGCGTGATTGGCCCAATCGACGTCTCCCGCCTCTACCATCAACCAAAACGGCTGGTCGTCTCTTCCGAGAACTTCCAAGGCGGCCCGCGTGCATTGGGCCAGCGTCGGATTCTCCTCCACGTCGGCGACTCGATAACGCTCACGCCCGCGTACATCTTTCACCGGATTATACTCGCCGTCCGCCGTGCGGAACGGCAAATGTCCGCCGGCGACACCAAAAAAGCCGAAAAGGCGCTCTCCCTTCTCAGCGGCCACGGATGCCGCATCCCTCAAGACCGTCTGGCCCGGACGTCCCGCCTGGCGCTGTACCACGCGGTACGCCCCACCATTGGCGATGTCGATTCGACTCAAGTCTTCCGACGTGAGGTACCGGTTTCCGGGTACGAAGTTGCGTCCTTGATTGCCGTCGCTACGACTGTCGACGCCGAAACCGGCTCCGATCAATACGTCGACTCCCGGTAGGGGAGACTCCCGGTGGCTGATCGAGGGCAGTCCCAGCAGGTCTCGAGACAGGTCCTGGTAGTCGCCTCGCTCGACGTTGTTGGCGTAAGCCGCCGCCGGAGTCGCGTGGCTGATCGGAACGCTGGTCACGACGCCCACCCGGAAACCCTTCTCCCGTTGCAGCCATCTGGCAATCGGCTCGACCTGCTTTCCCGTCACGTCGACATTGATGGCCGCATTGTACGTTTTGATCCCGCTGGTCATGGAGGTCGCACTCGATGCCGAGTCCGTATACGCGTGGGGATCCAGACGACTCTTGCCGATCAAATACTCCGACTCGTGTACCGATGCCCACGGTGTCGGGCCACCTCGCTCCGGATCATACCCGCCTCGCAGCCGACCCAGTTCCACCACCAACTGGGCGTCGGCGTCGGTTTGAGCCTCGCTGCAGTAAGGACTTGTCACGAAACAGCCGAAATCGGTCGGTGCTCCCCGGTAATCCTGGAACATCAGCCCCGAACCGCGTCCCTTACGGTAAATCGATCCCGACAGGTAGATTGCGGCCGCCTGAGTCGTTTGCCAGTCCATGCCGTCAAAGACCATCAACACGATGTATTTCTTACCCGCCGCGACCGCTTCCTTTTGCAGCTCATAGACCTGAGTCTGATCGAAGTAGGCCGCCTCGTCTTGCAACGTTTTCGGAGGAAGATAGCCATAGAGTTTCTTCAACCGTTCTTCTGACGTGTAGGGTGAACCTTCCTGACGCCAACTTTTCAAATCGATGCCGAAAGTGTAAATGGGAATCAGGCGGTTGGAGTGGCTGGTCCAGGCCGAGTAACGATTCGGATGGGTTCCCCAATGCCCCCAGGAGGCCGACCCGGCTGCAGCCGCCGCGCTTTGGATTTCCGCGATCGGATCGTCGCACCGAACCATACCGGTGAACCAGACCAGTTGAAAGCTGACCAAAGCCAGCAGCAATCGGGGAAATCTCCGGCGGGCGCCGTCGACTCGGGTGTTCCACGTCATGGTACTTGACATTCTCAAGAGGCCGGGGGGGCGCTGATCCCTCTTGGATTCTCCAAAAAACACGAGCACACTCGCAAAACCGCAGGCATAATGGGGTGACCGGTCCACGCCATCGTAGCCGGAAGTCCCGGCCTCGTCGACCGGCAGCCGCCGTTCCCTCTTCTGCTAAGAGGCTGTAACGAAACTCCCGGCCGCAAGCAACCTGCCCGAGACTCGGAAGCCATCCGGCGGCTTTTGTTACACGCTTGAAAACAGTGAGTCGCCGATGGACGCGATCGGACGATGGTGGGATCATCGCAACCCGCTCCCCTACATTCTCCCACTGGTCCTGTACACTTTCTTGGCAGTCTCTCCCGAAGGCCTCTCGCCGGGCGAGCTGGCGGTCCGTTTCGTACTGCAGACGCTGGTTGCCGGCGTGGCTCTGCTGGCGGCCTGGCCCGTCTACCAGTCACTGAATTGGCGCGTGCCGTTGATCACTCTTCCCGTCGCCATCGCCGGAGGAGTGCTATGGATCGTCCTGGCAACGGGATCGTACGAATGGAGGCTCCTCGAAACCGTCGGTGTCCCATCCCTACAGCAAATGGCGGCTCGACCGCAATTCAACCCCAACCCGACGTTCGACGGATCGGCACTTTACGTGGTTTTCTTGGCGGCTCGAACGATCGGGTTGGTCGCCGTCGTTCCGCTGGCCGAGGAGCTCTTCTTGCGAGGATTCTTGCTGCGGTATATCGGCAGTCCGCAGTGGTCGGAGCGGAACGTGGGAGACTTGACTCGTTGGGGTTGGCCGGCCGTTGTCGTCTATGCGATCGTTTCGCATCCGGCGGAACCGCTGGCGGCGGCCGCTTGGTTCACCTTGGTCACGGCGCTGGCGTGGAGAACCCGGAGCTTCGCTGCCTGTCTGGTAGCGCATTCCGTCGCCAATGCCATGTTGCTGGTTTACGTGCTCGCTTGGGAAGACTGGCGGCTCTGGTAGGGTGGTAAGATGTCGCCGAACAACCGAACCGCGTTCGCCGTCGTTTGCCGGGCGAACTCGTCGAGGGAGGTGCCGCGCAGCTCGGCCAAGCAGCGTGCCGTGTGCACGACGCGAGCCGGCTCGTTGGGCCGGCGCCCCCGCAGAGGTTCCGGCGAAAGGTAGGGCGAATCGGTTTCCACGAGGATGCGATCGAGCGGAACGGCTCGAGCCACGTCGCGCAGGTCTTCCGATTTCTTGAAGGTCACCATGCCGGCGAAGCTGATGTACAGACCAAGTTCCAGACACTGCTGGAGCAAACTCCGATCGCCGGTGAACGAGTGCATCACGGCCCGACCATGGTGGCTTCCCCAAGCCCGGCGTAGAGCCTCCACGATCTCCTGCCCGCTCTCGCGCATGTGAATGATGACGGGGAGATCGTGCTCCCGTGCCAGCCGCAAGTGGCGATCGAAAAAGTCTCGCTGTTGGGGAAGCGGCGTGCGATCCCAATAACAATCGATTCCCGTCTCTCCAATCGCCACGATCTCGTCGCGGTACTCGAGCACCAATTGCTCGATCAGCTTCCAGTCCTCTTCCGAGGCTTCCACTACATCGTTGGGTTGAATGCCGACTGCGGGAAAGACGCCGGGAAGCCGACGACTCAGCTTGAGCACACGACGACTGGATGCCGCGGAAGTGGCCACGCTGATCATGGCCACCACGCCCGCCTCACGAGCTCGTGCTACGATCTCCGGTTCGCGATCCCCAAAGTCGTCCGAATCGAGATGCAGGTGAGTATCGACCAGTTGCATCTGGCAGCGACCTCGAAAATCAGGGAAGCGTCGCCGCCGTTACGCTGCGGATTTGGCCGTTACCAGCTCTTCCAGGGATTCCAAATGGCCCTTGGCTTCTCCCAGAGCTTCTTCCACCAGCGCCTGGATTTCCGGCTCGTCATCGAGTTGCCCGACGGCATCGCGGAGTGAGGCCACCAGTCCCCGCTGATGCTCGATCGCCTTGGGGAGCAGGTAATTCAGTGCAAGATCGTGGAGAGAAGTGTATTCCAGCGGAAAATCTCCCACCGGCAGCTCGCCGTCGTACTGCAGGATCACGGTTTCCAGTCGTTCGGCGGCTGCTTCCTGCATATCGGAAATCTGCCGGAGCACCTCGGTCGCCTCGCGGTTTTCGGCCCAGGGGTCGGCGTATCGCAGGTACCGTACGAGCGAATAGCGGTGCAACCGCACCAGTTCGGCCAGCAAATCGAGTATTTGTGGATTCATGAACGGTTACGATCCCAGCAAGTGAGCCACCGCCGCCGTCGCCGTACGGTGCAAACTGCCCCAGTTGACAATGAGAAACGCGACGGGAATCGTCATCGCCAACACATACCATCCGGCCACCGAAAACAGCGGCAATGAAATGGGAACTCGCGACTCGGGCTCCGGCAGCATCGTCATGACTCGAGCGACCCGCAAATAGTAAATCAAGCTGATGGCCGTGTTGAGCACGCCCACCACGAGCACCCCCATCAGGTAGGGGTGTCCCGACAGCCGAAACGCATCGGCCACGGAAGCCAGCACGGCGAATTTGGCAATGAAGCCGGCCAACGGCGGCAAGCCGATCAAGCTGAACAAGATGACGACGAAGCAGAGAGTGATACCGGGGCAGCATTTCAGCAGCCCGGCGTAGTCGTCGATTTGTTCGCTCCCCATTTCGTTCCGCAAGAAGGCCACGATGGCAAACGCGCCCAGATTCATGAACAGGTAGATCACCAGGTAAATCGCGATTCCGCTCACCGCTGACGCGGCGACTTGCGGATGGCTGTCGGCCACTGCCAGCAGAGCGGGAACCGCCATCATCATGAAACCCGCGTGGGCGATCGTCGAGTAAGCCAGCATCCGCTTGATGTTCTTTTGGCCATACGCCGCCAGGTTTCCGAAGGTGCAGGTCACGATGGCGATCAGGGCGATCAGTTTGGCCATGAACGTGCGAGCCGTCTCGAGACCATCGGTTGTGGCCGAGGTGGCCGAATCGGACTCGCCCGGCGTGGCGTGGTCCTCCCGGGGGTGATCCTCAGTTTCAGCGGCGGCATGCTCCTCGTCGTGCCGTACATACATGGTCGATTGGGCTGGCGGAGCTTGGGCGAGCAGATCCGCCGGGGTCGCGGGGTTGTCTTGCCGGGCCCGAGCGACGACGGAGTCGCGAGCGGCCGTTTCGGACGAATCGGGAAGGGTTCCCATGCCGACCACCACTCGCACCAACAGCGCCAACGCGGCTGCCTTCGATGCGATGCTCAAGAACGCCCCCACTTCGGCCGGGGCGCCTTCAAACACATCCGGAATCCAGTAGTGGAACGGAAAGGCCGATAACTTGTATGCCAGTCCGGCCATGATCATCAACCCTGCCAGCGCGGCCACCATCAACTCGGGTGTCTCCATCTGAGGCAGCATGGTGGAGATCTGAGCTGCCAACGTGGGGAGGTGGACGGTGTGAAACAGTCCGGCCAGCAGGCTGATTCCGTAGAGCATGATCCCGGCCGCACCGGCGCCGTAGACGGCGAATTTGAGTGCCGCTTCACTCGCTTTGCGGTCGCGTTTCTGCATTCCCGCCAGTGCGTAGGAGGGAACGCTGGCCATCTCCACGCCCATGAAGACCACCAGCAGATGATTGGCGGCCGACATGATGCACAGCCCCAGCGTGGCTCCCAACACCAGCGTGTAGATGTCGGCCGAATCGTAGCGGCTGGGGATTCCGGAGATCTTGGCGAATACCAGGAATAGGACGCCGAATCCCAGTAGCAGGCCGCGGATGAACACGGAGAAGCCGTCGTACACCAGCAGCCCCGTGAACAATTCGCGTCGGGCGAACAACTCCGCGTTCTCGCTCAAACGCCACGGCGAAAGCACGAGCAGGGCGGCTCCCACGCCGATCAGCGCGACATAGAACATGTCGAGCTTCTCACCGAGGCGAAACAATCGCAGCACGAGCATGGCCAAGATTGTTCCACAAAGGAGGATCTCCGGAATGAACAAACCGACGCTCGAATCGGGTGCGATGCTGAGCCACCCCCCGATTCCCTTGGTGTCGCGAATCACGTCGCTCACCAGGTCGAACAAACTGCTTGCCACTAACTCCACCGATTCGTTCCCTATTGCATGGGAAAACTCGAACGCCTATTCGCCACGGGGTCCGCCGTCGTTGCCATCGTCTCTCAGCCGCCACCGGAAGCCGGCGCTCCGTACCGTCCCGCCGTCGACAACTCCTCGGACGGCCAATTGCGTTTCGTCGTGACGGCTGCCGCGGAGGTCGGCTCGGCCGATTCCCGCCCCGCATGGTCCGGGGTTCCGACGACCTTGATCTCTTTTGTCTCCGCTTGCTTGCCGCCGTCGCTCTCGTCGAGCTTGGCCGACTCCTTGACCCGCTGGGTCCAATCGGCCAGCGACTGAGTCTGCCGATCGATGGTCGGATCCATGTACTTGAGCACGGTTTGGTAGGGAAACACGCCCAGGGCGATGGCCAACACGAACAAAGTCGCCGCAATGGTGAACTCGCGGGGATTGATCGGCACGAGTGCTTCCTCGTGCGGGCCGCGGTATTCGGTTCCCAGATAGACTCGCTGCAGCGTCCAGAGGATATAGCCGGCCGTGAGGATCACCACGGCGGCCGAGAGGATCGCCAGTACCTGGCTGTAGTTCCAGACCGAAAGGACGACCAGGACTTCGCCGATGAACCCGCACAAGCCGGGTAGTCCCAATCCGGCGAAAAAGATCCCGATCGCCAGAGCCGTATAGACCGGCATCTTACCGAACAGCCCTCCGAACTCCGACAAGTTGCGGTGATGCACACGGTCGTAAACGACGCCCACCATAAAGAACATGCCGGCCGAAGAGATACCGTGAGCGATCATCTGGAACATGGCTCCTTTGACGCCCATGTTCCAGTAGTCGGCGTTGTAAAACGTGCCGGCAGTCGCCGACCAGACACCGAGTCCCAGTACCACATAGCCCATGTGGCTGACCGAGCTGTAGGCCACCAGTCGTTTGAAGTCCTTCTGGGCCAGCGCCGCGTAAGCTCCGTAGATCATACTGACCACGCCGATCAGGCAGATGAACCAGGCCAGATCGAAACCGCCGTGAGGACAAATCGGATAGCAGATCCGCAGGATGCCGTATCCGCCCATTTTCAGCAGCACACCGGCCAGAATCATCGAAATCGGGGTTGGGGCTTCGACGTGCGCATCGGGCAGCCAGGTATGGACGGGAACCGAGGGCACTTTGATGGCGAACCCGATGAACAGCAGCAGGAATGCCCACCATTGCAACGACGGGCTGAAGGCATCGGTGTGCTGGCCCAGTTCGGCGAGTGCCAACAGGCTGAAGGTGTGCCGGGATCGCTCCCCCGCTTCGATCTGGCTCATCAGCGCGGCGGTGGCCGACTCGACCTGCTTTTGCAGTGCGGCGGCCGCTGCTTCTCCCTGGGGAACCCGCCAGGGACCATCGAGCACGGGCCGGCCGTCTTCGCCGGTCACGGTATCGAGCACATGAGCTCGCGCGAGCTGCTCGGGAGTCAGCTTGGTGAGATCGCTGGCGAAGTAGAGCATCAAGATGGCGACCAGCATCAGCACGCTGCCGACCAGCGTATAGATGAAGAACTTGATCGCCGCATATTCGCGACGCGGTCCTCCCCACACGCCGATCAGGAAGTACATCGGCAACAGCATGACTTCCCAGAAGACGTAGAACAGGAAGAAGTCGAGTGCGAGGAACACTCCCAGCATTCCCGTTTCCAGAAGCAGGAACAAGATGCAGTATCCCTTGACATGCTTGGTGATCGACCAACTGGCTCCCATTGCCAGCAGACTCACCAGGCCGGTCAGCACCACCAACGGAAGACTGATGCCGTCTACGCCCATCGCGTAGTAGATGTCGAACGACGGTATCCAGGGAATGTGGAACGCCGCTTGCATGTATCTGGCGGCTTCGCCTTCATAGGCGAAACTCAGCGCCGATCCGGAGCTGAAAAATGCCAGCAGGGTGAGCAGAAACACCACGGCCGTGACCGCGAATGTCACGTACCGGATCGCGTCGACAGCTCGACTGGGGATCACCAGCAGAATGAGCGTTCCCAGCACCGGCAGGAAGACGAGCAAGCTCAACCAGCATGCATAGACGTGATTGAGATCCGAACCTAGCAAGTTTGACATGGCTGTGTGCAACTTTACAACAAGTCAAAACGGGAATTCAAAACGGAAAAACCGGGATCGGCTGTGCCCAGCGGCCCGGCTCATTCCGCCGGCGCCGGGCGATATCACCTAGGGTCCGCCTGCCAGTGTGGTGGACCAGAACAAACTGACCAGCACGAACAGAGCCAGAAAACCGACAATCAAATACAACACGTATTGACGCAACCGCCCGGTTTCGAGTCGGTGGAACCAGACGCCGATCGACCATACCCATCCGGCAAACAGATTCGCCAGGCCGTCGACCACGCCGCGGTCGACGATTTTCTCCCAGGCGTTGGCGAACGCGCGAGTCAGCGATGCGCAGCCATCCACGACCCAGTCGATCCAGCGCCGGTCGAACAGAGCCACCAGGCGTGCCACGCCCAAGGTGGGGCGCACGAACAGGAACCCGTAGAGTTCGTCGAAATACCACTTGTTCCACAAGAACGCGTAGACTCGAGGAAAGCGGCGCCGCACGTCGCCCGGCGACAACCAGCCCCACAAGTACATCACCGCCGCCAGGGAAATGCCGCTGAGCGCCGTACCGGTCGCCAGCAACGTCACCGGCACCACGACCGAGTAGAACTGTTCGGGAGCGTGCGCGAAATGCTCATCGGGCCAAACCAACCGAGTCCAATAGCCGGTCAGATCTCCGTGGACTCCCGCCGGACGAGCTTGCTCCAACAACGCCGCCAGATGCAGTCCGCTGCCGGGCAGCCAGGAAAACGGCTTCCACGCGACGCCGGTGGCGAACACGGCCAAAATGATCAGCGGCACGTACATGACCTTCGGCGATTCGTGAGCGTGGTCGTAGCGATGCTGGTTGCGAGGCTTCCCGGCGAACGTGAGGAACCACAATCGGAACATGTAAAACGCGGTGATGGCCGCTCCGCCAAGCGCCGCATAGAAAAACAGGGCTCCCCACACCGAGTGATTCTGCTGCATGAAGACGAATGCCTGCTCCAAGATCCGATCCTTGGAGTAGTATCCGCTGAAGCCGACCACGAACGGGATACTCACGCCCGCGATCGCCAGGCAACCGACCAACATCGTATAAGCGGTGTAGGGCATCTTCTTCCGCAGACCGCCCATCTCCATCATGTCGTTGGTGTGGACGGCGTGGATCACCGAGCCCGAGCACATGAATAGAAGACTCTTGAAGAACGCATGCGTCACCAGATGCATCAAGCCGGCGGCCCATCCACCCACGCCCAGTGACAACATCATGTAACCGAGCTGGCTGATCGTCGAGTAGGCCAGGACTCGCTTGATGTCGGTGGCCGTGATGGCGATGGTGGCCGCCATGAACAGCGTGATGCACCCGACCACGGCGATGACCCACAGTACTTCCGGCGTGAACATCGGATAGAACCGCCCCACCAGATAGACGCCGGCTGCCACCATCGTGGCCGAATGGACCAGCGCGGATACCGGAGTGGGGCCTTCCATGGCATCGGGCAACCAGACGTGCAGCGGAAACTGGGCACTCTTGCCCACGCACCCGCAGAAGATCCCGACACCCCCGATGATCAACCACCAATAGCCGCGGGGTGCCTTGTCGCCCTGCGGCTCGAGCCACCCCGCTTGCTCGGCATGCCGGGCCAGGCGTTGATGCAACTCCTCTTTGTCCAGTCTCTTTCCCGATCGAGCGGCCTCGGCGTTCCAACTCTGCACCAGCGTCGCCACCTCCTTGCGAGACTCGGCCAGTGCCATCCCCAACGGCACCCGATAATGGTGGTCGGGGCCCGGCCGCACCAATTCAAACATCCCTTGCTCGTCGGCCTCGATCGTACCGTTGCTGTTGGCATCGACGCTGCCGAAACTGAATGTCCCCAGCCCGGTCCACAGAGCCATCAGGCCGATGATCATCCCGAAGTCGCCGACGCGGTTGACAATGAACGCCTTGTTCGCCGCGTTGGTCGCGCTCTTTCGTTCGATGTAGAACCCGATCAGGAAATACGAACAAATCCCGACCAGCTCCCAGAAGACGAACACCATGGCGATGTTGCCCGCCAGCACCAGCCCCAGCATGCTGAAGCAAAACAGCGACAGATACTGGAAGAACCGGTGAAAGCGCCCGGGACGCGTCAGGTGCCGTCCGCTGGACAATGTCACTTCGTGATCGGTCACGTCGTGCAGTTCTTCGTGCATGTAACCGATGGCATAGAAGTGGATGCAACTGGCGATCAGCGTCACCATGCAGAACATCAGCACCGTGAGCGTATCGATGTAATACCCGATGGTCAGTCTCATCCGGCCGAATAGGCCCAGCGTGTAGTAGTCGCCGGCGAATGGAGGGCCTCGAGCCTCCTGCGGGGCCGATTCGCCATCGGTGGGCTCGGCCGGAGAGGGCCCGGCGACGCCGTGCGCGTCATCCGTTGCCAACGACACCAGTTGCGTCAGGTCGGCGGTAAGCGTGTCTGGGCCGGAGACGCCGTCCGCGGCAGCGCGAGCAGGCGCGTGGCCGCTTCGCAGAGCGTGGGGCTCTGGGGAATGCCCGTCGGAATCCGAATGCCCATGCTCGAGCCCGCCATCGTGGTGCTCGGTACCGTGACCAGACTCGGTAGGGTAGTAATGAACGAGCCAGATGGCCAGCGACCAGAACGAGAGCACCCCTGCCCCGACGATCGCGCCGACGGCTACCGTAGCCGCCTGCTTCCCCAGGCGATTGCCGGCCAGCAGAATCACCCAGAATGAACCGAGTGGAAGCAGTACCGCCAGCCCCAACAGTATCGGTAACAGGGATGTATCCATCAGCCTTTCAGCTCGTCGCCTTGATCGACATCGATCGTGGAATGTGCGTTATAAAAACTCAGCGCGATCGCCAAAGCCACCGCCGCCTCGGCCGCAGCCAAAATGATCACGAACAGGGCGATCAACTGCCCGTCCAGTCCCAGCGTCTCTTCGCGGAGGTACTGGCTGCCGAACGCGATGAAATTGAGATTGGCGCCGTTGAGCACCAGCTCGATGCCCATCAGCACGCCGAGTGCATTGCGTTTGGTGGCCATGCAGAGCACGCCGGTGACGAAGAAGAACGCACCGACCGCCAAGTAGTGAGAAACGGTAATGGTCGCCAGTAGTCCGGCCATCGTGTCTGCGCCTAACCTCCCCGCCTCATTTGTCGCACGGCCATCCGCGGCCGCGCCAGATAGGCTGCTCCTACCAACACCACCAGCAGATGCATGGAAACGATCACGAACGGCATCAAATAGCCCGATTTGCCGGCTCGCAGTCGCGGGTTGGTTTCCTCCAACTTGTCCACGCGCACTCCCGTCAGGGCCGCGGCAATCGGTGTCGCCGATTTGGACTCGTCGATCTCCACCTGATCGCGCTGAGCGTACGGCGTGTTCCACTGCGAAACGGAGAACGCCGCCTGCAGGAGCACCATCAGCAGGGCGCCTCCCACCAGCAACGAAAGAACCCACTCGCCGGCATTGGTCCGCATTTCCAGGAAACGGTGCTGAGCGGTCAACATGACGCCGAACACCAACAGCACCAGCGTTCCACCGACATAGATCATCAACTGCATCGCGCCGACGAATTCGGCACCGGCCAGAAAGAACAACCCGGCTGACGAACCGAGCGACAATACGAGATTGAACGCCATCCGTACGATGTTGCTGGAGAACAGCACGCCCGCCGCGAATACGCACGCCGTGAGTGCAAACAGGACGAACAGGAATCCGTGCAGGTCGATCGCAGCCAACATCAGCGTTTGTCCTCCGCCAGCCGTGCCAGCTCCTCAGCGCCGCTCGTCCCCGATCGCTCGGCACCGTCTTCCGCTCGCTCCACCCACGGCTCCCGCACGGCCGCACGGCCTGCCGGGTCGGGCGAAAGCCAGTCGTTGGGCGAGGGGAGCGATGCGAGTTGCCAGGCGAGAGCTCCGACGAAACAGAACGCTGCCAGCGGCACGCAGTATTTCAAGCAGGTGGTGATCACCTGGTCGATTCGCAATCGGGGGAGCGTCCAACGGACCCAGATCATCACCATCACGCCGAGAACGGCCTTGCCGATGAAGTTGAGGCAACCCGCCAGGTCGGCCACGATTTCCCAGCCGCCCCCCGCCGCTTTCCAGGATGCGAAAATCGGTACCGGTCCGTTCCAGCCGCCGAAGAACAATACGGCCGCCAGACCGGAGACCACGAACATCGAGTTGTATTCGGCCATGAAGAAGAAACTCCAGCGCAAACCGGAGTACTCGGTATGGAATCCGGCCACCAGTTCACTCTCGGCTTCCGCCAAGTCGAACGGAGCTCGGTTCACGCTGGCCACGGCGCAAGTGAAATAGACCCAGAACACCATGAAAGTGAACGGGTCGTGAAAGATCAGCCAGTTGGTCGCCCACCCCGCCTGCATGTTGCCGATCGTGGTGAGGCTCATCGTCCCGCAAAGAAAGACGGGAATCACTCCGCACATGCCAAGCGGCACTTCGTACGATACGACCTGAGCCGCCTGCCTCATACCGCCGAACAGGGACCATTTCGAGCCCGAGGCATAACCGGCCAGGATGACTCCGAAGACCTCCAGTCCCAAGATGGCCAGCAGAAAGAACACCGACGTGTTGATTTCCCAGCCCACCCAGCCATCGGCGAAGGGGAGTGCCAACAGCGCCGCGTAACTCGGGGCCAAACTCACATACGGCGCCAGTCGAAACAGCAGCCGGTCCGCGTCAGCCGGCGCCAAGTCTTCCTTCGTGATCAGCTTGATGCCGTCCGCCAGCGATTGCAGCCAGCCGAATTTGCCGCCGGTGCGAGTCGGTCCCAACCGGTCCTGAATCCGGCCCGCCACCTTCCGTTCGGCCCAAATGAAGAACAGGGCTCCCAGCCCAACCACCGCCAGCAGCAGAGCGACGGAGATCAGGGCGGTCAGCAGATACGCCCCCCAGGCCGGCATGTATTGGGCAAAAAACTCTGCCACGGCGACGTGATTCCTTCACCAAGGTGTTTTTTGACTAAAGAGTGTGTGAAATATGGCACAAGGCTGGTCGAACCGGCAAGCCCCCCCGAGGCAATTTCGTGTGCGAAAATGCCCGCCTAACGATCGATTTCGCCCATCACGATGTCCAGCGATCCGACAATGGCGGCCACGTCGGCCAGCAGGCAGCCACGGCACAGTTCCTCGGTAACCGAAAGATTGCAGAAGCAACTGCTGCGGGCTCGCACGCGCCAGGGAATGGCCGAACCGTCACTCACCAAATAGAACCCCATCTGGCCACGCGGACATTCGGTTTCCAGATAGACTTCTCCCTTGGGCAGCTTGGTGTTCAGTTTGATCGGATGTCCCCAATCCCCGCTGGAGGCTCGGTAGAACTCGATCCCTTCCCGAACGATGTCGATCGCCTGCATCACTTCCAGCATCCGAACGTAGAATCGGTGCCAGCAGTCCCCCAGCACGGCCTCGGGCGGAACCGGCGGATAGTCGTGGTCGCGGGGATAGTGACCGTCCTTTTCCACGATCACTTCGAACGCGTAACCGTCGTACATTTCGGTGTAACGCTCTTCGCCGTCGCGCCTCAAGTCATGGTCGACTCCGCTGCCCCGCAGTACCGGACCCGTGCATCCATAGTCGATGGCCATTTCGCGTGAAATCACGCCGATCCCGGCCGTGCGCTGGATGAAGATCGCGTTGGTCGTCAGTAGCGTGTGATATTCCGTGATCACCGGCACGAATTGATCGAGGAAGGCCTCGCACTTCTCCAACCAGCCCGCGGGCAGGTCGCCGGTGACTCCGCCCGGAGTAATGTAACTGTTGGTCAGTCGGGCTCCGCAAACCTCTTCGAACAGATCGAGGATCTTTTCCCGCTCGCGGAACGCATAAAGGAACGGGCTGAAGGTGCCGAGATCGAGTCCGTAGGTTCCCATGCCGACCAGATGGCTGGCGATGCGCCCCAGCTCGGCGATGATCACTCGGATATGACGGGCTTTCTCGGGCAATTCGTATCCCAACAGTTTCTCCACGCACAGCGACCAGCCGAGATTCATGTTCATCGCGGCCAGATAGTCCATGCGATCGGTGTAGGGGATCCACTGCCGAGGTGTCAGGTTTTCGCCGATCTTCTCGGCGCAGCGGTGCAAGTAGCCGATGTGAGGTTCCACATGAGTGACGATCTCCCCGTCGGTCTTGAGCACCAAACGGAGCACGCCGTGGGTACTCGGATGCTGCGGTCCCATATTGACCAGCAGCTCGTCCGTCCGCACGTCGAGTTCGATGATCTGTTCGCGATTCGCCGTCGCCATAGTCAGCCTTTCGTTACCGGCCGCGAATGCCGTGGTATTCCAATGGAAGCTCGTAGTCCTTGCGCAGCGGATGCCCTTCCCAATCCTCGGGAAGCAGAATCCGTTTCAATCCGGGGTGGCCTCGGAAGTAGACGCCCATCAAGTCGAAGACCTCGCGTTCGTGCCAGTCGGCCGTGCGCCACACACCGGCCACCGAATCGAGCTCGGGCAGTTGACCCGGCTGATCGTCCTTCCAGCGAGGCAAGATCACTTTGAGCACCAGGGTGTGTTTGGTGATCGTGCTGGAAAGGTGGTACACCACTTCCAAATGCGGTTCGAAGCCCGCTCGCTTCGCCTTGGCGGGATCGGGCTGAAAATAGTCGACGCCGCTGATGCAGTTGAGCATGTCGAATCGGGCGTCGGGGTCGGTCTTGAGAAACCGGCAGACCTCCACGATGGCTTCCGGAGCCACTTCTACCCACGGGTCGATATTGTCCAGGTTGACGCCGCGAATGTGGTCGCCGAACCGAGATTTCAACGCGTCGAGAAACTGAGGGCCTTCGCTCATTCGATTGTCCTGTGATGGGTTGGGACTACTCTTGACCGCCGGGATCATGCATGCTGCGGTCGAGCCGACTCGAGTCGAGGAGGAATCACGCTAGCAGTACGGGCTGCTCTTCTTCGGGAGCCGATTCGGGGGGTGGAGGCATATGCGGCACCGGTGCCGCCTTGTTGACCCGGACCCAATCGAGGTCGCCCCGCTTCCAGACGTAAGCGAAACCGATGATCAGCACCAGGAAGAAGACCAGGATGTCGATCGAGCTGAGGACTCCCAGCTGCCGGGCACCTCGATGAACGATTTGTTCGGCTCGTCCCTGAGCGTCTCGAGCGAATACTTCCGTTTTTAACGATTCCGGTACGTGCGAGGGAACCTCGGCGTGACGCACACCCAGCTCCCGCAATACGCCCTTCGCATTCTGGGAAAGCACCAAATCGTCGGCCAGACGTTCGACCGCCACGTTTCCGGCTCGCTCGTCCGCCAGGTTCATGGTCTTGCCGAACAGTGTGGCCCAAGGGAAAAAGAAGGCGACTTCGACATCGAAGATGATGAACAGCAGTGCCACCACGTAGAACCGCAGGTCGAACTGCACGTAACTCGAACCGATTGCCGGCTCACCGCATTCGTAAATCTCCAGCTTCTCCGGCTCGGGATTGCGGGGCCGCAGCAGCCATCCGATCAGCAGATTGACGAATACGAAAACGAGGGCGACGCCCACGAACAACGCGAGGTACGCGGCAATCCCCACCGACGACATGATGGCCTGCGACATGATCGGCTTGTTCCATCCCAGCTACGGACTTGATGCAGCGTGAGCCGACAGTGGCTCAAGTGGCGGCTCCAGCGAACGCCCGGCGCTCCCAACACCGTTATCGGGCGGTCATTGTAAGCAGGCCCGCGGGGAACGCAAGGGCCGGAAAGAAGCGAATGGGGAGATCGCCGATGTTTCCGTCTCCGGATGACGGGTGAGGGGAGATGCCGATCGATTGCGCCCCGCATCGAGATCGCAGGCCCACGGCTCGGCCACCGTTTTGCCCAGTCCGCGACTCGAGCGCGTCCTACTGTTCGGGGTCGGGTTCGACCGATGAGTCACTGAGTGTGATCGCCGGCAGCGGCTGGCGTCCGGCGAATCCGGCATCGAGTTCGTGCCAGTACATTACCTCCGGCTCCCCTAGCTTCCAGCAGAGATAAACCGGGCGGTTTTCCAGCACGGCGGGGAAGTCGATCAGCCCCTCGGTAGCACTTTTGGGCTCCACGCCCAACTCTTGGAGCTCCCTCACGTATCCAGCCAGTTTCTCCCGCTGCCGCTCGAGTTCCTCCTCGATTTGCAGCAGTTCTTCGACGTAAGGATCATCGCCCGAGCCACGATGGGCTGCTTTCAGGTATTCCAGACGCTGCTGGCGGTCGAACAGCTCCCGCCCCAGTTGCACCATGTCCTCCGTGATCGCGCGGACCAAGGGCAGCATGGCATTGGCCTGGTCGACCGTAAAAAAACGTGTCGCCGAATCATGGTGCCGGGTCATGGTGTGACCTCCACGTTCCGTAGCCCCTCGTTGGCCGGCTTCCGCTGCCCCGAATGTCGGCGGCAACCGTGCCTCGGTCCCGTGCGGCGTCCTCGATTCCCGGGGCGTTCAGGAATTCGGGCCGCCATGCACGGGCTCGGCAATCACTTTCGACTGAGCGACTGCCACCGGGTTCAACGTCGACCGCCCCCACGCCACCTCGACGGGCAGGCGAGCAAAATCGACGATGCACCCATCTCGACTATAACAACTCAAGTCGTGCGTTGCCCCCATAAAAATACAATCGACCGGACAAGGTTCGACGCATAACGCGCAGAACATGCATTTCGAATAGTCGATGGCATACCCCGTGATCCGGAACCCCTTGCTTCCCTCGATCCGCTCCTTGCCGATGTAAATGCAGTCGACCGGACAGGCCTTGGCGCACTGGTCGCATGCAATGCACGTCGTCAAATCGAAGCGGTGGAATCCTCGATATCGAGCGGCCACTTCTACCGGTTTTTCTGGGTATAAGTACTGATCCGTAAAGGTCTTACGGTCGTCCTTGTACGTCAGCATCCAATAGCGGATGGTGACCCACATACCGTGAGCCACGGTGGAGACGGCAACGAAAATGTTGCGAAACCACGTCCAAAAGTTGCGAAGTCCAGTCCACATGGCTTTCATGCCCGCAATCAGGGTGTCCCATTCGATTCTACCAGCGAAAAGCGAGGCTGGCCTGCCCCACAGTGGGTGGCCTGCCCCCTTGTTCCTTGCCGGACGAAGATATTATAGGGACCGCACCCGGCCCCGCAACCGAGGCGCCCTCTTTGCCGACTAGACCTCAAGCCTTTCCCAGATTCTCAACGACGACTTCCCCTTCTCGCTGCGTCAGCCGTGCGAAAGCCTCCGAGAGTCGCTTCAGCACCGGCCGCTCTCCGGTCCCAATCTGCCTCCCGTCAATATGGCTCACCGCCGCCAACTCGCCCATCGTCCCCGTGCAAAACGCCTCGTCCGCACGGTAGGCTTCCGGCAGCGACAAATCGCACACTTGCGACGCAATTCCGAGGTCCTTGCAAAGTTCGAGTACCACCGCGCGAGTAATCCCCTCGGGGCAAGCTACCGTCCGACTCGTCCGCACCACTTGGCCGCTCACGAAGAACAAATGGGTGGCGTTCGTTTCGGCGATGAAGCCTCGTGAATCGAGCATCACCGCGTCGTCGGCTCCCGCCACGTTGGCTTCGATCTTGGCCAAGATCGAATTGAGCAAGTTGTTGTGGTGGATCTTCGGATCGAGCACGTCGGGATCCGGCCGGCGGATCGACGCCGTCACCAGGCGGATGCCCGAGCGGTCATAGACGGGCCGTTTATACTCGGCCAGCACGATCAAAGTGGGACCCGATTGATTGAGTCGCGGATCCATGCCGCTGGTGAGCTTGACGCCTCGAGTCAGCGTGAGCCGAATATGCACCTCGTCCCGCATCCCGTTGGCCGCCAGCGTGGCCTTGATTTGCTCGATCATCTGCTCGTCGGTGGGGATTTCCGCGAAGGCGAGTGCTCGAGCCGACGCTCGCAATCGAGCCAAGTGCTCGCGCAACTTGAAGATTCTTCCGTCATAAAGCCGCAAACCCTCCCACACCGCGTCCCCCCCTTGGACCACCGAATCGAACGGACTGACGCCCGCCTGGTCCCGGTGTACCAGGCGACCGTTGATGTTGACGATCAGATCGCGGTTGCGAGGATCAAACTTCTGCAGCATGGGGCGGCTCGTTTCACTTCGGCTCAGATGCGACCGATCTTGTACTCGGCCAGTTCTTCATACAAGGGAATACACGCTTGATAAACCGGCTCGAGCGGCTCGGGAAGCGGGCCATCCTTGGGCCGGTATTTTCCAAATGTCGTGGTCTTGCGCACCTTGTCATACCAGAACGGAGCCCACGCGCCGTCCGTTTTTCGCAGGCCCGGTTCCCACTGCAGCATGGCTGCATCGTAAGGGACCTCGAGTCGCCGACACAACTCTTGCAGCAACCCCGGCGGATCTTCCAGCACGTCGCGGCCATCGACCACGACCGGCGGCCTTGGTTCTTGCTCAAGGACTCGGCGAAACAACTCCACTTGCTGCGGCAGTCCAGTGTCTTCGACTCGGATGGTAGGAAGGAATTCGACCAGCGAGAGCAGCATTTCGCGAGGGTCGCGGATCAGGAAAGCGTGGGTGAGTTTGGAGAGCCAGTCTCGGCCGACCGAGGGAAGCAAATGGTGGGCCATCTGCTTTTGGTACCAGATCGAGCGGTCCTCGGGGATCGGGCCGGTCAACCAGCGAGTCACCTCGCGCCAATCGCTGCTGTGAGCCGCCAACGTGGCCTCGCGACCGGGGTGATCCAGCCCCGTTTCCCGCAGGTAGAACGCATAGAGCGGTTCATCGGTGACGTAGCAGTCGGCCCGGCTCCCCCAGGCTCGCATGAGTGCCGTCGAGATGTTTCTCGGCCCCGACCACATGGCGATGCGAACGGCCATCAGACTCTTTTCCCGATTTTTCTCATCCCACTTGACGAAAATGCCGATCGCCGACTATACCCTATAGCCTTGCGGTCTTTCGAGGCCCCGAATTGGCGGCCCCTTCGTCTAGCGGTCTAGGACACCGGCCTTTCACGCCGGTAACACGGGTTCGAGTCCCGTAGGGGTCATCCCTAAGTCGTTGTCATTTAAGGACTTACGTTGCAAACGGTTGCAGGAAACTGACTTCGGGCAATCCTCGCTGGAGTCGGTTTTCTCCCGTTGCAGGCCATTTCCGCCCATTTCCGGCATGTACTGCTTCGGGTTATGCTTCGGGTTGGCCGCCCGCTCGAAGTGTTCATCTGTCACCCTTCGATAATGCCGGTCCGCCACCACTTCGGTATGCCCCAGCCACTCCTCGCAAACGTGGCTCGGGAAGCGGTCGGCCAGCTCCGTCGCACAGCTCGCCCGAAGATTTTGGAACAGCCGGGGCCACGGCTCGACACCAGCCCGGCGCATGATCCGAAGCAGTTGCGTTCGCAGGTTGGCCGCCGTGCTCCGGTATCGCATCACCACGAATTCGGCCCCTTCCTTGGCGGTTTCCCACGCCACCTCTAGGTGGGGTCGCAACTCGGGGAACAGGGGGACCACGCGATACGGTCGTGACTTCCTCGTCTTGGAACATGTCACGGTCATTCGGTTGCCGTCCCAGTCAATGTCGCACCACCGCAGTCGCAGTATCTCGGTAGGGCATCGCAGCCCACCGAACCTGGCCAGTGCGACGATCAGCCGCCACTCGGCGTCAGAGCAGGCATCAATGACGCGATAAACCGTCTCTCGCGGCACAAACACCAGCCGATCACGGTTGGCCACCTGGCCGGCCGTAACGTCCTCGAAGGGGTTTGATTCGATGATTCCCTTACGGACGGCCGACCGGAAGATCATCTTGGCGTCTTTGATGGTTTTCGCCACAGTGGCCGCGGCGTACTTCGCAAGCAGCCACTGCTTGAAGTCATCGGCGTCGCCTGGCGAGACTTCGTGCAGCAGCCGGCCGGCAAAGAAACCTTCCAGTCGTCTGCGACACGAGTAAAGCACGATTCGGCGTCCGTCTCCAATGTCACGCCGGCCTTCGATGTAGGTGGTGGCAAAGTCGACTACGGACACGTCGCGAGACTCTGCCCGCTTCGGAATCAGGCCGACGCCCTCGAGCCTGGTTGCCAGGCCGTCGGGCAACTCGGACACCCAGCCGGCCAGGCTCCGACTCCACGGCGAACCGGCAATCAGCGATGAAAGCAGCTCCTCGACTCGCCGCCTGACTTCCTCGGCGTCCCTCTGGCTGAACCGGCCGAGTCTGACCGTCTTTCGCGACCCATCGGCCGCCACAAACTGAATCCACCGATGGCCGTTCGGCCGCTTGACGATTGATGCCATGACAAGTTTCCTCTCCGTCTGAAGGGCAGCTCGTATTGCTACCAGAATCTCGAACGTGATGCAACTCAATTCCTCGTCGACCGCCAGGGAGGGATGCCCTAGAACAACTCCCGCGTCGTCGCTGCTTGAGCCTCTCGCAGCCGCTCCTGCCTGCGACGGTCTATCCGGGCCTCCTCGTCGGCATAGAGCCGTCGATGAAGTTCGGGGGCCGATGGACCGGCCGGGCAGGACACCGCCCGCAGGCCCTCGTCCTGGCAGTCCGCTCGAGTGATCGACCGCGGGCCCTCGAGCCAGGCCAGACGGCCGCAGGCTCGGCAGTGCAGGCCGCCGGCGACCTCCACCAGGTCGCGGGCCCGGCAGTGCGGGCAACGGATCAGGTCGCCCCAGCGGGCCCACCGGCCGGTCAGGTGGGGGTTCGGTGCCGGGTGAGGCTCTCCCCCTGGTTGCGCCTCAGCCAGACGCCGACCAGCCGACGGCCGCCCCTCGAGTCGCCTCACCAGCTCACTAGCGTGCTGCCGCAGGGGAACAGCCAGGGACGGGGGCACCCGGTCACTCGGCCACGCCACTAGCCGGCCATCCTCCACGTCGACAGAAACTCCAGCGGCGAGCAGGCGGAAGTAGATTCCCTCAGCGTCCATCACTCGCCCCCCTCCGTAGAGGCGTCCGACGGGTCGATCACCAAGGCGTCGGTCATCCATGGGGGATCGTCCGGGGATTTTCGTAGACGGTCTACAGATGCGTCTACGCTGTCTACGTCTACGTTATTCGGTATTTCAGCCGTTTCAGCGATTTCCGTAGACGTAGACACTGTAGACAGGGTGCTCGATGCGTCTACGAAAACAGAAAACACCGTCCGGGGGCGTCCCCTGCCTTCTGGGGGATCGACTACTAGCCTCCCATGCCCGGCGTCGGCCAACTCTCGCAGTGCCATCTCGGCATCCCCGGCTGTCCTGAACCGCCGATGCCCTTGCTGGACCTCCCGGACCGTCACCACTCCACCCCGCCGCCTGATCCACTCGAGCAGTCTCGCCCGCTCCCGCTCGGCCCTCGCCTCTGGCGTATCGTCGGCCGCCCCCAGCAGGGCGTACAGTCTCGCCGCCTCCCCCCCGAACCACCTCGCCAAGCTGATCCCCACGTCGATCGACTCCTCATCGACCAGGGTGCCGGCGTCCCCGGTCACCTGGCGGACCATGTGGGCCGCCAGCGCCAGGCGTGCCGCGTATGCCTCGAGCTTGCTCCATGCGGCCCGGAGTGGACCGGGCAGACGAGCCTGCTCCTGACCGTGCTCGTTAACGAAACGCCGAAACCGCTCGAGTGCGCCCGGCGTCAGGTCGACCTCGACCGGCCGGCCGTCCTCCCCGGGCTCGAGAGACACCAGCCGCTCAGTCACCTCCATCACGCCCTGGCGGATGCCCTCGGGCACAGATGCGTCAGTCCAGCGCTTGGGCGTGTGGGGCGGATATGCGATCAGTAGCCGCGCGAGTAGCCCGTTTTCCACGTGCTCGGCGTCACCTCGCCCCTGGATGGCTCGAGCCAGCACGGCCGGCTGGATGCCACCACAGATCGACACCGCCGCGGCGGGGCAGTGGGTGATGCGTTTACCCGTCTTCCGGTCGACGATCAGGGGACGGGCCCCATGAATAGAAAGCCACTGTGCCACGTCCGCGCCGGCCGTCGGGCGATAGGCGTCGAAACCGGCCAGCCAGCCGGACAGCTCGTCACGAGCCAGCAGCAGGCCCCGCGGGTTGGACTCGAGCAGTGCAGCCAGGCCCTCCAGTGTGGAGTCCTGGACGATGTATCGAGTCGGCTGGGGCTCCGGCTCGTCGAAGTCCTTGCCTCCCGATCGTCGTCGCTCCTCCCACTCGCTATGCTCGTCTCGCCAGCGAGAGAACTCGGCAGACTGGAGCACGCTCAGTGGCCACGTCCCCGCGTCGAAGCCGGGTGACTTGCGGCTTCCGGAGTCGCCGACTGTCACACACCACAGCACCGCCGGCTCGCTCCAGGAGTCCTTGAGTCGGATGCGACGGCTGTTGCCGATCGCGCCTGCCAGGGTCGCCAGCAGCGGCAGTGACACGTACGCGTCATCGCAGTAGACGGCTTCAGCTACAGCTCGCACGTAGGCCGCCAGAGGCTCAGGGAGTAGCTCCGTCGGGAAGGGCTCGTAGGGCAGGGGCTTGTCCCCCTGGCTGACCGATAGCTCACACACGTCGCGAGCATCGCTGATCGCCTGCCGCAGCAGGGTCTCGCCGTCCGGTAGCCGCAGCACGTCCCGCACGTCGCCGCCGCCTGTCTCGCGATACTCGAGCGGTAGCGTCACCACTGACACAGATGTGGCACCGCCAGTGAGTGCGGATGCGGTCTTGCTCGCGCCCTCGAGTCCTGCCTTATCGCGGTCGGGCACGATGACACATTTCACGCCGGCGAACAGCCGGGCGAACCTCGGTGAGAGGTGGGACGTGTTCAAGCCGGCCGCCATGTAGCCGAGCGAGTGGAGTGCGGCAGCGTCTTTGACGCCTTCGACCAGCAGCCACTCCTCGCCTGGTTGTGGCAGTTGCACCTTTCCGTCGCGATGCGGAAAGAACAGCCCGGCCGGTTTGCCGCGCTGAAACAGCCCCTTCCTTTGTCTGTCACTTCCCGACGCCGCAATCGAGAACGTCGTGCACCGCCTGCCATCGGGCCCATACGCCGGCAGTGATATGGCCCGCGTGCTGACTCGCACAGCTCCATACGCGACGAGCGACTCGGGAGTGACGCGCTTGTGTCGCGCGATGGCCACCAACGGGTCTGACACAGGCGTGTCACCCTGGCGGTCGGGTGTGACACCCAGCCGTGACGCGACCCACTTGAGCACCTCGCGGAAGTCGCGGCCCATCCACCAAACGAGTGACGCAAGTCCGTCACCGGCGTCCGTCAGACAGTGGTTGCACCTCAGCGCTCCGGCTCCGGCGTCGATCAAACGGAACCGATCCCTGCCGCCACACCTCGGGCACGGGTGATGCCGGCCGTCCAGCACGTCGCCGGGTACACCGGCCTCAGCCAGCAGCTCGACCCAGCGACCAGTGGCGGCTGCCTTGATGTCGCCGATGTCGTATACTGGAGTAGACTGGTGGGCCGGCATGGATGCCGCCCGGTTTTTTTTGCTCATCTGACTGCCTCCTCCTCCTTGTTCTCGGCGTCCATGCCGCTCGCTCGCCAGAGCCACTCCTGCAACACCTCGACCGGATAGACCAGCCGAGACTGCTCACTCGGGCCCAACCTGACATGCGGCACCTTTCCCTGTTGGGTGAGGGACCGCAGCAGCCGCTCGCTGATGCCGAGTGCCTCGGCCGCCTCTCTCACGGACAGCGCGAGCTTGGGGGTCGCCTTATCGCTCATTTGCAGCCTCCCCTCTTTTTGTGCGCAGCTCCCGCAGTCGGGCCGCAGCCTCGCAGGTCGCCTCATGCCGCCGCAGGATGCGCCGCAGCGACCGGAGCAGGGACAGCTCACGCGACAGCTCACCGATGCGCCGCGTGACGTACTCGAGTGATGGGATGTGGTCAGCCATAAAAGCGTCTCCTATCATCGTGGAACAAAACAACGATGACAGGATCATGGCAGCCCGCGGGGACAAATCAGGGGACAAATCAGGGGACACTTGTCCCTTTTTTTGTCCCTTTTTTGTCCGTCGCCCCAGGATCAGAGAACCTCGAGCCGGATTCGGCGGTCCGATTTGGAGCAAGAGACTGCAAACACGCCTTCCATCTCGTTGTGCAGCGCTTTGTCGAGTCTGGCGGCACTTTTCTTGACCGTCTCGTCAGCCACGTCGCACTTCGTGAAGACACCTTCCAGGTCGTCGAATGAGACCCATTCTCCCGGAGACTCAGCCAAGGCGTCGAACAACCGCAGCAACACGCCCGACAGGCCATGCCGTGCTAGTGCGATTTGCCGGCGCACTATGTTTTCCGGAACCTTTTCCGGAACTTTTTCCGGAACTTTTTCCGGAAGGTTTTCCGGAACCTTTTCCGGTGCTCCCGCAGGAGCGTCGCGTCTCAGCCGTTCCTGGACGGTCAGCAACGCCTTATCAAGCTCGGCCGCGTCGTCGCTGTAGGGCCAGCGTTCGGGAAGTGACACCGTTGCGGCCCATCGGTAAGCCGCCCGCAGGTCCACACCGTCCGGCCGTGTGAGGCTTCCGTTGTCGTCCTTCAACAACCAGAAAGGGCCGGCTACCTCGGCCAGCCAGCAGAAGATGCGTGACCGTAGCCGGTCGGGCAGTGCTGTTGCTTCCGAGTCGAACAGTTCATCGGGAAGTCGTCTCGCCGCCCCGTCGGCCTTGTGCCACAGGTCGAAGAATGAGACCAGTGCGCTCTTGAGGTCTCGCAGCAACCGCGGCCAGGGCGAGTCGCAGGTCGGCACCAGAACGACCGCCTGGTTGTCCTCGTCCCATCGCCGCGTGAAGTCCTCCCAGTCGTCAGATGCGGCCCGGTCGTAGTCTTCGTCGGTCGGGTAGCTTCCGCGTGCCGCTCGAGCCTTTACGTCGGCAGCGGCTCGCCTGACATCTTCGTGGCAGTGTACTGCCAGGCCGGCCAGTGCGGCCCGTAGTTCAACGATTCGTTGCAGGTCGCTGGTTGAACCCATCGAGACACCTTTCCGTCACAGGGCAGGCAAAGACAGGCCGACTCGAGCGCGACCGGGCCGGAAAGGACTTGCGCCCACCCAGCCGCGCCGAGTCGTTCGACGGTGGCCAAACCGTCTACCTTGGCATGGATGTTACCATTGCGGTAGATGCCGGGCAATACAGCCAGGGAAGGGCCCCCTCTCCCCCTGGTTGTTCCTCAGTGAGGTTTTTCGCTCGTGGTCGTCGTCAGAAACCTTCTCCTCAATTGAGGGGAAGGTTTTTTTCCTCCCTCTCCCTCCACTCTTTCGGCCTTCGTCTTGCCGCCTCTTCACCTCCTCGCGTGTTGGTCGTCAGAAAAGGTCTCCTCCGACCACAGATTTGCTCGTCGGCACCTAGGGTAAACGTGTCAAATATGGTGTCGTGTAGGCCGTGTGACGCAGATATGTCACTCATGTTGCTTAAGCAAAACGCAACCAAACGGCAAGCAAACTCCAACCAAACGCCCAAGGAAACGCGAAGCAAACGCCCCCCACACCGACAGCTCCCCCGCCTCGAGTTTCTCGAACAGATCAGGGGCGTTCTCCTTCACCGCCATCGCACGTTCGATGGACCGTGCAGATACGCCTGCAACCGCAGCGATTTTGGATGAGGTTTTTCTAGCGTGATCGTCGTCAGAACCCTTAGCGTCAATTGACGCTAAGGGTTTTTTCCTCCCTCTCCCGCCCTCCCGTCCGCGGCTGCCTGCTTCCTTCTGCCGCCTCTTCGCCTCCCCTCGAAACTTCTCAAGTAGCTCTTCCATCTTCGCCGCTGCCGCGGCCCGTTGGCCGGCCGTGAGATGACGCCGTGTTTCATTGAGCGACCAGACCAGTGACACGATCTCGGCATCGTCCTCGAGCGGGCACGTCTCGTATCGGGGCTGCACGCCGGCGATCAGGCAGGCGGTCTGGCGGTTGCGGCCCTGATATATAAGACAACCGGGTCTGCAATTCCTAAATTCGTCCAAAAAAAACGGGCGTAGGGCGGTGGTCCCGCCCTTGGGGGCCCAGAAATGTCGGCCCCCCCCGGGGGGTGGCGGGGCCCGGGGGGGAAGGCTCAGGTGTCGGTGTGCTCCTCTTCGGCAACCACCACTCGACCCGGCCACTGCCACTTGGTGCGGCCTCTTGGCTTGTCGACCGCCGCCACGTCGACGTGCAGCACTGACACAACGATGGCACCAGTGCCAGGGCGGCACGTCGAATCATCGTGAACGATGCGACCGTAGACGCTGGCTCCCGATAGCATTGGGCTGGGGGTGAGTTCCGGGTGGACGGCAACGCTTCCCGTCGTCACAGACTTCACCCAGGTCGGCGGAACGTCGAGCACCTGGCGGACGTGCTCGAGCAGTTCCCCGTCGGGGATCATCTCATCGTCCGGCAGCACAAGCCGCAGCACACGGCCTCGCTCGAGCAGTTCCTTGCGTTGTCGTTGGGATAAGGCGAAGGTGACTCGCATGGCGTCTCTCTCTTGATTGCGGGTTGTCGCTTCCCTTGGACAGCCAGGGAAGGGTTTCCCGTGCCCCTCATCTCCTCATCAAACCTCGCGTAATCCCTCTCTGGTTGATCTGCCGCTCAGCCAACTCCAGTTCCCTGAACGTCGACAGTCGGCCGCAAGACGGGCACTCCCACGTTCCCGCCCCCGAGGTGACCCGGAAGTGTCGAACCGTGTTCTTGCATGACGGACAGGCTGCCACAGCCGCGTCAGTGCGGCGTTGGGTTCCTCGCGACTCTTTTGCGGGACTCTTCATCACACTCGCTCCTTTCGTCGGAAGTCGCGCCGACACAATTCGCTGCAACCGCGGAAATATCGATTTCCGTAGACGTCGACAGTGTCGGCAGTGTGTCATTGACGTCGACAGCCAGGCGGAGAATCCGCCCCTTGGTTGCCTCATCGAGCGTCGGCCACAGTTCGATCAGATCGGCGAGCAGCGGGTCATTGTGCGCCAACTGCTTCGGGTTATGCTTCGGGTCGTCTGAAAAGTGCTGTTTTTCCCGGGTTTTAGCGACTTGTTCGAACCCCGTAGGGGTCATTTACAATGGCGCAGATTCCCCGCCAGCACGAGCCATAGAGCGCAAGTGGGGGACGTGAGATAAGGAAGTATGAGTGTCGTGTGGTCCTGAAGGGATCGCCGGAATTGACAGAGGAGATTGCCGACGAGCTGTTCGATGCCGGCTGCGACGACGGAACACCGGGGACTTGCAACGGCGTGTTCTCGATCGACTTCAGCCGCGAAGCGGGCTCGCTGGAGGCGGCGAGCAACTCAGCGATCACGAACGTGACGGCTGCGGGGTACCAGGTCGAGCACGTTCACATCGAAGCGGAGGCTATTCCGCAACGGGCATAGGGCCGCGTTGTTGCGAGATGGTTCCTGTTTGTGGAACGGCTTCTGTCGTTTGGGCACGCGGTACAGCCTACCGGCGATGTCGGGGCGAACGCCAACATCAACGCCGGGTGCCACGATCCACTTTCGAACGTGTCGCAACCGTGTGATTTAGAGTCTTGCTTCGTAGTATCTGCGCGCCGTGCTCGCATGTTGCCGGCGCTGCCCTCTCCAGCCGCCATTGCGTCCCCTCACACTTCACACTTGCGGGCGAGGCCCGCGTTGGGCGTCGATCGGCGTCGATCGGCGGTCCCCTTCGTTTACTTTCTGATCTGAGTGGCTCAATACATGCGTCCGGGAGATCCCGTGTTCCCTATCCTCCCGTTCGCGTCAGCATCCCCTTCATGTCTTGGCCTCCCAGGCCGGGAAGCCACTGGAGTGTCATACGGTCGTCCCAAGTTGCCGCTTCCCGTTTGAGTTTCCACATTTGTTCGGGAGAGGCTGCGAATTGGGCGGGAACGATCAGCACGTTCTTGCGACGCTCGGAATGGAGTTTCTCCAATACGTCCGCCAGCTTGCGAGACTCCTTGCCTGTGACAATGCGCAGGCGGTGAAAGCGACTTTGAGCTGCCAGCGGGTCGTTGGATTCCAGCTTGAGCCATTCTTGCGCGGTCGCGTCGTCGATATCCTCCGGGAGAACCAGGACCGTCGTTCCGCCGAACGGGCCGGGGCAGCGAGGCACGGCGCCGGGAGGGGCCAGCACTTGCGGAGTCACCTTCACGCGCCACAGCGGCTTGCCCTCGACCGGTTGCTCGGCGACTCGCAGCCACTGTCCGGTTCGCTTTCGGTGCCGCAAGACCTGCAGTCGAGCCCAGAACTGGGCGCGAGGGGTCGAGTGGTCGATGATCAACACGCCATCTTCGGCATCGGGCACGTCGGCTTGGTCGCCGGACAACGTGGCGATGCCCGTTTCGAGTAGCCGGTCGGGATCGATCCGGTCATCGGCCACGGCATGGAGTTTGGTCCCGATCCCTTCACCAGCGTATGCCGACAGTTCGCTCTGCCACCAGGATCGCTGCGACGACGGCGCCATCACCATCAACGTGCGTTTGGGCATAGGATCGTCTCCCCACAGTTCCTTGAGCGGCAGCGGGAGATCCTTGAGTTTGGTGGCGCGCCGGGGCAGCAGGGACAGGAATTTGCCGGAGATGCGGTCGGTGTGAGCGGCAATCGAGGCCACCACGGTCGCGCCGGTTCCTTCGCCGGCGACGATCACTTGCCGCGGATTGACGGGATAGCGGCGGCAGATGTAGCCCCAGATCCGCTCGACGGCTCCCGTCGCCGTTCCCAAATCCGACGAAAACGTATCGGGATAGAACCAGCGACCGCCATCGGAGCCGTCTAATTCCGTCTGACGGTAGGTTGGTTCGAGGACGGCCAGCGCCCAATCCTCTCCGAAACGTGAGCGGAGTAGTTCCAGTCCATCAGCGGCGGTGAAGCCGTCGTCACCGAGCCAGATCAGCAGAGGCGCCGGCTGGGATGAGCTCGCCTGATGAGGCATCGATAGTCGGTAGCGTTGGTTGCGGCCGACAGTAACTCCCCAGCGGCCTTCGTCCTTGTCCCGCGCCCGCGACTCGACGTACACGACGAAATCAGCCGACGGTTTGCCTCGCAGTTCGGAGGCCGCCGGATTGAGTGCGGGGACCAATGCCACCGTGCGAATCTCGGCCTTGGGGAGTCGCAGTTTCAACTGCCGGACTGTGCCATCGTGGTAAGCCGAGTGGAAGCCGCCGTTGACGTGCAACACCAGCCAGCCCGGATGTTCCTTGGCCGCCAGCACGCACGACTCGGCCATCGTATTGTCCCACAGCGATTGCGTGCTGAATCGGCGGGCCTCCGGGTCGGTCGGCAGACGCATCATCTCCAGATGGCCTCGAATGGCGTTGTCGACTCGCCGCCAGTAGGCTGCCGATTGAGCGAGCACTTGCTGGGGGACCAGATGAGGCGACGACTCTTTCAGCTTCTTCCAGCCAGCCTCGCGATCCCGGGCAATCGTGCGCAGCAGGGGCCGGGGAAAATTCGATGCGACGACCGGAAGTTGGTGCTTCTTGGCGAATTCGATCAGTGGCCGGTATCCCGAGCGGTAATTTCCCCACACTCGTGCTTTCATCCAAAACGTCGGCTCGTCGATCTTGCCGGCCAGATAGTCGTCCAGGACGGGTTGCACGTCCCGCTCGAACATCTCGAGTGCCAGCACGACTTTTCCCGAGCGGCGTTTGACCAGTTCGCGATAGACGGCCAATTCGACTCGGTGAGTCGTTTCGTCGGTGTGCGTTTCTCCCAGGAATACGAACTCGGACTGGGCCAGCGCATCGAGCCCGGCGGACCAGGAGAGGGGCGTGCGCGTCTGCCCGTCTCGCGCATCGATCAGCCGGACTAGCGGCGGCGTCTGCCAGGCTGGACGGGGTTCGTCGCCACGTGCCGTCTGTCCACTTATCCATCCGAACGTCAACAGGCAAAAAAGCAGGCATGCGGATTGTTGTCTGTACTGAGCCACAATCACCATGTTGTCTCCTCGCTGTCCAGAGGTGTTGTCGGTGACGGAACTGTCCGGTTCATCCTAGTCGGCCGGATTGCCGAGGGGAACTCGATGGGCCGGCCGTAGTTTCTTAAAGCCTGTAACCAAACCCGCCGCGCCGCGTTCCGGCGTCGGGCGTGTTGCTTGCGGCCTGGAGTTTTGTGACAGCCTGTTAGACGAACTCGAGTCAATCTGCCTCTTCTCGGAGAGATTTTTCGAGAATTTGGGCCAATTCTCAAGAAAAATGCTCATCGAGGGTCTTTTTTGGGCATTGATATCTTAGAGGGGTTTTTCGGCGCGGGAGCCTGGCTGCTGCGCAACTCGCTGAGCCGTTTCTGGAGGAGGCTATGGGTTCCCATGATTCGAGTCGCCGTCGGCTGTTCGTCCATCGGGAGATGGTGGCTGACTTGCTGACGGGGTTCGTCGACGAACCGTGGGTGGGGGATCTGGAATTCGAAACACTCGAGCGGGTTCCCACCAACTTCGTCAGCCACACATTCCGCAGCCGTAGTAGCGACGTTGTCTGGAAGCTCCGGTTGCGGGGCCGTTGGCTGTATGTCTATCTGGTGTTGGAGTTTCAGTCCACGATCAATCCCTACATGGCCGTTCGGCTGCTGGTCTACGTAGGACTGCTCTATCAGGATCTGATCCGCTCGCAGGAACTTCCTCCCGACGCGTCGTTGCCTCTGGTGGTGCCGATCGTACTGTATGGTGGCGAGCGTTCGTGGTCGGCACCGACCAGCCTCCACGAAATGCTGGCCGAAGGTCCGGTCAGCCTCGTTCCCTTTCAACCGGACATACGGTATCTGGTCTTGCAGGAGCGCCAGCAGGACTATGGGCAACTCGCGGGAATGAACAATCTGGTAGCCGCCATGTTTCGATTGGAGAACAGTCCTTCGCTGGAATCCTTCCACGAGGCATTTGCGGCCCTGAAGACTTGGCTGTCCGAGCGAAATCAGCGAGAATTGGCAGAGAGTTTCGTTGACTGGCTGCAGCAGGTCGTTTTGCCCGACCGTCTGCCCGACGTGACCGTTCCATCCCTACATAGTTTGGAGGAGATGCAGACGATGCTCGAAGAAAGGTCGATCGACTGGACACGGGA
>JALSIV010000008.1 GCA_026989685.1 Pirellulaceae bacterium | reverse complement strand
TTCCAATAGCGAAGCACTCATGGTGCTACGAATTACAGAATCCGGCGGTTTCATGCCAGATCAATCTTCGCTCGCTCCACGGCTTCGGCGGTTATTTACCGCTCACAAGTTTCCCGCAACTGGCCCCTCCGAACGCTGATGGCGTGGAAACTCGGGGAATACAGTCTGGCCCGCCGACTCGTGTTGGCCGGCCTTCGACACGGGGCCTGGACCAAGAGCATCCGCCCACTCTGGTGGTTGCTATCCGACTTTGGCCCCAGCGTCGACAAAAACTCGCATCACGGATCGCGTGACGAATCGAGGCGTTCCTCTCATCTATGATATCTCCCTTCACACGCATGGACGATCGGCCCGAATGCAAATTCAACACGGAGCGACTTCGCGTCGGCATTATCGGATGTGGTGCCGTTGTCCAACAGCTTCACCTCCCTGTTTTGGCCGGGCACGAACATGCGGAATTGGTGTGTCTTGTAGACGTTGACATCGGTCGCGCAAAGGCTCTCGCCAAGGACTACCAGATTCCTTCTTGTCGGAGAACCGTCGACGGTCTAACATCCGCTTCCATCGATGCGGCGATTGTGGCGACCCCGCCTGCCTACCACGTCGGCCCCACACTGACCCTCTTGAGAAACGGTATTCCAGTTCTAGTGGAGAAGCCGCTCGCGACATGTTTTGCGGATGCTGGGGAAATGGTTTCGACCGCCCGAGAGCGAAATCTTCCTCTCGGTGTGGGCTTCTTCCGCCGACTTTTCCCAAGCGTGAAACTTGCCCGCCAACTCATCGTTGAACGCACCTTCGGACGGCCAGTATCGTGCTCTGTCAGTGCGGGGGGAATCTACGACTGGAAGGCGGCAACGCTTGGAAATATGCGCCGCGAGCTCGCTGGCGGCGGCGTATTACTCGACTTTGGATCGCACCTGCTTGACCTCCTTCATGCCATAGTTGACGGCACATTTGAGGCACTAAGCTATTCCGACGACAGCCAGGGGGGTATAGAAGCTCACTGTAAAGGCGCCTTTCATATCATTCACGATGACATACCGGTTACCACCACATTCGAGTTTTCTCGAATCAGAGAACTGCCATCCCGAATTCGGATCGAATGCGAGCGGGGGGCGATTCAGTTCCTGCTGTCCGAACGATTCCGCGTTCGGTTATACCCTCAATGGGGCTCGAGCCGAGCGGGATCGTCGGATACGCATGCAGTGTGGATGGAATCTTGCGACGCCTCATCTCCGGATCAACCATGGTGGCAGACTTTTCGAGCGGAAATTGACGATTTCATTGCGGCCGTGTTGCATCGACGGCAACCTCGGTTGTCTGGGGAATCGGCACTCCCCGTCGTAAAGTTGATTGATGAGCTCTATGATCGACGGGAGCGGCTTCCCTATACGTGGCACTCCGGTTCTCACTTTGGCACCCGTCACAACGATACTCCCGCGTCTACGGCGGATTCCTGCCCCGGCATCGCCCTCGGCGATACCTCCCAAACCACGCGCACGCTTCTCCTCACCGGTGCCACTGGATTCGTAGGCACTCGCCTGGCGGAGGCGTTGGTAGAATCCGGACAATGGCGCGTCCGCGCACTCGTGAATACGCCTGCGAATGCGAGCCGCCTAGCGCGTCTACCAGTTGAATTGGTACAGGGCGATTTAACGAGTCGCACCGATACACGGCGGCTGGTTCGAGGGTGCATGGCCGTAGTGCATTGTGCAACCGCCCCCGTCGTGGCCGAACATCGAAAGTCGTCTCGGCATTTCAATATCGTCGGTACCCGAGTCCTCGCCACCAGCGCCCTTGACGAAAACGTCTCCCACTTTGTGTATTTCAGCTCAATTGCGGTGTACGGTGACCCCGATACACGCACTGGTGTCCTCCGCGAGTCCGATCCGTTGCCGCGAACTTCAACCAGCGAATACGCTCGGCAGAAGCAACAGTGCGAGGTCATACTCAAGGTTTTGCAGCGTCGCGGCCTACCGTGTTGCATTCTTCGCCCGGCTCGTATTTTCGGCCCCTGGGGAAAGACATTTGTCACGCTACCACTGCAGTCGATCATTTCAGGCCGCTTTTCCTGGCGGGGTAATCCCGATCGCCCGTGCGACATGGTATATGTTGACAATGTTGTCGCTGCCGTGCTGGCGGCTCTCGCTACCGATCTTCGCACTGCGGATCATTTCATTTACAACGTGTCGGACGCCGATTCGATGACATGGCGGCAGTTCTATGCGTACTTTGCCGAACGCCTCGGTATCTCGCTCGATTCCGTGCCGCTTGCAGCGCCAGATCGGATCGCACATCGTTCTCCCCTTTCACGGGCAGCCATGGCACCGGTGGGGTTGTGCCGGAATATCGGTGAGGTCTTCACGTCTCCGGAAATGCTTCAGCTGCTCAAGCGTATCCTGCGCACCTCACCGCTTGGCTCCCTCCCCCGCGCTGTCCTAGCTCGCTCCACCGCGATAGAACATTTGGTGCGGCGCGTGATGCGTATCGATGGGCGGTGCCTGATCTATGAGTTGCCGGCCGCCCCTGTCTCCGGCCCCCTTGTTTCCATGGGTTCTGCCGGGGCCGTGAGCAGTATCGAACGTTTGCAAGAGCATTTAGGTTACACGCCCTTCGTCACTCGAGAGGAAGCGATGGAACAAACATGGAATTGGATTGCTCAGTCGGGTCTCTTGAAGACTCGTCCGGCATCACAGTCGTGAAATGGCGCCGTTCGATTACCTGCCCGTTATCATTCGCACTCTCATCGGTCCGACGCACCACTCCGGGTAGTCGCATCACTGCATGTTGCAGGCTATTTTGCGATTTCGGGCCGGCTCGTATTTTCACCCCAACCAATTACGGATCCTATTGATGCGAATCCTCTTCTCGTCGTTCGCTCCCTTTATCGGTGGAGCGGAGGTTGCCGTCGCGCGACTCGCCCGCGGACTGATCGATGCTGGGCACCAAGTGCATCTCGTCGTCGGGACGAAAGGCAAGGCGCTGGAACACTTTGAACAGGCCGGTATTTCCTGCACCTATGTAGCAGCGCGTTTTACCAGTAAACTCGGCTGGCTGTCCTATGCTCGATCACGCGCTTCGCTAATTTCAGTGATTCGAGACTTCAAGCCGGACATTGTGCATGCCAATGATCTTCCGACGCATCAAATCACGTCGGACGCGTCCCGCAGAGCACACGTCGCAAATATCTGCCATCATCGATGGATTTACGATGGTGCCGCTACGGATTGGCTCAACAAGTTCGGCGCACACCGACACATCTTCGTGTCCCGCTGGCTTCGGGACGCGCTGACTTCTCAGGCAACCACACTGGACACCAATGTCTGCCACGTCGTCTATGACGGCCTTGAGCTTCCGCCACCGCCGTCCTCAGTTGCTCGAGTCGACTGCAAGAAGAGCATTTCTATTGATGCTGACACGCCGCTCATCGTGTTCGCTGGACAGGTAATCGAACGCAAGGGCGTGGCCGACATCATCGCCGCGTGGTCTCGTCTAAGTGCTTGGCACAACAGAGCGCGACTTGTGATCGTGGGAGATGATGTCGCCGGCAAGGGCGAATACCGGCGGAAAATGGAATTGCTAGCACAAGACCTTGGTTGCCCAGTCACGTTTGCGGGGTTTCAAGCCAACGTCTCTAAATGGCTCACTGCGTCTGATGTGGTCCTCGTACCATCCCACACGGAGCCATTAGGGAACGCGACACTCGAGGCGATGGCACTTTCTCGTACCGTCATCGGAACCCGCGTCGGCGGAATTCCGGAAATGATTGAAGACGGACGTACAGGCATTCTGGTCTCCCCGCGATCCCCGGACGACCTTGCGCGAGCCCTTGTATATCTCCTGGAACACCCTGACCGTCGTTGCGAGCTCGGTGAGGCTGCCCGCCGGCGTTGTGAAACTACATTCTCGCTCAATGCGCATATTACTGCAATGATCGAGCAGTACCAATCAACGCTCGCATCCGCCGACACAATTTCGACCGTAGGGTGCTGACCGGCAGGCACGGATGTGAATTGGTGATTTCACAGCCGCCCGATCTCTCAGCCACATCGTTGTATCCATCCGGGCGCCTCCTTCTCGCAACCGCGATTACTCTTGACATTCCGCCGGGGCGACTCCCGTTCTCTTTCACGGCTAGAGACGATGTGCAGTACGAACGTTCCAGCGGTGAGTATCATCCTTCCCGTCTACAATCGCGCCTCTTTCTTGGCGTCCGCTTTCGAATCCATACGGAATCAAGAGTTCAACAACTGGGAGCTAATCGTTGTCGACGACGGCAGCACCGACGACACCCATGCAATCGTCCGTGATTTCGCATGCTCGGTTCCCCATGCCGTCCGATATTACCACCAGGAAAACCAAGGGCCGGCTGCGGCCAGGAATCTCGGCATCGACAAAGCCAAGGGTTCGTACTGCGCGTTCTTCGACAGCGACGACACGTGGCTTCCCATGCACCTTGCAAGGTCGGTTCGGACTCTCGAGAGCGAGCCGGCTCTCGACTGGGTCTTTGCACCCACCAAAGGCGTTGACGACAGAGACGACGTCCAATGGAGCAACTCTTTCTATTGCGACGGAGTTCCTCGGGCGTTCCTTCGTCTACGCTCCTATGCGGCTGCCGAGGCAAGAGTCATTGATGATCCAACTTGTCTCGATGTGGCACTTGCGGAGTCCTTTGAGGCTGGCCTTCAGACGTCGGTGCTGCGTCGCAAGGTGTTTGACACCATCCGACTCCCCAATTTTCGCATTGGTGAGGACCAGGCATTTCTCCTCCTTGCCATCGGCCGGGGCTTCCGCATCGGGTATTTTGACACGGTTTCCGTCATTTATCGCTGTCACGACTCGAATGTATCCGCGAGTTCGCCCAGCAAAACCCCGACGGAACGGGCAGCGATATCGGCGACCCTCGCTCAAGCACTCGACCATGTCGCTACTGAAACTCCCCTCAACAGACGACAGCGTAGGATACTGTATCGGCGGATTGCAGACATTTACGCGTGGCAGGCCGGATACCCCCTCCTCGAAACCAGACAATACAAGGCCGCATGTTCGTACTTTCGGTGTGCGCTCCGTCGCCGTCCGACTTCCGCAGCATATTGGAAAACCTATATCAAGCTCAAAGTTCTGCGCCTTTGGCACGAGTTCGCCCGTTCCTGAACGGCTCCCCTACGGCTTCCGTCTGCCGAAACCACAGGTACCGCGCCTGTCCACTCTGGCCTCGGGCACACTGCCCCCAAGACTCCAGTCCGATGTCCGATAGCGCCAAGAGCGTAACATACGCGTCTGTATTCGACACATCGCGACAGCAGCCGGCGCCGATTCTGCTGCTAACCGAGGTTTTTCCACCGCAGCATGGTGGAAGTGGCCGGTGGTTTTACGAGGTCTACTCGCGTTTGCCGCAGCGATCGGTGCGCGTGGTCGCGGGACGGCATCCGGGCGCTGAAGACTTCGATGCGACGAGCGCGTTGGCGACGCAGCGGCTCGAAATCAAGATGGCCGACTGGGGCATCTGCAACGCGCGTAGCCTGCGCCAGTATTGGTCCGTCTTTCGCTCACTTCGTCGCATCGTTCGCCAACACTCGGTTTCCGCCATTCATGTCGGTCGGATCCTGCCCGAGGGATGGTGGGCCCTCATGCTGCGACGGCTGCACGGGATCCCGTATTGCCTATACATCCATGGGGAGGAACTGAATTACGCGAGGTTCAGCAGAGAACTTCGGTTCATGATGCGTCGCGTCCTTCGTGGTGCTCACCTCGTGATCGCCAACTCCCGGAACACACGCCGCCTCGTCGTCGACTTCGCCCCGAGCGTGGCGGACCGGATCGAGGTTCTTCACCCGGGTGTCGACACGACCCGTTTCGCACCGCGACACGTCGCGGCCGCCGACACCTCGTGTCACCGCCGACCGGTTCTGCTAACGGTAGGACGGCTGCAAGAGCGAAAAGGGCATGACACGGTCATCCGTGCTCTTCCCAGGCTCGTCAGCAAGTTCCCGAGCTTGGTCTACCGCATCGTCGGCGACGGAAGCCGCCGTCCGTACCTAGAATCGCTTGTCGCTGAGCTCGAAATGGCGTCGCACGTTGAATTCCTCGGCGAACTCGACGATCACGCGATGGTGCGCCATTACCAAACGGCAGACCTTTTTGTGCTTGCGAATCGCGAAGTAGACGGCGATATCGAAGGCTTCGGTATTGTTCTGTTG
The DNA here is from genome assembly GCA_026989685.1 of Pirellulaceae bacterium. Lineage (GTDB taxonomy): Bacteria > Planctomycetota > Planctomycetia > Pirellulales > Pirellulaceae > S141-3. The sequence goes on along the minus strand of JALSIV010000008.1, from coordinate 855 downwards.
GAAGCCCAGGCATGTGGCTGCCCCGTTGTAGCCGGCAAATCCGGCGGGACCGCTGAGACCTTGATCGAGGATGTCACCGGGATCCTCGTCGAATGCACGTCCTGGGAACCGCTGGCCACCCGTGTTGAACGCATTCTGTCAGACGACGGGGTGCGCCGGCAGATGTCCGCGCGTGCCCGCGAGTGGGTCGTGCAGAATTTCGACTGGAACGCGTTGACACAACGTGCGCAATCCATCTTCTCTCGATGCAAACGATGAACTCCCCCTCTGCTCGCCCGGCGCCGCCTCCGCAGAAACCGGACTGCCGGCCACACCCTGAACCGGAGGAGCCCCCCCGTCCTCGCTCACGAGTGCGAGTGAGCTTCGTCGTCCACCGCATGCCGGTTGCGGGAGCCGAGATGCTCATCGCTCGGATGATCCGGTCGCTGGAGGGGACCGTCTTGCCGTCGGTCGTCTGCCTCGATGATACTGGCGAACTCGCGGAAATCTTGCAGGATGAGGGTGTTCCGGTAATCTGCGTTCACCGTCGGCCCGGCATCGACTGCGTCCTCCCTTCGAGGCTCGCACGCGTGTTTCGCCAACTGAAACCCGACATCGTGCATGCTCAACAGTACACGCCCACGATGTACGCAGGCGCCGCCATGGCTCTTCTGCGAAACCGTCCGGCACTGATCTTCACCGAGCACGGACGCCACTGGCCGGATGTCGTGTCTTGGAAGAGACAGGCGTTCAACCGGTTGTTCCTCAACCGCATCATTGACGCGTGTACTGCCGTGTGCCAATACAGCGCCGATGCCATCCGTAACAATGAAAACCTGCGGCGGCGAGTCGAAATCATTCCGAACGGGGTCGATA
>JALSIV010000007.1 GCA_026989685.1 Pirellulaceae bacterium | reverse complement strand
GGCGCTCCGTCGCCGCTGGGGATTGGCATGACGTCCAGCGGGAACGAAGAAGTGGACCAAGTGGACAACCCCATTTCCCATTTCCCATTTTTCATTTTCCATTTTCCATCCTCCTCCCTTCCTCGTGCCAACTCGCCCGCCCATACTTGGCCGCCACCAACTGCTCGACCTCTTTGCGTGGCCACGGCCTCTCCGAGTCGACTGCGAACACCCGAAACAGCTCGCGAGTGAACCGCTGCCGATCGAGTCGCAAATTGGCTACGAAATCCGCATGAGCTCGCCCGCGGCGATACTCGGGTTCTCGCGGCGGGTGATGCAGCCACCGGTGGTAACTCGTAACGGGAGCGTCATACAGTACGGTGCCGTGATACAGCAGGGCGTGCCGCTTGAGCTTCATCGCATTGCCCGACACTTTCCGGTCGCCTTGAACCAGGTCGCTGGTACCTTCGTGCGCCACCGGAGCGCCACTGGCACCGAGAGCGGCCGAGACCCGCTGCAAGATCCACCGGTGAGCTGCCGACAGGTCCCGAACAAACGGGTGCTCGACGACCGACAGCACGACCGAGTAGACCAGGCAGCCCGGCCCGAGGACGACCGCTCCGCCCCCCGTGCAGCGACGGAGAACCTCGATCCCGTCTCGCCGGCACGCAGCCTGATCGACTTCGTCGCGGAGCTGAGCGGCTCTTCCCACCACCACGGTCGGCCGAGCCGCTTCCCAGGTCCGCACCCACTGTTGAGTGCCCCGACTCGCCTCGCACCGCTCCAGCAGCACCTCGTCCAGGGCCAACTGCCACCGGCAGGGAAGAGCGGGAGCCAGGCAGAAACTGGGAGAAGACGGCATCGGGCGTCGCCAGGTCGAAAGGTGAGCGTTACACTGGAAGTTGGAACGTGATGTCCCGAGTTGAATTGCGATTGTTGGCTTTGTTGCAAGTTGGAATATCCATGTCGAGTGACGAATCGTCCACCCCCCCACCTTCGCCCGCCGACGGTACGGCGCAGGCCGAATCCCGCCCCTTGCCGCCCGTCGAAGCGCCCACCGGCACATTCATCGTCCAACTCTTTCTGGTTCCGTTGGTCATCGTCACCATCATCGTCGGTACCTGGCTGCTGGTGGGCTGGCTGGCGCACGCCGACGCCGATCCCTACCGGCTGGCCGAGGATATTCGTCGGCAAGGACCAGGCAGTTGGCAGAAGGCCTACACGCTTTCCAACATGCTCCACAGCCGGCAGTATGAGGGACTGCGCCGCGATCGCAAACTCTGTGGTATCCTGATCGCCGCCCTCGAAGACGCCCTGCCCGTACAAGTCGAAAAAGACGAAGACGTGCAATACCGCGTCTTCCTCTGCCGGGCCCTCGGCGAATTCGATGTGGGAGATCCGCTTCCAATCCTCGTTCAGGCGATGCAACTGGAATCGTCCCAGCCGACAGAAGTGCGTTTGGCCGCCGTTCAGGGACTTGCCGTGATTGCCGACCGGCTGGGCAGCCGCGTAATCGCGCAGCGCCCCGAGGTAACCGCCACGCTCGTCGCCATCACTCAGGAGCCTCCCGAAGGCGAAGACCCCCGGGCGATCCGCGAACTGCAGGCGGCCGCCGCTTTCGCATTGGGAGTGGTGGGCGGCGACGTGGCCACCCACCGGCTGGTTGCGCTGCTGGATGACGCCTATCCCAATACCCGCTACAACGCCGCCACCGGCCTGGCCTGGCAGGGGGACGCACGTGCTCTTCCCGTCCTGCTGGAAATGCTCGATCCGGACAACCCGGCACTGTTGCAAGGCGAACGGACCGGCTCGCAACAGGCCACGTCTCCGACCACCAAGCAAGTGCTGGAAAGTCGGCAACTGCTGGTCATCAGCAGTGCCATTTCGGCGGTGACACGCCTCTGTCGGTCGTCGGCGGAAATCGACCGTCAGGCCGTCCGCAAGGCCCTTGAGAAAATCGCCCGATCTCGGATCCCCAGTTCGGTGAAATTGGAAGCGACCGAGGCATTGATCGTGCTGAAAAAGTCGGAACAATAGCGACGGGGAACAGCCGCGCAACGAGCCGGCGATGGTAAGCCAGCCGGGTTGCAACGGTTAGGAAAAAACGTGTCGTAACTCTTGTGCCGACCGGCAGTTGCGGAAGCCCGGCTGAACCCGCCTCGGTACCACGGCCGATCGACTTGAAAAAAACTCGAAAAAAATCCGTGCCGTAACATTCGTGGCGAGTTATCTTTGCTACGACAGGTGCAATAAACCCCTTGAGCAGGGTATTTGCAGTTCCAGCGAAAATCGACCAAACTCAAGATATCGTCTTGCCGACAATGAGCGGAATTTCAGCGTGCCGAGGCCGGTGCTGTGGGGCCAACGGCGCGACGGCCAATCGGGGCGCAAACACGAGAGGGTAGGAGAACCATGAGACGACGAATCTGGATGGCTGGTTGGGTAGTGGTCTGGGCCTGTGCCACCGTCGTGTCGGCTCAGTCGTGGTGGCCCAGCTACCGGACCGAGTATCAAACCGTGTGGGAACCCGAGGAAGTTACGGCCTGGAAACTCGAGTACGACACCGTGGTCGAGGAACGCCGAGTGACCGTCCGCAAACCGGTCTGGGAAACGGAGACTCGAGTGCGACGCATCCGAGTGGCCAAACCGGTCCAGGAAACGTCGTACCGCGAAGAGCGTTACACCGTGCTCAAGCCGGTATGGGAAACCCACTACGAGGAGCGGAGCTACCAGCGGACTCGCTGGCAGACCGAACAGCAGATTCGAGAAGAACGCGTAACCGTACAGAAGCCGGTGTGGCATGAGGAAATGCGGGAAGAACGCCGCACCGTTTACCGGCCTCAGGTGGTGACGGTCGAACAAGAGCGGCAACGAATCGAGTACAAACCGGTCGTCACCTACCGCACGGTTCTGGAAAATCAGCCGGTCGTGGTGAATCAGACCACGGTCGTGCCGGGAACGACTCGCAACCGGCTCCGCTGGCTGCCTCGTACGGTCTACGTCGATCCGCTGACCGGCCAACAGGTCGTCCAGCGACGAGGGCTCCACTGGGTTCCCGAATCGACGCCCAGCCAACTGGTGACCAAGCCGGTGGTCGTCCCCAACGTGGTCGCCAAACAGGTGCCGCAGACCAGCTATGTGGCGCAGACCGTCGTGGAAAAGGTCCCGGTGCAGGTCACTCAGTACGTGCCCCAGGAAGAGGTCCGTCAGGTCCCGGTCCGTGTGATGAAGTACGAGACCGAAGTTCAGGTTCGCAAGATCCCGGTGACCGTGCAGAAGCCGGTGACGGAAACCGTGACCTACAAGGTCCCGGTCAAGACATGCAAATGGGTTCGCGAAGAAGTCGTCAAGAAAGTGCCTGTGGTGACGACTCGGATGGAATACGAGGTCCGGGAAGAGCCTGAAACCGTACGGGTGCTCAAGTATATCGAGGAAGAGCGAGTCGAGCCGGTGCGGAAGTTGGTCCCTCGCTGGGTGGCGTATAAGTCCACCCGCTACGTTGCCAAGACGGTCGTCATGAAAGTACCGCTCGATCCCTGCGGCAACCCGATCGCCACGCCTCCCCCCAGCACCACGTATTATGAAACGCCCAGTACGCCTCCGCCCTCGCTGACGGCACCGCCGACGACGCAATCCGTGCAGAAGCCGGCCGTGGAAGAGAAGGTGGAAACACCGAAGAAAGAAGCGGAGAAGCAGAAAGCCACGAAGAGTACCGAGGGCGAGGCGACCGATAAGGGGAAAGCGAAAAGCGAATCCAGTCAATCGGTCGGAGAAAAGAATACAGGCGAGCCGATGGAAGATGTCAAGCTCTCCTCGCCCAAACCGGCCGATGATTCCACCGATACCGGCAAGCCGAAGTTGGACAAGCCACCGGCGCAATGACGGCCGCCGGCGCAATCATGGCGCAGTTTCAGGGCAAGCGATTCGCGTTCGCGGGCAAGCTTGGGGGAGCCAGTCTCCGCGAAGCTCAGAAGATTGTGCGGCAACAGGGTGGGATTCCGGTCGCTGCCGTCGGATCGGACATCGACTTTCTGGTGTTGGGGGAGGCCGAGTTGCCGATTGCCGTGAGCGAGTCGCAACTCGATGACGCCCTGTTGGCAGCCGCCGAACAAGGTCGGTTGCAAATCTGGCCCGAAACGGAATTCTGGCGGCAAGTGGGGCGTCTCGAATCGGCCCCGCCGACTCGCCGCTATACCGCCGCCATGCTCGCGGACTTGCTCGAGTTGCCCGTCTCGGTCATTCGCCGCTGGCAGCGACGTGGCTGGCTGCAACCGGTCGAAGTGATCCACCGTCTGGCCTACTTCGATTTCTCTCAAGTCGCCGTTGCTCGCCAACTGGCGCGACTGTTGGCCGACGGCATGTCCCCCACGACTCTCGAACAGAAGCTCCAGAAGCTCGCCCGCTTTCTTCCGGCCGCCCGCCGGTCGCTCGACCAACTCTCGATGATCGTCGAACATGGTGAACTGCTGCTGCGAGAAGAGAGAGGCTTGTTGGGAGCCGACGGGCAGTGGCGGTTCGATTTCGAGCGGAGCGGCGGTCCCGACCGGTCGGCGGATGAGGAACGGGGCACGGTCCGCCTCCACGACATTGGCTCGACGAGACGAACGCAAGATCCCCCTCCGGCTTCCTCGTACCGCGAACGAGCCTGGGAGCTGGAAGAACAGGATGACTTGGCTTCGGCTGCTCAGTGGTACAGAGCCGCACTGGCCGCCGAAGGCCTGCAACCGGACCTCTGTTTCCAACTGGCCGAGGTTCTGTACCGGCTGGGCGATCTGGGAGCCGCGCGTGAGCGATACTATATGGCGGTCGAGCTCGATCCGGATTTCGTCGAAGCTCGAGCCAATCTCGGGTGCGTGCTGGCTGAAAGTGGCGAGTGGGAGCTGGCCGCGGCGGCACTGGAGGGGGCCCTGCAAACCCATCCCGATTATGCCGACGTCCACTTCCACCTGGCCAACGCCTACGGCCACTTGGACAAGCGTGAAGCGGCGAGGAAGCATTGGCGCGAGTTCTTGCGGCTGGTCCCGGAGGGACCGTGGGCCGAGGAAGCGCGGCGGCAGATGGCCGCCGAGCAACCCCGGGCCGAACCTTCCTGACAGCGAAACACCAACGTGACCGGTCTGCACGGCCGGTCACCCGCGGGGGCGATGGTTGATTCCAGCCTCCCTCCGGTTTACAACATTACTGGAGAGCGCGACGTCGGCGAGCTGGACGATCGATGCGAGACATCCTATTTCAATATGAACAGGTATCACCCTCCACTTGGGTCTACCTTTCTTCGCTGCTGCTGATTGCGCTGTTCTTCAAGTTCAATCGCATCTGGAGCGTGCGCAATCTCGATATCCTTCTGCTGATCCTGCTCGCGCCCGGTTTGTTGCTGGTCCACGTCGGTCGCAACATGGAACGGGAAGTCCTGGAAGCCCATCGGGCTCGGCTGGCGTCTCTCGACCCTGAGCAGGAAGTGGAACAGATCCTGCAAGCCGAGTCGGAGAATGGCTCCACCGGCGCACCACCCGACGACGCCAACGCGAACCTGGCAGACGCGGCCGGCGTTCTGAAGGAGTGGGACATCGACGAATTGCCGGCCGATCTGGCCGCTGATTTCGCTTACGGACGTCAGATCGAGCGAGCCGGTTTCATCTGGCTGTTTGTGGTAAGCGCTTTGTTGCTGATCCGGCTGTTGGTCGATCCCACCATGGTCCGCCGCCCGCTGTTGGAACCCAACTTGACGACCGGCGGAATGGTGTTCCTCATCGTCTTTTTCTATCTGTTTTTGATGGCCAATGTGGTGATCAGCCGGCCCAAGCCCGAGGATTTGCGCGGCCCCATCGAAGCGGCTCGGTTGATGAGCGGGGAGGCGACCGACCGCGACGGTTTGGAACGCAACGGCCCCGGCTACGCCGTGTTGTTCATGTTGCCGTCTCTGCCTACGGCGCCGATCGATACCCAGGTGGAACGGCGGGTGGAAAAGAGCAGCGAACATCTCGAACTCCCCTGGCGGATCGCCAAGCAGGCTCTCCCAGAAAGCGTGCGCAACCGTGAAATCTCCACCACACCGGGAACCGAGGAAGACACAAATGATCCGTTCGTCACGCTGGATGCTCGGTATGCGGGAGTGACCGGCGATCAAGTTCGGCTGGTCACGGTACGAGGCACCGAGCTGTCGGTGCCGCTGGCGTCGCTGGCCACTCCCAGCCGCAACTATGTCCGGTTCTTTCAGCAGTGCACGACGATCGCCAAGACCATCGCCATCGTCTCGCACTTGGCAGTGCTGCTCGCGTTGATCGCCGTGGGCTTCTGGCACTTCAAGAACCTGAAAATGGGAGTGGGAGCCGCACTGATCTACATGATCGTTCCCTACACCTCGCAAATGACCGGCCGGGTCGACCACGTGTTGCCGGCGGCCCTGCTCAGTTGGGCCATCGTGATGTACCGCCGACCACTGGTGGCCGGTCTGTTCATCGGCCTGGCCAGCGGCGTCATCTACTACCCCCTGTTCCTGCTCCCCCTGTGGATCAGCTTCTACTGGGAGCGTGGCCTGGGCCGGTTCCTGGTCGGCTGCCTGACGGTCGTTGCCGTCATGGTGCTGGTGCTGTTTTTCGTCTCCGCCGACCTGGCCGATTTCTGGCTCAATACCAAGAAGATGCTGGGGTTGATGCGCCCTCAGAGCGAGGGACTGCAAGGTATCTGGGGACTCGGTTGGCCACCCGTTTATCGGTTTTCCGTGCTGGCCGCCTTCGTCGCCCTATGCGGTTCGTTCGCCCTGTGGCCCATTCAGAAAAACCTGGGAACGTTACTCAGTTGCACGGCGGCCGTGATGGTGGCGACACAGTTCTGGCACGGTTACGGCGGCGGACTCTACCTCGCCTGGTATCTGCCCACTCTGCTGCTGACCATCTTCCGCCCCAATCTGGAAGACAAGATCGCAGTCGCCGTGCTCCGACCCGGCAGAGGTTCCGTCTCCGCCGAACAGCACCTCAAGCCGGTCGCCTGAATTCCCCCGCAGCGTCATTTCACGTCTTGCTTTGTGACACTTTCGCGCCGTACGCGCCTGTTGCCATGGCTCTCGACCGTCCCAAC
>JALSIV010000006.1 GCA_026989685.1 Pirellulaceae bacterium | reverse complement strand
AGCCGAAGCTACTAACAAAAGGACGTCACCAGTCGGCAGAAGTCGTCTTCTCGCTCATAGGGCACCATGTGCCCGCACTGGGGAAGTATCGTCGTTTCCGCCTGCGGAATCCGCTCGGCAAGCCACTGGGCGTACCGGGGCGGAATCAACCGATCGTCGTCTCCCCAGACGATTTGCACGGGAAACGGAATCCGGTGCAGATGGTCCGGCAGCTTCGGGTTGTGCAGGTAAGGATTCCAACCGACTCGCGCCGTCGCCTCGCGGGCGCGCAGCCAGTTGAGCATCCGCGGATCATCGAGCGACGTGGGAAGTGCATGGGGAACGGAAGGATGATCGGGGTCGTGAAACACCAATCGGCGCAAGGCGTTCAGGTCGTCGATGAAGAGCTCGGCATAGGGCCACTGCGGCACACGCACGCCCGCGGGCGCTACCAACAGCGCCTTGCGGATCAGTTGGGGCCGCAAGATGGCGATCTCGAGCGTCAACCAACCACCCAGCGAAAACCCGACAACCGGCACTTGCTGCCAGCCCATGGCTTCGAACAAGTCGACGTAGTGCCAGGCCATATCCTGGATGTCCCGGATCGACTCGAGGCCCGTCGAGAGGGCGAAGCCGGGATGGGCCGGCACATGGACGGTAAAGTGCCGGGCCAGGCGGTCATGAAAACTCGTCCACTCGGTTTCCCCTCCGGCGCTGTGGAGGTAGATCAGATCGGGTCCACTGCCGCCCTGGGTCCACTGCACCTTGCGGCCGGCCAGTTCCACAAACCGAGTCGTCGGGCTGGTCGCTGTCATGGCGTTCTCCTAACGCGGGCTTCGCCCGCAAGTGTGAAGTGTGAAGTGTGAGAGGACGGGATGGCGGCTGAAGAGGGCAGCGCCGGCAACCTGCGCTCACGGCGCGTAAACGTCACGAAGTAAGATTCTAGTGGGCGGTGTGGCCGAGCGCTGCCCGGACCTGCGGCATCACTTGCTCGGCAAACAACGTCATATTCTTGCGCGTCAAATCGGCGGGAAGTGTCGCCAACTGGAACAGCCCCAGCAGATTGCCGACGCCGAGGTGTTGGGCGAGTTCGATCAGCCGATCACGAACGGTTTCCGGGCTGCCGATGATGGCGTAGGCTCCCCGCTCGATTTCCTCCCGCGTCTCGACGCTACTGAGGAACTGTCCGAGCGCTCGGTGGATGCCGGCTGCCGAACGGGGGCTGGTATAGCCGGGCGGGAGTACGACCAATCCTTTGAGCAACTTGCGCGTGAAGTACCACAGATGCGGTTCATATTCCGCCCAGGCTTGCTCATCGGTCTCGGCCACGTAGATCGGCACCAGCCATCCGAGTTGGCTGGGGCTGGCCGTGTATCCGTTCCGCTGGCAGGCTTCGCGGAACGCATCGAAGTTCTTCTTGAAGAAATCGATGTGGAAATAGGGAATACCCATGTAAGCAAAACGGCGCTCGGCCACGAATTCGATCGTCTCCTTGCTTCCGGCACCGGGGATCCAGACGGGCGGATGCGGCTGCTGGATGGGACGCGGCCATGGATTGACGTACTTCAGCTTCCAGTGTTCGCCGTAATGTTCGAACGGCCCGGGCTCGGTCCAGGCACGGAGGATCAGATCCAGGGCTTCACGGAACTTGCTGCGAGCCCAGGTCGGGTTCATGCTGAAGCTGTAGTACTCCGGACCGCCCCCCACCACCAACCCGGCGATCAGTCTTCCGCCGCTGATGGTGTCGATCATGGCGAATTCCTCGGCCACGCGAGTGGGTGGGTTGTAAAACGGCAGAGCGTTGCCGACCACCGCGATCTTCACTCGCTGCGTTTGCCGGGCCAGAATGGAAGCCATCAGATTGGGACTGGGCATCAAACCGTAGGCCGACTGGTGGTGCTCGTTGACGCACACGCCATCGAAACCCAATTGATCGGCCAGAACGAGTTCGTCCAAATAGCGGTTATAGAGTTCCCCACCGTGTCGCGGTTCATACAATTCGTTGGGGATCCACGTCCAGGCCGTGGCATAGCGGTCTTCGAAATCGTCGGGGAGTCGATCCCATGGCATCAAGTGAAATGCGAAAAACTGCATGATGAATGCTCGCTTTGGGTTCTGGCCGGTTGGTGCCGGGGTATGATGCCAGAGTCGGCTGGACGTGACAACCCCTCGCGTAATCGCCCCGGTTTGCCGATAATCGTCGCTAGAACAGGGTCGGCAGCTCGGCTAGTCGGAAGGACGGCGTGTTTCCCGTGAGTATTCCATTGTCCCCCACGATTCCCGCCGATCCTGCGCGATCCGCAAAGGCTGCCAGGGAAGCGATGGCCGCGAAGTCGTTTCACCCCTACCCCTGGTATTCGCCTCGTTTCTGGCACGGAATGCGGTTCGATGCATGGATGAAAATGGTCGCGGAGAACCGCTTCCGCATTCATCCTTCTCGTATTCCCATGGCGTTGATCTTGACGGGGTTTACGCCGGCGAACTCGCTGATGGCAGCGTGCCAGCGTTGGGTCTACGGTCGGCGGTTGGCGTCGACGCGAATTGAGCAGCCCCCCGTTTTCATCGTGGGACATTGGCGCAGCGGCACGACGCTGTTGCACGAACTGATGGCTCAGGACGAACAGTACGCTTCACCAAGCACCTACGAGTGCTTTGTGCCTCACCATTGCCTGCTCACGTCGTGGATCCTTCCGCGCCTCTTCCGGTTTCTTCTGCCCAAGAACCGGCCGATGGACAACATGGCGGCCGGCTGGGACGTACCTCAGGAAGACGAGTTCGCCTTGCTCACGCTGGGAGCTCCCACTCCCTATCGCCGGATGGCGTTTCCCAACCACGAACCGGCCGACATGGACATGATCGACATGGTCGGTGTCACCGGCGACCGTTTGCAACGATGGCAGGACGCCCTCCGCTATTTCGTCAGACTGCTGACGTACCGCTATGGCAAACGAGTTCTGCTCAAATCCCCCCCGCATACCGGTCGCATCGCGTTTCTGGCTCAGTTGTTTCCCGGGGCCAGGTTCATCCACATCTCGCGGCATCCGTATGCCATCTTCCCGTCGACCCGCCGATTGTGGTACGCCCTGGACGACGCTCAGGCCCTGCAGTCCGCGCATCATCGCCACACCGACGAATACATCCTCTCCTGCTTAGAGCGGATGTACGGCGCGTTCTTCCGGCAGCGCCGGCAACTCGATCGCTACCAGATCGCCTACGTCAGTTACGAAGAGCTGGTGGCCGATCCCGTTGCCCAGATCGCTCGACTGTACGAGGAACTCGCACTGGGCGACTTCGAGCAGGTCCGTCCCAAGTTGGCGGCTCAAGCCAAACAGCGAGCCGGCTACAAACCGCACCCGCACCGTCTGAGTGACGATTTGCGGGTAGAAGTCGACCGGCGTTGGAAGGACTACTTCGAAGCATTTGGCTACGAGATGCAGGACTGACGCCGAACGCGGGCGTCTGGGCCGGACGGTTGTCGACAGAGTAGACTGGTCATGGTAAGCGAGCTGCGCGGGAGGCGCCGGGGGACGGCGAAACTCGGCCGCGGATCCGACTCCCTGTTGATGCCTATGAATGTGAGACGCTGGCTGCTGCTTGGAATCCTCGTCGCGGCGGTGGCGGCGCTGGCCGCATGGGGTTACCGCTGGTGGACGTTTCCCCTTTGGGTGGAACAACAGGCGGGATCGATCGAAGCGGCGTACCAGCAAGGCGAATATGAGCGAGTGATCGCCTTGACCGAGGAATTACTCCGGCGGCAGGCGGATCGACCCGACTCGGTCATGTTGGGCGCCCGGGCGGCCCTGCGGCTCAAGCGAGCGGAGTTGGCGCTGCAACTGCTTGAGCGAGGCAGGCCGCGGCTGCCGGAAGCCGGCAGTGTTTCGGTTCTCCAGGCCAAACGGCTGTCCGGCTACGGTCGCCTGCGGGCCGAAGTGGCCCTGCAACTGAAACGACTGGGAACGGCCGAGCGCGCCTATCGGGAGGCCGTCCAATGGAATGCTCGCGATATGGACTCGCGGGAACGCTTGGCCATGTTGCTGATCATGCTGGGCCGCTTTCGCGAGGCGAGGCCGCTGCTGCTCGACCTCTTGCGGGACGGCCACATCCGCGAACCGATCTTGACGGTGCTGGGAACGGGAAATCCGGTTTTCCACGCCGAGGAAGTTCTTCAAGCCAGTTTGCGCAACGAACCTGAATACGTGTGGCCTCATCTCGGACTGGCTCGCGTCGCCATTGCCGAGCGACGTTTCGAGGCGGCCCGTCGCCACTTGCAGGCCGTCATCCGCGTCTATCCGCGGCAGACCGAGAGCTTGGCGCTGCTGGGCGAGGTGGCCATCGAGCATCCACCGCAGGATCTTGGCGAACAGTTGAAGAAGTGGTCGGAGCGCCTCGAGCCGGATGCCGACCAGGACGCCGGTATCTGGAAAGTGCGAGGACTGTGGGCATTGCGGCAGGGAGATTACCCGGCGGCGGCGCGGGCGTTTGCCGAAGCGGTCCGGCGCGATCCGTGCGACGTGGCTACCATCAGCCGACTCGCCGGGAGTCTCTCGGCAACCGGCGATGCCGATGCCGCTCGCGCCGTCGCCCAATACGCGCGAAGACTGGAAGCACTCGACACGGCCTGCCACCTGATGCGCGAATCGGGGGCCAGTTACCACACCGTGGCCCGTGTCGCGCTGCTGTGTGAACAACTGGGGCGGTACTGGGAAGCTTACGCGTGGGGGCAGCTCTTTCGTCGCAGGCCGGCTCCGACACCGGCCGACCCAGCACGGGGCGGCCCGCCGGCAGACTATCTGGAGGCCGGGCAGACGATCGCCGGCGTGTTGCGACGGGTGGACGGAAAGTTGTCTCCCGACTTGCCGCGCGTTGCCACGACCTCGCTGCCGACGCGAACGATCGACCTTGCCAAGTACCCGGTTCCGAGTTTCGACACGGAAGCTCGGTCGGAAGAGACCATCCGGCGAGCCGATCTGACGCGGCGTCCGCGTTTCGCCGATGTGACGCGCCAAGTGGGCATCGATTTCCGCTTTCACAATGCCGACGACCCGTCGACACCCGGAATGCGGTTGATCGAAACGACCGGAGGAGGCGTGGCGGTCATCGATTTCGACCGCGACGGCTGGCCGGACCTCTACTTTCCCGACGGCGGACCGTGGCCGGGCGAGGGCGAGCCTTCGCCGCACACCGATCGGCTGTACCGCAATACGGGAAACGGGCGGTTTGTCGATGTGACTCGGCAGGCGGGCCTGGGGGATCGCGCCTTCAGCCAGGGAGCCGCCGTGGGAGATCTCGACAACGACGGCTGGCCCGATCTGCTGGTATGCAACCTGGGCCGCAACCGGCTCTACCTGAACAATGGCGACGGCACGTTCCGGGAGATCACTGCGGAGGCGGGACTGGAGACGGAGCACTGGTCGACCAGTGCGGCGATTGCCGACATCAACTTGGACGGTATCAGCGACATCTTCGTAGTGAATTACCTGGCGGGTGAGCGGGCGTACCATCGCATCTGCGGAACTCCCGATCAACCTCGAGTCTGTTCCCCCTCGGACTTCGAAGCGGCTCCCGACCAGCTTTTCCTGGGAAGCGGCGACGGGCGGTGGCCGAACGCGACAAGTGACACAGGTGTGACAGGTCCTCGAGGCAACGGACTGGGCTGCGTGGTGGCCGATCTGACAGGTGAACGGCAGATGGCCGTGTTCGTAGCCAACGATGCGACAGCCAACTTCTGCTACGTCAATCAGTCGCCTCCCGGCCGGCGGCCCCAGTTCGACGAACGGGCGATTCTGTGGGGACTGGCCTTCTCACAGGACGGGCGCAGCCAAGGCTGCATGGGCGTGGCCGCGGGAGATTTCGATGATGACGGACGACTCGATCTGTTGGTCAGCAACTTCTATCGGGAGTCGAATGCCCTCTACCGGCAACAACCGGGGCCGGTGTTCGTGGACGAGTCCGCCCGGCGAGGCATCGCCGAGGCGAGTGAACGCATGCTGGGATTCGGCACGCAGTTTCTCGATGCCGAACTCGATGGATTGGTCGATCTGGTGGTCGTCAATGGTCATATCGACGACCTGACTCGCAATGGCGTCCCCTATCGCATGCCGGCTCAGTACCTGCGGAACCTGGGCGGTTCGTTCTCTCCTTGGCCGGCGGCCGAGGCGGGGGACTACTTCGAGCGGAAGGTGTTGGGGCGCGGCCTGGCCAGGATCGATTGGAATCTCGATGGGAAGCCCGAGTTCGCCGTATCGCACATTGGCGATGCGGCCGTGCTAGTGGAAAACCGCTCGGAGAATACCGGCCATTTCCTGGCCGTCGAGTTGTCCGGCACCGTGAGTGCCCGCGATGCGATCGGAGCCGTGGTGGTGGTGCGGATCGGCGAGCAGCGGTTCTATCGGCACCTGACCGCCGGAGACGGCTATATGGCCTCCAACCACCGGCGATTGATCTTCGGGCTGGGAAGCGCCCTGATGGTCGACCAGTTGGAAGTGCGGTGGCCCAGCGGTCAACGTCTGGTGGCGAAGAATCTGCCCGTCGACCAGGCAGTCCATTGTATCGAAGGACAGGGGCTCTACACTTTGCCTCGTTGATGTCGCCTTGATGCGGCGATGCCCCTTCGAACGATCGGCGGAGGATGCGTCGGCAACCACCAAACTGGTCAATCGTCGGTTGCCGATTACGATGGAGGTAGTCGAACCGAGCACTGATCCGGGAAGCCGGGTGTGGAGATGATGGACGAAAGGCTGGGAACGCAGTGGCTGATCTGAACGGACAGTGGTATATCCTGCTGCCGCTGTTGGCCGCCGGTATCCCGGCTTTGATTGCCGCGTCGTCGGTTCCCTTCGTGCGCCGCTTTTCCCTGCGGTGGGGACTATTGGACCGGCCGGCAAGCCGCAAAGTTCACACAACGCCTATTCCCTTGGGAGGCGGCATCGCCATTTGGCTGGCCACCGTCGCTCCGTTGGCAGCGGGATCTCTGCTGGCGCATTTGGCCGCGAGCGGAGATGGGATCCGGTCGGCCGGTTGGCCCGAAGCCATCGGTCGGCATCTTCCCGGTCTGCTGCAGCAGACCGGGAAGATGCCGACCGATG
>JALSIV010000005.1 GCA_026989685.1 Pirellulaceae bacterium | reverse complement strand
CCAAACGAGCATTGTACCACTGGGTGAGCGTACGAGCGTTGTCCAACTGCGGACCGCCGATCGCCGGATCGGCGACACCGGCGATGCCCAATTCGAAGTGCAGCGGACGGTCGGTCCTCCTCAAGTAGACTACCAACTGCGGCGCGCCGCTGGTCAGCGTAAACAAGGCGACTGCCTTGTGACTGGAAGCGGGTCTCCCGAGGAAATCGACCCACAGCCCGCGATGGCCGGCGTGCTGGTCCCCCAACACGCCCAGCGTAGCGCCTCGTTGGAGCAGCATGGCCACGGTGGTCGCGCACCCGTTCTTGTCCAACAGGAACTGCCCCTGAGACTCTCGGAACTGAGCGATCCAGCGGTCGAGGTATGGGTTGTCCAGTTTCCGAGCGATCGAGTAGACGGGGAATCCGAGCATGCCGGCGAAGAACCCGGCCAACTCGAAGGTGCCGAAGTGGCCGGAAACAAGCACCACCGGCCGGTCTTGCAGCAGGTAGTCGACCAGCAGGCGCCGATCGGTGAAGCGGAGATGGCGGCCGAAGCTGAACGGATGCAGTTTGCGGGGGGCATGGGCCACTTCCCAGGCCATGATCAACAGGTGCTGCCACATGGCCTTGCCGATCCGACGGCGCTGCTGGGGAGAAAAATCGGGAAAAGCATGACGCAGATTGTCATCGATCACCGAGCGGCGGATGCGAAGCACATCGTACGCCAGCCAACTCAGAGCACGCGCGATGGGGAGACATGCATCCAGCGGGGCGGCCTGCACGGCGCACACCACTGTGCGCACCGTAAAGTAGACGGCACCGTCGATCCACCGATTCCGTGGCTTTGCCATCAGAGCGACTCCGTTCGGGTTGGCGAGTTGCGTTCATGGTAGCCGGCCCGACCGCCCGGACTCAAGTCCGAAAATGCGGAGCCTGAGAACCAGGTGCGTTCGGCTCTTCCTCGCCTTGAGCACCGGATCGCTCTGGAGAGGCAGATCGACCGTCCGTCCGGTTTCCGCCGGCTCGCCGGAAAGAGCGCACGCATCCCGCGCTACGTTTCGCTCTTCCTTGCCTTGAGCACGGGATCGCTCTTGAGAGGCAGATCGACCGTCCGTCCGGTTTCCGCCGCCTTGTAGATCGCCAGGATCGCCTCGACCGAGCGACGGCCTTCGGGGCCATCGATCAGCGGGCGCGTCCCGCTCTTGATGGCCTTGAGGACATCCTTGAACTGCATCAAGTGTCCGTGGTGGCCGATGGCGGCGGGATCGGCGGCCCCTCCGCCGGTCTGCGTCTTTCCCGCCATTCGCTCGAGGATCCGCTGGTCGGCTTTCCGTTTGCGGGCGAAGTCCCACACCTTGATGTCTTCCTCTTCCATCACGGCGGTCCCTTCGTCGCCGTGGAGTTCGATCCGCTTGAGGAACCCCGGAAACGCCGAAGTGGTCGCCTCGATCGAACCGAGTGCTCCATTTTGGAATCGCAGCGAGGCGACCGCCGTGTCTTCCACTTGAATCCGCTGATGGGTCAAGGTGGCGCAGCGGGCCGACAAGTCGGCGATCGGTCCCGTCAGCCAAAGCAACAGGTCGACGCTGTGAATGGCCTGGTTCATCAACGCGCCGCCGCCATCGAGCTTCCAGGTCCCTCGCCAGGCACCGCTGTCGTAGTACTGCTGCGTCCGAAACCACTTCACGTACGAATCGGCCAGCGTCAACTTGCCAAATCGGCCCTGCTCGACAGCTCGCTTCATCAACTGCGCCGACTCGTGATAGCGCGAGGGGAAAATAGCCGAAAGGACGACTCCCGCCTGATCACAGGCCTCAAGGACGCGATCGCACCGACGCAGCGTGATCTCCAGCGGCTTCTCGACAATGACGTGCTTGCCGGCTCGAGCCGCCGCCACCGCCGGTTCCATGTGGGCTCCGCTCGGCGTGCAAATGGTGACCACGTCCACGGCGTCGTCGGCCAGCAGTGTCGCCAATTTCCGGTGGGCTTGGCAACCGAACTGGCTCGCCAGCCGCTCCGCGGACGGCTCGTACATATCGTAGCAACCGACCACTTTGGCACCACGAATCTCGGCCACGGCTCGGCAATGGAAATTCGCAATCATGCCGCAACCAATGATGCCGAAACCAATCGTCATAACGGAGTCTCCTACTGTGGCCGAATTCGAATCATGCCCGCCGCGCCGCATTCGCGGTGCACCATCCACGCAGCCGGGAACCTCTGATCTTGGCATCCGGCTCCATGACACAGCCTTCCGCCAACGGGGTCGCCTCAAGATTAGGAAGCCGCTCTGCCCTGCTCAAGTGGACTGAGACACGAAAATGATCATGGCCACGGTCAACCCGTTGAGCATCGAGTGCATCACGATTGCGGGAGTCAATCGACCGGTCTGCCGCGTGATCCACCCCAAGACGATGGCGAGCAAGAACAAAGGGACCAGGTCGGGACCGAACCACTGCCCCTCCGGCCCGTTTCCCAAGTGCAACACGGCGAAAACAAAGGAGCTGGCCAGAACGGCTCCCCAGCGAGCGAATCCTGTCCCCCGAATTCCCTCGCGCACGTAGCCGGACTCATGAGGACTCCCCATCAACAGCGAGTGCATATCGGGACGTTCCACGAGCAATCGGTCGAACCATCCCAGGAGAATCCCGCGAAACAGGACTTCCTCGGCCAGCGGCGCGACCAGCACTGTCGTCACCACAACGGGCGCGATTTGCGAGAACTCGCGAAGTTGCTTCAGCATTTCGGCGGTGGGGTGTCGGTAGTCGATCCAGGATGCCAGCCACGCCTGCAGCATCAAAATGGGAGGAACCCACAACAGGAAGCCGATAATACCTCGCACCAGGTCTTGTCGGAAATGCCGAGCGTAAGCCGTTGATGCCTGTCGTGCGGCTCGCGGGCGCGTGGCGCAGATCCATCCACACCAGATGACCAACCCCAGCGTCCTAGCCAGGGCAAGCGTCCAGTACCGAGCGGGATCGAGTGTCGCAGCGTCGACCGGCGATAGGGAAACCTCCCCGCTGGACGGGGTCAGCAAGGAAACGGCCAGTTCGGCAGCCGCCATGATCAACAGTGCGCTGAACAAGTCGACCAGTCCGAAGGGAACCCGCGGTCCGTTTTGCCAGCGCCACAGATGCCGGAGTCCGCCGCTGAGCCACAGGTACCACACGACCAGCGATCCGCCGCCCATCAGCAGCGTGACCACGGCGAGGACGGCATTGGGTTCCTCGAGGTTACTCATCGCCGCTGGCCTCTTGCGGCATGTTTTGCCAAAACTTGGCCGCCGCGATGACATAGACGAAGCCAGACTGGAGAGTCGAAAGAACGGCCAGCCATACGAGTGCCGCCGTGGCCCACACCAGCCAGTCCGGGGGCGAATCTCCTTTGCGAAGAACCAGCAGAGAGGCCACGACGGCAGCGCACTGGAAGACCATTTTCAACTTGCCCGACATGTTCGCGGAAAAATCTCCACCGCTTTGCTCGATCGAGCTTCGCAGGGCGGTCACCAGCAACTCGCGGCCCACCACGACCACCGCCATCCAGGGAACCACTCGTGACTGCGGCTGGGCGCACAGATAGATGAACGAACCGCAAATAATGATTTTGTCGACGAACGGATCGAAGACCCGCCCCAGTTTGCTCACGGCGCCGTATCTCCGAGCCCAATAGCCGTCGACCCAATCGGTCGACGCTGCGACCAGAAAGAGGATCACCGCCGCCGTGTAGTACTGAAGCCCGATCAGCACGAACACGGCAACTGAAAGCAACAAACGAACGCCGGTAATCTGATTGGGGATCGTGAGGACCTGATTGGATGCTTGTGTCGAAGGGGCGGTGGTCATCGCGTCGATTTCCGCGGCATGGTGATGAGTTCGAATGAATGGTGACTCAGCGAGGTGGTCCGATGGGAACGGCAATCAAGTCGTACTCGCGGGACATGGCGATCTCACAACGTACCAACCGTCCAGCCTCCAACCGCTGGTTCTGCTCGGTAACATACACGACCGGATCGACATCGGGCGCGTCGGCATAGGTCCTGCCGATCCACACGTTCGGTTGTTCGGGCAAGGGCATGTCGATCAGCACATCGAGTTGTCGGCCAACCTGCCGGCATGCCCAGTCGAAAGCGATCTCCTGCTGGACTGCCATCAACTGGTCGCGCCGGCGAATCTTGGTCGCTTCGTCAAGGTGGCCGTCCATATTGGCCGACGGCGTGTCCGGCTCATAGGAATAAGCGAAAACACCGATCCGCTCGAATCGATAATCCCGAACGAAATCGATCAGCGACTGAAACTGGCTCTCGGTTTCACCGGGAAAGCCAACCAACATCGTCGTCCGCAACACCAGATCGGGAATGGAATCGCGCAGCCGTTCCACCAGCAGCTCGATCTGGCCGCGAGACACGCGCCGCGCCATCCGCCGCAACACCGTGTCGTCGATGTGCTGCAGCGGCATGTCCAAATAGGGAACAATGCGCGAACTGGCGGCAATCGTCTCGATCAACGCCTGGTCGAAATGGATCGGGTAGAGATACATCAAACGGATCCAGTCGATCCCGTCGACCTGCTCGACCCGCCTCAATAGCTCGGCCAGGCGAGGCTCGCCGTATAAGTCGATGCCGTAGTAGGTGGTATCCTGAGCTACGATGACCAATTCCCGGACGCCGTCGGCCACGAGTTGCCGAGTCTCGTCGATCACCTCCTCGATCGGCTTGGAAACGTGCTTGCCTCGCATATGGGGGATCGCGCAAAACGTACACGTGCGGTCGCACCCTTCGGAGATCTTGAGGTAGGCGAAGTGGCCGGGAGTCACTCGCATGCGATCCCGGTCATCCTGCATGCGGACGGGAGCGGGCCGGAATACGGTTTGTTGCTCCAGCATCGATCCGATGATCCGGTCGGCGACGCGAGTCACTTCGTCGCGAGCGAACACACCGACCAGCGCGTCGATTTCGGGAACCTGCGTCAGCAGGGCATCGCGGTCCCGCTCGGCCAGGCACCCCGAGACGATTAGCCCGCGAACTTCGCCCTTGCGCTTCAGTTCGGCCATCTCCTCGATCGCCGACCGCGACTCCTCCCGGGCCGCTTCGATAAAGCCGCAGGTGTTGACGACGACGAAATCGGCCTGGGATGGTTCGGGAACCAACTGGTAACCGTCGAGCTGGAGTCGCCCCAGCATACGTTCGCTATCAACCAGATTCTTGGGGCAACCGAGGCTGACAAACGCATAACGCCCCTTGACCTGATCGGTGGGAGAAACGGGCTGAGAGTTCTTGGTCATAGGGATCGGATGGATAGATGGCAATCGAAGGGACGTGGCAATCGCAACCGGACATCGACCGCTCCACTATAGCTGGGCACTCCATGCCAATAAATCGGCCCAACGAAACGGACGCGCTGCCACGTCCCAGCCGCGAGATCGCCAGAGAACGACTTCGTGGGGCCGAGGAAAATCGAGTAGCACGAGTTTCGGGCCGGAGGATCGCGCCACATCGGCCGGCAATTCCTGATCCGACTCACGACTCATGCCCCGGTTCCAAATCACCAGCTCGTCCCGATCCGGATCCGGGTCCCATTGGGCCGGAATTTCATGGTGGACGTCGGCACCGGCCAAGCGACAGAGTGCGGCCACGGCCTCGTAATCGATCTTGGATTCAGCCAGTATGGCAGCGGATCGTCGAGCAAGCGAGGCGGCTGCCGGTTCGATCCGGGGCGCACCCAAGGAACGGTCGCCCCGAGTCGTCGTGGCAGGAAGGGACCACTCGTCCAACCTGCCCTGCCCTCGCTGCCGACATACACCGGCCCAGCGCCAGGGAAATTCATACCAGTAGACCCGGTGAACCCCGCCGATTGGATGGCCGCTTGCCGGTTCGCCTTCACACCATACGCCGGCCACTTCGATCAGCCGGCAGACCGGGCGGGCTTGTCGAAGCTGCTCAATAGCGGCCTGGCTGATGCGAGCCGGGCGGGGTTGCCACACCACGATCCAGTCCAGTTTGGGTTGCCTCCCCAGTGCCGGCAATGCCTCGGCGATGGTCGCAAATTCCCGCAAACTCGATTGACACCGCAACAACTTCCGACACTCGGCCAACTCGTCACCCTCGGGATTCCCGACCGCCACCACCATCGGGTCGGTGGCACCCATCAGCTCCCTGGTGTCAGTCTGACCGGACATGATCGCACTCTATCGCACTACGAAAAATCGTCTCATGTGATATTGCCGTCCCGGAGGGACGCTTCGGCAGACAGCATGACTTCGAGGGCCTCATCCGCCGACATCGCGCCGCGCAGCCGCGGCAACACGTCGGGCATCCCGATAATGCGGCTCACGCGAGCCAGCAGCCGTAGGTGCTCGGCATCCGATGTCGCGGCCAGCAGAAAGAACACATCGGTGGGAACGGGGCCGCCGAAGGGGAGACCATGCGAGGTGATACCGAGGGCGACGACGGCTTGAGCCAAAATGGCGCTTTGCGGGCGGCGCGGATGGAGCAGCGCCACACCGTTGTCCAGCGCGGTGGGGTGCAGCGACTCTCGAGCCTTGACGGCATCGGCCATTTGCTGCGGATCCCACAGCCATCCCGACTGGGCTGCGAGCCGACACATGGAAGTGATCACCGAACTGCGCGTCCTCGCGGACAGGGGAACGGCGATCGTGGCCGTGGTGAGGACCTCCGCAAGCGAAACCGCGGTCGCTGCATCGCTCCCTCGATCGAGAATCCTTTCCACGGCCACCAGATCCTCGTCGTCCGACGCCCCGATGCGTTCTTCGAGCCAGTGATGGATTTCCGCTGCGGAAAACCGCCATTTTCCTCCGACCTTGCGGCCGGGCAGGCGGCCCCGCTCCACCATCTTCGAAACCTGAGCCGGCGTGATGTGGAGAAATGCGGCCAGCGAATCGATGTCGAAATCGGATCTCTGCATCGTAACCAAGCTTTCGATGGCTGGACGGTGGCAATTCAAATGACGATCTTACCAGATCACAGCCCGCAGCCCCACTTGCCCGTTCCATGGGGTAGCTGGACGGCTCGCCGTTCGTCACAATCCGGTAATCGGCGACACGACGACTTTTCGTGCTCATCGCCGACC
>JALSIV010000004.1 GCA_026989685.1 Pirellulaceae bacterium | reverse complement strand
CCGACTCTTCCGCCGGTCGATGCTGTAACGCTCAAGACGGCAGGTGCCCGACTGGTGACCAGCAGCGGCTTCGGCTGTACCAGTTGTCATGCCGTGGGGGGCGTTCTTCCGGCGGACGCGCCGCTGAACGCACGCGGCCCCGAGCTGACTCGTCCGGCAAGTCGCATTCGACCGTCCTGGTTTTTCCGTTGGGTGGCGAATCCGTCGCGCATCGTGCCGCGAATGGAAATGCCCGGAGTGAAAGTGGCGGTACACGGCGTACTAGAACAGAATCTGCAACATCAGCTCGCTGCCGTGTGGGAAGTTCTCAACCTGGCCGACTTCGTTCCGCCGGCTCCCAATCCGGTGCGAACATTGCGTCAGCGGGGTGTTGTCGATCGGTCAAGCGGGCGATCGGTCCTCGTGACGGACGTGGTGCGCTACGACGGAAAACCGTGGATCAAGCCGTTGCTGATCGGTTTGCCGAACCGGCACAACGTTCTTTTTGATTTGGCCACCGCCCGGCAACAGTTCTGGACCACCGGCGATGTGGCTCGCCAGCGAACCGAAGGGAAAACCTGGTATTGGGAGCTGGCGGGAGCCATGGTGGCTGCCCCGAAGACGTCGGCAGCCGAGATCGAGCTGCGCCGGGGAGACGTTCATCTGGCTCCCCTCCGCATCGGACAGTTCGTTACCGAGTTCGACGAGTTGGAACACGAACTGGAAACGGGCGGGATTCGAGTCCGATATCGCTTGAGGTTTCAGTTGCCCGACCGAAAGACAGAAATGATATTTGTGACACAATCGTGGCATGCTCTGCGCGACGGCGCCGAGGGCGGAGGTTTTGTGCGCCGAGTGGAGGTGACGGGAGTTCCCGAAGGATGGCGGGTGCTGTTTCGCCCCTTTGCCGGAATGCCCGATGTCAAGCCTGGCGGCGGAGGCCGCGAATTTCGTCTTCCCGGACCGGCTCACGCAGTGGCACGCGTGGCGGCGACCGCTGCGCCGCCGGCAAGCCGCGAAGGATGGTGGCTCGACCAAGGCGCCGTCGAAGTCGTCTACCGGGCAAACGTGCAGGTCGATCGTTTTCCACCAACGGCTGAAGAGCCATTGAAGCTGGAGGCTCGCGAACTGAAGGTGTTGCCCGGTTTTCGTGCTACGCGATTGGCGTTCCCGGAAGAGATCATGCCCATCGCGTTGGCTTGGCGGCCCGATGGGGCACTCGTCTTCGGGTCGCTCAAGGGACGAGTCTGGGTGGCGGAAGACCGCGACGGCGACGGGTTGGAGGAGACTCTGTGGCCGGCGACGGACGAGTTGGCGGCGCCTTACGGACTCGCCACAGGACCCGGCTATGTCGACGTGCTGGTCAAGTATGCCCTGCTGAGAATGACCGACGTCGACGGGGACGGCCGTTACGATCGCTATGTGACATTGGCATCGGGGTGGGGGCACACCACCGACTATCACGACTGGGCCGTCGGATTGCCTCGCGACGAGCAGGGGATCTACTACGTGGCACTACCTTGTCAGCAGGATGATCGCACTCCCGAGTCGGCTCGTTACCGAGGCAAGGTGCTGCGACTGGTTCCCCGCCGCCCCTCGCCCGAGAATCCTCATCGCTTCCGTATCGAAGTGATCAGCGGCGGGCACCGGTTTCCCATGGGAATCGCCCGTGATCGGGAGGGCGAGTTGTTCGTCACCGACAACCAGGGGAACTACAATCCGTTCAACGAACTCAACCACGTTCGCCCCGGGGCTCGCTACGGCTTTTACAACAAGCTCGAGAAAAAACAGGGGTTGAAAGCTCCTACGACACCGCCCGCGATCAAGATTCCCCATCCGTGGACGCGCAGTGTCAACGGGATCTCGTTCTTGTATACACCCAAAAGGGCGCCCCGCAGACGGGGATTCGGGGTGTTCGAGGGGGACCTGGTCGGCTGCGAGTTCAACGAACGGGCGCTCGTGCGACTTTCGTTGGAACGAGTCAACGGCGTCTATCAGGGAGCCGCTTATCCGATGAGCTGGCCTGAGCCACTGGAGGGACCTCCGTTGATCGGTCCGGTCTCCTGTGCCGTGTCGCCTCGAGGCGATCTATACGTCGGTTGTTTGCGAGACAGCGGCTGGGGGGGCGCGAACAACATCGGCAGTATCGTGCAGTGCCGCCCCGTCCTCGAAGAACTCCCCACCGGAATCGCTCACGTCCGTATTCGACGAGACGGGTTTCAATTGGAGTTGACTCACCCGGCCGACCGCCGGCGGGCCATCGATCCCCGGACCTATGCGGTGACGTCCTACACGCGGATTCCCACTCCGGCGTATGGCGGCCCCGATAAGAATCGCCGCAGCGAACCGGTGGCTGCGGTCTCGCTGGACAAGAGCGGCAAGAGTATCACCCTCCGCTTGCAGCAACCCTTGCGGCCGGGATACGTGTATGAGTTCCATGTGAAGAACCTGACGCCCCATGGTCGCGGCGTGTTCTTTCCGGCCCAGGCCCACTACACCGTGCATGAAATACCGGAGTAGGGCGGGCTCCCGTCAGGTCCGTTCAAAGGAAAACTCGCCGAACACCAGATCGCGAACGACGCGAGTCTGCAGCGAGCGGTTGATGGCGGTCATCAGTTCCGAGCGGATCCACGCCAGCGTCGGCTCGCGAAAGTAATCCAGTTCCGTCTTGGCCAGAGTGGTGAAGATGGCGTCCCGCATGCGTTTTTCACGCTTTTGCTTGGCTTCCATCAGCTCGCTGCGATGTTTCCGATCGACGACCGCGTAGAGATGGAAACTGACGGCATAGCTTCCTTTTCCCGCGATGAATTTCGTCGTGAAAAACTCGCCCAGATCGACTTCTTCGAAGCGAATCGGATCGTGGCGGCGCCGGCTGCGATCGTAGTCCTCCAGCAGCTTCCCCGGATCTTCGATCTGCTGGGCTTCACTCGATTTGCCGCCGCAGCCGAGGAGTGAGGAGAGGAGGATTCCCAGGGCCAGCGAAAGGAGGACCAGGAGAAGGGCTCGCCATCGTCGAGCGGTGGATGGTTGCTGAGCTAAGGACATGGCGTTGGTGATCGGACTCATGGCTGCGGACCGAGGATGGGACTTGAGACATCGACGGAGCATGGTGGTGCGCGATGCGGTGCCCTTGCCGTCACCTAAACGCTAGCTCACGACACGGGCCGAGATGTTCGGGCTGTGTGGGATGGCGCGGGAAAACCGGATGTCCGGCCTGTTGCGTTTCCCGCCGCCAGCATTCACGATAGGTGACAATATGTTGTGGTGATGTTGAAGCGGCATGCGATCTGGAGAGAAGGCGAGAATGAACGGCATCTGGGCTGGAGCGGTGTGGGGACTGATAGGACTGGTCGGTTGGTCGGTGTGCGGCGACCTCGGCCAAGCGCACGGCAAAACGGTAGAAGGGGACATTATCATCTATGGCGGTACATCGGCGGGCGTTGTGGCGGCCGTGCAGGCGGCTCGGATGGGCAAGAAGGCGGTCTTGATCGAGCCGACCGGACACCTGGGAGGGTTGACGACGGGCGGTCTCGGTTACACCGACACGGGGAACAAGTCGGTGATTGGCGGAGTGGCCCGAGAATTCTATCGGCGGCTGAAGGCTTACTACGATCAAGACCGGTCGTGGCGGTTTCAGCGACCGGGCGAGTTTCGGGGATACCGGCCGGCCGAGGACGCGATCTGGACGTTCGAGCCGCACGTGGCCGAGCAGGTCATGGAGGACATGTTGCGGGAAGTCGCCGACCGAGTGACCGTGGTGCGCCGGAGCGGGTTGGACCGCCGAGGCGGCACGGTGGTGAAGGATCGGAGGATCGTTTCGATCCGCACGAAGGACGGCACGGTCTACCGCGGTGCCTACTTCATCGACGCCACGTACGAAGGGGACTTGATGGCGGCGGCCGGAGTGAGTTACACGATCGGTCGCGAGCCCAATTCGAAGTACGGGGAGACGCTCAACGGCGTGCAGCCCCGAGGCAACATCCACAATCACCGGTTCGTCGTTCCCGTCGATCCCTATGTCGAGCCGGGCAATCCCGACAGCGGCCTGCTGCCTCGCGTCCACGCCGGCGGACCGGGGAACGAAGGCGCGGGAGACCGTCGGTTGCAGGCTTACTGCTACCGCATGTGCATGACGCGGGTTCCCGAGAACCGAGTTCCCTTTCGCAAGCCGGACGGATATGACGAACGGCAGTACGAGTTGCTGCTGAGGAATTTCGAGGCGGGGGACCTGCGGTTGCCGCTCAGTATTCGCTACGTGCCCAACGGCAAGACCGATACGAACAACAACGGCGCGTTCTCGACGGACAACATCGGGATGAATTACGACTATCCCGAGGCCAGCGACGAACAGCGCGAGGCAATCTTGCGTGAACACCTGCGCTATCAGCAGGGGTTGATGTGGACGCTGACGCACCACCCGCGAGTTCCCGAGAAGATCCGTAGAGAGATGGCGACATGGGGATTGGCCAAGGATGAGTTCGTCGACAACGACCACTGGCCCCATGTGATCTACGTGCGCGAAGCGCGGCGGATGGTCGCCGACTATGTGGTGACCGAGCTCGATTGCCGGCGCCAGCGGATTGCCGACGATCCGGTCGGCATGGGGTCCTACAATATGGACTCGCACAACGTGCAGCGCTACGTGACCCCCGACGGCACCGTGCAGAACGAAGGGGATGTGCAGGTCTCGCCCGGCGGTCCCTATGTCATCTCCTATCGCTCGATCGTGCCCCGGAAAGATGAGTGCGAGAATCTGTTGGTGCCGGTCTGCCTGTCCGCATCGCATATCGCCTACGGATCGATCCGCATGGAACCGGTATTCATGATCCTGGGGCAGTCCGCGGCGACGGCCGCCGCTATGGCGCTGGAGGGCGATGGACGCCCCGTCCAGCAGGTGCCCTATGCGCAACTCAGGCAGCGACTCTTGGCCGATGCTCAGATCTTGGAACTCGATCTGGAGAAGTATCCTCCCAAGCGGCTGATTCGGGCCGGTTCACTGCCGGGAATCGTGGTGGACGATTCGATGGCCCGGCTGACGGGACCGTGGCGGCGGTCCAGTTCGATCCAGCCGTATGTCGGCGACGGCTACCAGGCACTGAAGGACGATGGGGAGTCGGACGGTGTGGCCACGTTTTCCGCGAAGTTGGATGGCGGTATGTATGAAGTGAGATTGAGCTGGTCGGCGCATCCGAATCGGGCGACGGCGCTGAGGGTCGAGATCGAGTCGGCACAAGGCACGCAAGAGGTGACGGTGAATCAGCGAAAGCGGCCCGAGATCGATGGGTTGTTTCACTCGCTCGGCCGATTCCGCTTTTCCGCGGACCGGCCGGCTCGCGTCCGCTTGCGCGTGCGCGGGTCGAGGGGCTACGGCATCGCCGACGCCGTGCAGTTCTTGCCGGTGCAGCGAGACGAGTGAGTTGAGGGCTACCGTTGCGACCACCACAGGGCGAACAGGACCAGCCCTACCAGTGACGCCATGATCAGCGGAACCACGAGCAGGGGACTGATGAGCGGGCGCGGACGCAGTCCCACGATCACGGCCCCGCAGCGGGGACAGGTGTGCGGAAGAGGCCGCGCGAGGCGGCAACCGCACTGACAGCGGACGACGGCCATCGACACGAGTCCGTTTCTGGGTAGTGGCGGTGAATGGTGGCTAGCGCAGACCGGCCAGCTCTTGGAGCACGTGCCAGTTTTCCAGCCGATCTTGCTTCGTAGTCAGCAATAACTCCGACGGATTGCCATCCTTGTCGAAATGCTTGGAAAACCGGCCTTCGCTGCGAGCGAACGTGATGAAGTCGACCACTTCGCCCGTCTTGGGGTTTTTCCACCAGTCCTCTTTCATGGCCGGATTCCCCTGCAGCGACAACCGTTTCTTGATGGTATCTCCTTTGCGGGGATCGTAGACCAGCAAGGGGAAGGCTCGCGAGTCGACGGCGAGTCGGGCCTGGTCGGCCGCCATGTTGTCCGCCACGCCGTGTTCCGGCTGGCAGGTGGTGTAGCAGACGACGACGGCCGGGCCGTCGAATTCCAAAGCGCCGATGACCGATTTGTAGAAGTGATTCATGTGTGCCGCGGTGGTCTGCGCGACGAACGTGCGGGGATGCATCATCACGATCTGCGCAATCTCCTTGCGGCGCTCCTGCTTGCCCTGCACTTTCTTCCCGTGCAGGCTCATCTTGGTGTTTTGGCCTGTGTAGGTGCTGGTCGACGCCTGCCCGCCCGTATTGGAGTAGACCTGCGTATCGAGTACGAACACCTTGATGTTCATGCCGGAGGCCAACATCCGCGAGAGGGACTGGAAGCCGATGTCGAACATGGCTCCGTCGCCCCCGATACACCAGATCGGCTTGTCTTGCCACCCCATCTGGTCCCAGCGGGCCCGCACTCCCATAGCGTCCGCAGGAGCATTTTCGAACAGCGAGTTGGTCCAGGCGACCATGTAGGGGTTGTAAGGGTACGTCGAAGTGTAAACGGTGTTGCAACCGGTGGCCGCCACGATGGCCCACTGATCCCCGTATTTGGCGGCGGTGGCCGAACAGAGCATCCGCAGGGCGGTTCCCTCGCCGCACCCGGCACAGGAACCGGCTCCACCGACGTAGATGTGCGTCTCTTCTCGGAGCATCATGTCGACCAGCAGGTTGTCGTTGATGTACTGCCGGTCGGACGGCCCGAATTTCTTGAAGTAATGATGGACCTTGCGGTTTTCCAGCATCACCTCATCGTTCTTGGAGATCATTTTCAGGGCCAGATCGTCGCAGACGGTGACGCACTCGGCGCATCCCTTGCACTTGCTCGGATCAATGATGATGGCGAAGCGGCCGCCTTCTTTGCCCTTCTTCTGCGGGCCATCGTAATACTTCCGCGTCTTGGCCCAATACTTGGCGAACATCTCCCGGTCGGCCGGATCGGGGATTTCCGCCAGTTTCTTCTCGACTTCCGATTCCGAGAGCACCTTGCCCAAGATGGCCGTGTCGGGACATTCGGTGACGCACTCCATGCAGCCGGTGCAGTTCTCGGGGATGTATTCGGGAATCTCGGGCGCGATGTAGCTGAAGTCCCGCAGCGCGGCGGTCCCGGCGGGGACCAGAGAGCGGGCCACCGAGAGGTCGGCCGGCAGGGAGTTTTCGGCGGTACCATCTTCGTAGGCGTGGATGATGCGGTCGTTGAAATCGTGGACGTCGAGTACCGGCAGATTGACTTCGCGGTATTCGCCGTCGACCAGAGTGCCGTACGAATTGTTGTTATAGGGATCCCGTTCACTGGGACGATTCATCGATGACTCATTCGACATGGTATTGATTGCCTCACGCTAACAAGCGGGTAAACGTTCGTGGAATTCGATTCCCGGCGGGAATCGGGTGTCGGTTGTGGTCACGGACTAACTGCCGGCGATCATTTCGGCGGGGATCTCCTGCATTTCGCGATAGCCTCGTTTGACACAAGTCAGGTTGTCCTGCACGACCTGTTCGCCTCGTTTGCCGAAGTACTTGCGGAGGGCTTTTTCCACGCCGGCATACACCTCGTCGTCCGACATTTCGGCTTCTCGAGCGTAGGGGGTCAACTTGAGGAATGCACCGAGCAAGACGATCCCCTGCATCCGCATCTCCAAATCGGGCTCGGAAGCGACTTCCTTGGCGATCTTCACCATGTCGGCGAAATAGACTCGCAGCTTCTTCTCGCGAATCGTCTGCTGGTGATGCGCGGGGATGCGAATCCAGACATCCTTCGGGTCGGTATGCGGACTCTGCATGAACACCGCCGCCCCTTCGACGGCTCCCACCAGTGGGTTGCCACTGAGCAAAGCATTGGTGTCGTTGAGCACGACCAGATCGACGTACTTCAGTTCCGAATGCGAGAAAATGTGGGAATCGGCGATCGTGAGGTAGTAGGTGGTCGGCAGTCCCTTCTTTTCCGAGCCGTACTTGGGATAGGCCTGCACGTCTTTGCCGAACACGTCGCCGGCGATGGTGGCGATGACTTTGTTGGTGGTGACCGATCCGAAACCGCCCACCGAATGGCCTCGCATCGAAAAGGCTCCCGGTGGACGCAGGTCGGGATCTTCGCCGCGAGGCAACGCCAAGGCATGGTCGATGCCAACGCAAAAGAAGTGTTGGCCGGGACGCCCCTGCATGTTCTCGAAGATGGAGATGATGTCACCCGCTCGCACGTCGCGGCTCCCCAGACCGGCCGCCCCGTGAAACAGTCGCGGGATCCGATCGATCTTGTCCATACCGTTTTCACCCAAGGAGGCATCGCAAAACGCCGCTTTGATCTCCCGTGTGAGGTGATTACCGGTGGTCGACAGCGGATCGTCCATCCGCTCAATGATCGAAATCGCTTTGGCATGGTGCGTGTGAGCGACGATTTCACGAGCCGGGAAGGGGCGGAAGCAGCAGATGCTGAGGCAGCCCGCCGCAATTCCTTTCTCTTCCCGCAAATAGTCGATAGTCGTCTGCGCCGTCTCCAGGTAGGAGCCCATCCCGATCAAGATGTACTCGGCATCCTCGCAGCGGTACGGCATCACGAAGTCGTATCGCCGACCCGTCTTCATGGCGAATTCGCGAAACGCCTCCTCCAAAGCCGGCTGGACCCGGTCGTAATACCAGCGCTGGGAGATTTTCCCTTTCATGTACGAGTCCTGGTTCTGAACCACGCCCGACATGACCGGATTGTGGGGATCCATCAGATTCATCAGCTTCTCGCTGGGAGGTCCCACGTACTGCTTCATGAACTCCGGTTCGCAAAGTCGTACCGTCTCCACGGTGTGCGTGGTGAGGAAACCGTCCTGGACGTTGAGGAACGGCGTGTGAGAGTCTTCGGCGGCGCGACGAGCGATCAGGCAGAGGTCGCCCGCCTCCTGCGCGTTCCGCGCAAACAGAATGCCCCACCCGCAGTCAGCCACCGCCATCACGTCGTCATGACCCGCGTGCACGTTGAGACTCTGGCTGGTGAGCGCTCGAGCACCAATATTGAACACCACCGGCAACCGTTTGCCGGAGATGGTGTAGAGCACCTCTTTCATCAGCACCAGCCCCTGCCCCGAAGTGAAGTTGGTGACGCGACCACCGGCCAAGGCGAACCCTTCGCAAAAGGTCGCCGAGGAATGCTCGCTTTCCGGCTCGACAAATACCAGTTGATCCCCCCAGAGATTGGGGAGTCCATTGCTGGCAGCCGCGTTGAACCCCGAGCCCATGGTGGTCGAGCTGGTGATGGGGTAGGCGCCCGAACCCTGGCACACATGCCGCTCGACCCACACGACCGCCTCGGCACCATCGCAGGTGGTCGGTATCCCCGGATATTCGTACTTGTCTTCGGTCTCGACCGTACGCTCGCGCGTGTTGTCAATCACTTGTGCCATGGAGTGTGTTCCCTTCCCATATCGTATCCGTGCGACCGCACCGGACTGGGTGGATCGTCCTGTCAGCGCAAAACCAACCCGCCGTTTGGCCCTGTCGTGATACCGGCCAAACCGATCACTTGCAGATCTCTTTCAGTTGCAGATCGCTGTGTCGCGGTCCCTCATCTTATCAGACAAGTCCGATTGGGGAAAAGAGCGAGCGGGGGCAATCGAGATGGGAATCGGGAGAAAACACCGTCGATGGCCCGACGGTACCACCTCAACGAGGCATTTGCAGCCACCAGCGGAATGTGTCCAACATGGCTATTGGAGGGGCCAGCTCGCGCTGCTGCGCCTGGGTCAGTGTCGGCCACCATTGGGAAAACGGCCGGCCGGGCTCGCAGGCGACCGACCACCACAGCAGGGGCTCGCGGTCGCCGACACCATCCGCCCGCTCCGCCAATTGTCGGAGCGATTCCCAATCTTCTTGGGCCATCAGGGCTTGCACCAGCCAACGTCGGCACTGCCGTTCGCGATCCTCGGAAAGGAGGAGCATGGTCTTTTCGGGCCACGGTTCCAGCAGTCGGCGAACTCGAGCATAATCGCCGGACTCGGCGGCCAGTTCCGCTCGGTAGTACAGAACGGCCGACTCGGACCCGTGTAGTTCGGCGAAGACATTCAAGAACTGCTCGACGCTGATCGGTGGGGGCGGTTCGTCGGCTGCTTTTTCTTTGAGGATCGCGATCCAATTTCGCCAGAACCGGCCGCCGATTGTGCTGTCCACAGTAAGTTCCCGCCAAGTTTCCGTCTGCAGAGACTGTTCGATCAGTAGCGGGACGGCGGCTTCGATCACCCACCAGCCCATGGTCACCCGCTCCGAGCGACGGATGGCCCGTACCAGCAGTTGCTCGGCCTGATCGTATTCCCCCTGCCGAATCAGCAGATGGGCCTGAAAGAAGTCATGCCAGCACCGGACAACGGGCGGCAGGCGAGGGAGATCGTCTCGATTGGCAACCAGCAGGGCGGCCAGCGCCTGCCAATCGCCCTGCTGAACCAAGCGGT
This sequence comes from Pirellulaceae bacterium, assembly GCA_026989685.1. Lineage (GTDB taxonomy): Bacteria > Planctomycetota > Planctomycetia > Pirellulales > Pirellulaceae > S141-3. Next base: position 25,135 of record JALSIV010000004.1, on the reverse strand, counting down.
CGCCGATCACGGGAAAGGCTTCGGTTCGCGAAAGAGAGCGATGGTAGGCGAGCAGCGGACCTTCGAGCTGGTAGCAGGTCTCGAGCCACTGGTGGCGGGCTCGTCCGTTCCGCCGAGCTTGCGGGTCGAGGAAGGCCATCTGGTATTCGATGACGGCGCGTTGCCAATTTTTTTCGATCGCCGCTGCGTCGGCAACGAGCAGGTTGGCCCACATGGAGTCGCCGAGTTGGTTTCGGTGCTGTTCGCACAACGCGAGGATTCGTCCGGGATTCCGGGCGGCCGTTTCCGGTGAGACGGTCGAGAGCAGCGTCCAGAGGGCGAAAGCGGGAGCAAGAGGATCGTGAAGCAGGCGTTCCCACTGGTCACCGGCAATGAGTCGTCGGATCAGACTTCGATTCCACCGCCTTCGATCGGCCGGACGGGCGGCGTGGAGAGCTCGTTTGGTCGCGTTGATCGCCTGGTCCCAGTCTCCCCGCTGCTCGGCCAGGGCAGCTTCGAGTCCCGCCAGCCAGGCGCTTTGAAGACCGAGTGACCGGCCTGTCCGGTAGAGATTTTCCCAGCATTCCCGGCGGTCTTCATCCAAGGCTTCTTGCACGGCGCGCTCCCAGACCCGATGGGATCGCCCACCGGTGCGGAAGGCAGCCGCCAACTCCCCCGGTTCGTCGTGCGCAAGCCGACACAGTTCCAGCAGCGGCGTGATTCCGCCGGGCTCGACGGCCACCCATTGACGGCAACTGTGCAAGGCCATCGCAGAATCACCGGTTTTCTCTGCGATTTCCAAACGCAGCCTGCACGACGGAGGAGTCGGGCCGAGGCGGTCTTCGTAATCATCCAATGCCGCCGAAGCCTGGCTCCATCGCCCTTGTCCCGCATCGCAGGCCGCCGTGAGCAGAGCCGCGTCGGGAACTTCTCGCGGTTTGTCGATCGATTGCAGGAGTCGGCGGGCGTCCGCGAAGCGGCGCATGGCGACCCAGTGACGAGCCAGCTCGACCCGATAGGGATCTTCGAGGAACGGGTGGACGGGCAGGCCTTCGGCGCGGCGCAACTTTTCCACTGCCGACCAGCGCCGGCCCTGATCCCAGTGATCGCGGACCAGCACCAGCGAAGGGCCGCCGGATTGATTCCACGAGCCTCCCAGCAGCGCCGACTGCCAAGCCGCTTCGTCGGCGTACGCCCAGGCCACCGCCAGTTCTTCGGAGAGTTGGCGGCGGCTTCCCAGGTCGCGCCAGTCGTACCATTTCCACTGCTGGCCATCGCGGTACAGCCACCACTGCATCGATCGATAGCGATCGGCGGCCCAGACTCGTACGTAGGCGATGAATTCGTGCGAGGCTTGCGGCTGCAGGGCGACGATTTCCAGACGCCGGACGCCGATGTCGACAAACAGCAACTCAGCGGCCATCGCGGCCAACTGTTCCCGCTCGCTGTCATCCAGCGGTCGCAGATACCCCGTGCGTTCGACCTGCTGGACCAGCCGGTCCCAATCCACGGTCGACTCGTCGGTGCGTCGCATGGTTCGCCCAAGCAAGCGGAGAATATCGCGGCGGGTCTGCGGCTTGATCGTGGGACCGGCGGGCGAGGTGAATGCTTCGCGCACCGTCCTCCAGTCGATCTGATCCACCTGGTAGGAGACTTTGGCGTGCGGGCTATAGCGGGGGACGTCTCGGTGCCAGGAAGAGAGGAACCAGGCGAGGCCGGCCATCACGGCTAACGGAGCCGACCAGGTCAGCCAGACTCGGTGCGGTGCCGTCGTTCGACGATCGGCGAAGTCATCCAACATGGGGCGACTCCCTTGGCGGAAAAGGGGGCCACGTCACCAGTACCGGCGCCCCGATCTGTTCCACGGCCGCAGTCTATTGAATCATATTTGGTATCGTTTTGCCACATCGGGCGGAGCCTCATCGTATTGGAGCGGCTCCATCGAGCAGGCGGCCCGTCCTTGGCTGAGGCCGCGAATGGCTCCCGAATAACCGAACAGTTCGCGCAAAGGGGCTCGAGCTTCCACGACCACATCGTGGCCGCGGCTGTGAGTCTGGGTCACGATTCCCCGCCGCTGTTGCAGGTCGTTGACGATGTCCCCCAGATGATCTTCGGGCGTGACGATCTCCAGTTTCATGATCGGTTCGAGCAACACCGGTTGCCCCTGTTGCAAGCCCTTTTCGAAAGCGTCCGACGCGGCGATGCGAAACGCGACCTCGTTGGATTGCTCGTTGAAACGGCACCCGGTGACGGTGACCTTGATGCGCGTGAGCGGGAAGCTGCCGATCGGACCGCCCCCTTCGCCGCACGATCGCAGTTCCTCCAGCGTCGCCTGCAGGTATTCCGGCGGAACCGAGTCGGGGGGACAGGCGGGAATCACCGTGACCGGCTGCTGTCCCTGGGGGAACGGTTCCATCCGCAGTGTCACCTCGGCGAACAGCGATTGTCCACCGATCTGCCGATGACATGTTCCCGTCACTTCCACGCTCTGGCGGATGGTTTCCCGGTAGCTGACTCGCGGCGGGTGCACCTTGACGTTGAGTTTGAATTCCCGCAACAGCCGGTGTTTCACGACTTCCAAGTGCAGCTCGCCCATGCCACGGATCAGCGTTTGACCGGTCTCCTCGTTCTCTACGGCATCGAAGGTGGGGTCTTGCCGTTTGAGCATTTCCAGGACTTCGGCGAGTTTCTTGCGTTCGGTCAGCGTTTCCGGTTCGATGGCCATCGACAGCACGGTTTCGGCGAACTGGATGCTGGGCAACTCGATGGGATGCCGCGGGTCGCAGAGCGTGTCACCGGTGATGGAGTGGCGTGGTCCGATGGCGCCGACGATGTCGCCCGTTCCCACCATATCGACCTGACCGTTGCGCTCTTTGCGGGTGGCGTGGATCTGCCAAAGCTGGGCGATGTTCTCCTTCTTGTCCCGCTGGGGGTTGTAGACGCGCGAATTGGCCTTGAGGGTTCCCGAATAGACGCGGACCCAGTACCAGTCGCCCGTCTTGGCGGGGAGAATCTTGAAGACCAGTCCGCAAAACGGCTCGGCCGGGTCGGGGCGGCGGATCAGTTTCTTGTCGTGGTTCTTCGGGTCGACGCCTTCCACCGCGGGGATATCGTTGGGCGCCGGCAGAAAATCGCCCACCGCATCGAGCACACCCTGTACGGCGATGCCGTGGAGCGCCGATCCGCAGAGGACCGGTTCGAGTTGCCGGGCCAGCGTCGCCCGCCGCAGCACTTGGCGAATCAAGGATTCGGGGATCGGCTGTTCGCCCAGCACCAGCTCCATCAGCTCATCGCTCTGCATTGACAGTTGTTCGATCAGCCGCTCGCGCCAGATCTCCGCTTCGTCCCGCATTTCCTCGGGGATTGCGGCGACCTCGAATTCGCGCCCTTCCGACTGGGCATCGAAGGTGAGCATTTTCATGCGGATCAGATCGATCACGCCGCGAAACGGGTTGCCGACATGAGCCGGTCCCTGGCCGACCGGCAGCACGATGACCGCCGGTTGAGCCCCCAGCCGCTCGACCATTTGATCGAGGACCCGTTCGAAATCGGCTCCCTCGCGATCCATCTTGTTGACAAAGGCGATCCGCGGCACGTTGTACTTGTCGGCCTGTTTCCAGACGGTTTCACTTTGAGCTTCCACGCCTTCGCGAGCACTGAAGACGACGACGGCCCCGTCGAGGACTCGCAGACAACGCTCGACTTCGGCCGTAAAGTCGACGTGCCCCGGCGTGTCGATCAGGTTGATGTGCCACTGGTTCCAGCGGAAGGTAACACACGCGGAGTAGATGGTGATGCCCCGTTCCTGCTCTTCGGCATCCGAGTCGGTTTCGGTCGTTCCCTGATCCACACGTCCGACCCGATGCTTGGCACCGCTGAGAAACAGCATCCGCTCGGTGACCGTCGTCTTCCCGGCGTCGATGTGGGCAATGATGCCGATGTTGCGGATATTCTGCAGTGCGCGTGCCATAGGAGGGGGCAGTGCGAGTTGGCTGGTTGGTTTGAAAAAAAACGCCGTGCGGCCCGGAGGACCGCACGGCGTGTATTGTGCCGCAAACGAGTTACCAAGCAAAGTGGGCGAACGCCTTGTTGGCGTCGGCCATGCGGTGGACGTTTTCCCGTCGCGTGATGGCGGCCCCTTCGCGGTTGTAGGCGGCCACCAGCTCGTCAGCCAGCTTCAAGTAGGTCGGCCGCCCCTTCTTTTCCCGTACGGCCATCAGGATCCAGCGAAACGCCAACGACTGCTGCCGATTGCGGTTCACTTGCATGGGAACCTGGTAGGCGGCACCGCCGACTCGCTTGGAACGAACTTCGATGTGAGGTTTGACGTTTTCGACCGCCTGATTGAACACTTCCAACGGATCCGTGTCGGGCACCCGTTTGGCGATCTCATCCAGGGCGTCGTAGAAGACTCGCTGGGCGACCGTCTTCTTGCCGTCCCACATCAGTGAGTTGATGAACTTGCTGGCCAACAGAGATCCATATTTGGGATCGGGCTTCAACTGCGACTTGCTGGCGGTAATGCGACCCATGAGTTCGAAAGGTCCTCAAATCAGGAATTCAGGAAAGATATCGAGTCTTACTTCATCACATCGACGCGCCGTTCGCGCATCGGACACTGGCTTTCGGTTGTCACCCCTACCCCTGCAGCCTCCGGTCTCCCGCCTCCAGCCTTGCGGGCGCAACCCGCGCTAGGGCTTCTTGGCTCCGTATCGACTCCGCGACTGGCGGCGATTTTCCACGCCGAGTGCGTCGCGAGTGCCGCGTACGACCTGGTATCGCACGCCCGGCAGATCACGGACTCGACCGCCCCGAACCAGCACGATCGAGTGTTCCTGCAGGTTGTGTCCCTCGCCGGGAATGTACACGGTCACCTCGGTCCCGTTGGACAGAGCCACGCGAGCGATTTTGCGGAGGGCCGAATTCGGCTTCTTCGGCTGCATGGTTCGCACTTGCAGACACACCCCTTGCTTCTGAGGGCAGCCTTCCAATACGCGCGCCTTGGAGAAACGCCGCTTGGGCTTGCGGTTGCGGCGGACTAACTGATTGATCGTCGGCATGGGGACTCCAAAGTCTACTCGTCAAGCGGGAACCGGGGATGGCCGGACTCGCGCGCACCTCCGAGGCGGGGCGCCCTCCGGCCACTCTAGCCACAGTATCCGATCGACCGCGAAGCCCACAAGAGGACTTCGGGTTTTTCTCACAGCAGAATCGCCTACACTAATGGAGATCGGTCGGTTGTCAAGGCCGGGAGAATGCCGGTCGCCCCGATCCGGTTTTTCTGGGCCCGGCGCCGATTGTCGTTCTCCCCACTACAAACGGAAAACTCTACCGATGCCTGCGTTCCTCGAGTTCGGCCGTGACCGGCGCTGGCCGGCGCCATGGCGGGAAGAACACCAGTGGCGGCGCTTAGCGCCGCGCTGTGCCGAGCCACTGACCGATCCGGCGGCGGCTGTGGCCGCGGCCGTGGAAGATCCTCTCGAGTTTCCGCCGTTGAAGCGAGCTTTGATTCCGGGGGATCGCGTCGCCATTGCCGTGGCGCCAGGGTTGCCTCAAACGCCTGAGTTGGTAGCCGGGCTGTTGGTCGTCCTCGAAGAAGCACAGGTTCGGCTCGAAGACGTCACGATCTGCCAGGCCGCGGGAGAAGCCGAACTGTCCGGCCGATCGGGAAGCCTCCTCGAAAAAGCTCGCCAGTTCATTCATCGTCCAGGCGAGCGGGAGGCGATGAGCTACCTGGCTGCCTCGGCTACGGCTCGGCCCATCTACTTTCCCCGGGTCCTGTGCGACGCCGATGTCGTGATTCCGCTCGGCTGCCATCGTCCCGTGGCCTCCTCGAGCACGTCGGAGACCGGCGATGCGCTGTTTCCCACGTTTTCCGATCAGGCCACGCAACAGCGGTTGCAGCATTCAAGCTGCGGTTCCGTCGAGATCGAAGAGGCGGCGGAAGCTGCCTGGCTGCTGGGAGTGCAATTCGCCGTGGAAGTGGTGCCGGGAGCGCGGGGCTCGGTGTTGCAAGTGATCGCTGGAGACCGCGAGGCTGTCCGCCGCCACAGTCGTCGTCTTTCGGAGACCGTGTGGAAGACTCGGATCGCTCACCGAGTTCCCGCCGTGATCGCCACGGTCGGGACGCCACAGCGGAACACCACTTGGCAGGAGGTGACTCACGCCATCGAACGTCTGGCACCCATTGTCGACCCCGGCGGGGCGATCGTGTTGTGTACCGATCTGGCCGATGCGCCGACCGACCGTCTCCTTGACGACCCCCGCGACGATGCTCGCGGGGACACTGTTGCGAGCGGCGTTCGTCACGGCGCCGAGGCTTCTACAGACGGCTGCCGGTCGGAAGAGAATCAGTGCGCTTCGGCACTCGCAGAACTTCCCCGTGAGTTGCGAGTCTACTTCGTCAGCCAGCTTCCCGGAGACGTGGTCGAATCGACGGGCATGATCCCCGTGAGCTCGCACCAGGAGCTGGCTCGCCTGGTAAGCCGCTTTGAAGGTGGTCTCGTGGTCGAAGACGCCGATCGTCTGGTCGTCGAATTGGCCGAAACTCCCGACGCGGTGCGGTAACGAGCGGCTTTGGTTGGAGGCTCTAATCTTTGCGGGATTCAATCTCCCGCCGCGCCCGCATTCTTTTTTCCTCGGCAGCACTGGGCCGGAGATACCGGGGAACGACGGTTTTCGGGTCGTCACGCTGTCCCGCCGAGTGTTTTTTCCAGCCGAGTCGAGCCACCGTCTCGGCTTGAGGCTCCCATGTTCGAGGGTCCGACCGCGACAACTCGCCGCTATAGGCCTGTTCCATCAGCCTCGTTCCCGGACCGGTGAACACGGTTTCCGGCGGAACTCGCGAAAGCCACTCTTCCGGAGACCACCAGCTCTCCGCTTCGATCGCTCGGTAGTTCTCATCCCCCGAATTCCACTCGAATAGCGCCGCGAAGACTTGGCCGCGCTGTGCTGGAATGACCGGGGAAAGAACCGGGGTGGGTGGCACTTGCCCGGCCAGAATCTCGAACACATCGACGGCCACCAGAGCAGCTCCGGTGATGTGACACCAAGTCTTGGCGATGGTCAGTCCGACGCGCAGGCCGGTGAATGAGCCGGGGCCGACGCTAACGGCTACCAATTCGATATCGGCCGGCACAAGATCGGTGGCGGACAGCAGGGACTCAATGGCCGGGATCAAGTCACCCGCCGTCGACTGGTGCGGTTCCAGTCGCCCAGTTTTGATCACTTGGTTGTCCCTCGCCAGGGCGATGTTCGGCGAGCGAGTGGAGGTTTCGAGGGCCAGTATATACATCGGTCTTGGCACGTGTCGCCTCTACGACAACCGGGAATACGCGTCGGACGGGATTGTGACGCCTGCGGGATGGCTCAGCAAGTGCCTCCGGTCCTACTCCTACGATGACGGGCCCGCAACGACCCATCCGCGACATCAGGCCGCCGTACGTGATGGCGATGACGTTTGACTACCTTAACCAGCTTCCCTAGTGCACCACGTCTGCTCAATCGGTCTTTTCCCGCCGAACGCGATTTCGTAAGACCCGACTCTCAGGGAATCTGCGAAACCCGTGTGACGACTCCAGACGGCCGAGGTGGCATTCGTGGCAAACGAGAAGAAACGAGAACCGAACGAGAAACCGTCGACGAATCCGAGGGAAGCCGGCGGGAAGCAACCTAAGCAACCTATACGATGGGAGCAAATGAAGTCGGTGCTGGGGGTTCGACGGGTCCAGGTTGCTTTGGCCGTCGTTTCCCTACTGGGAGCCGCTGGCGGTGTGGGGTGGATGTTCTGGCCTCGTACCTCGGGCTCGGCCCGTGCGGCAGCGGGAAAAGAGACCAAGACGAAAGTCAAGGAAGACCAAGGCCCGGGTGTCGACCCCATCCGCGCGAATTCTCCCAACAATGGGCAGTCGCCCAGCATTGCCGACCGATCGACGGCTTCCGATCCGCCCGACCAGCCGGTTGCAGGAGAATCTCAGGCAGACGGGAGCGAACCGAGCAACGGATCTACGGAGGAGTTCGGATCGGCCGTGGTGGCCGGTTTGCCCGAGGCGGGACGCACACCGGGTTCCGAGTCAGTAGAGTCGGCACAACAACCAGACGTTGGGGCGGGAACAGACAAGCAGCCGGCAGTGGCGACAGCGTCCCTGACCGATTCTCCTCCCGCTCAAACCCGCGAAACCGAGGTCGCTGCGTTTCAGCCGCCAGCCGCGCCCCCTGGAGGTGCGTTTGTCCCACCGGGCACCCCCGCTCGTACCGACAGCGAGCACGCTCTGGCTTCCACACCGCAGGAGAACCGACTTGAGACAGATCCGGCACAGGGGCCCGCCGGTGGAGGCAGCTTCTCTCCGGAGGCTCTCGGCCAACCAGACCTGGTGCCGGTTCAAGCGACCGATCGCGACGAGCCGTTACTGACGAGACAGAACGCCAGTCATCCGGAAGAGGGGGCAATCCGCACACCGGAGATGGACGATGGCGGACCGCCGGCTGCTCCTCGTGGCATCACAGGCGAGGGAGCCTTTGTGCCGGCCGCAGCGGCAGCTCATGGCGGGGCGGCCGCAACGATCGGCTCGAGTGGAGGTTTGGCGCCACCCAGGGAGTCTGAACCGGCGAGCGGAACAGGCCTGGTGGAAGGGAACGCGTTGGCATCCGACTCGGGGCCTGGCAAGGATCTGGGGCCAGCCACGCTGCCGACGGCTCCCCCCGTGTCGTCTCTGGCCGCGCCTTCTCCGGCCGGCGATGCCGCACCGTCTGCCGATGGCCATGCCGAGCGCAACGATGTTCCTGGTTCGTCGCTGGGCATTCCCGAGCCTCCGCCGAGCGACGTAACTCATACTGAACCAGGACATTCGCCCCAGTCTGCACTCGGCGAGCCGACTGCACGAATCGGGGACAGGCAAGGCTTTGCTTCACCAGCCCGACCGGGGGGGCTGTCAATCGAGGACAGGCAGGGGCCCTTGTCGGACGACTCACATGGGGGGCATTCGGCCGGGCAAGGGAGAGCCGCAGGTGTTTCCCCACAAGAGGGGTTCAGGAAAAGCGGGGACAGGCAAGGTTTTGGAAGTCCCCCATTGATGGGTGGGGCGACAATCGGGGACAGGCAAGGGTCTGCCGTGGCAACCGGGGACAGGCATGGCCTGGACATTCCCCCTCGGAGTGGCGGGGCTTCGGTGGTGCCGGTTCCCGCCGTTGCCAGGTTGGCGAGTGACACACCGGGTCCCGATGTTCTCCAGGGAGTGCAGACCCCGGTGGTGACCATTCACAAGTCGGGTCCGCAAGAGGTGCAGGTCAATCGTCCGGCCGTGTTCACCATCGTGGTTCGCAATACGGGTCGGGTTCCCGTCCACGGAGTGGTGGTTCACGATCGAGTGCCTCGCGGCACGCGGCTGGTGCAGACAACACCGCCGGCCCAGTCGACGGCCGATGGTCGTTTGGAGTGGCGTCTTGCCACGTTGGATCCGGGTTCGGAGACGCGGATTTCAGTGGAGCTGGTTCCCGAAGTGGAGGGTGAGATTGGAAGCGTGGCTACAGTTTCGTTTGCCGCCACGGCTACGACTCGATCGGTGAGCACTCGGCCGGTGCTCAAACTGGCTCTTTCCGGTCCTCGCACGGTATTGCTGGGGAACACGGTGACCTTGGACATTGTGGTATCCAACGAAGGAACGGGCGCGGCGGAAGGCGTGGTGTTGCAGGAGGATGCTCCGTCCGTACTGCGGCACGAGAAAGGGGAGAAGCTCGAATATGAGATCGGGACGATGGCACCGGGCGAGGTCAAGCAACTCTCTCTGACGCTGACGGCCGCCACTCCGGGCAGGGGTATCAATCGGTTGTCGGTTCGTGGTGAAGGCGGTCTCTCGGACCAGCAGGAGTTGGACATCGAGGTCGTGGCACCGAAGCTGGCGGTTCAGATCGACGGGCCGAAGCGGCGGTTTCTCAATCGCAAGGCGGAGTATCTGCTCCGCATCGGCAACATGGGGACGGCTGCGGCAAAGGATGTGGACATCATCTTGCAACTCCCCAAGGGAATGAAGTTTGTCGAGGCGTTCGAGAATGGGCGATACGATGCCAGCCGCCATACCGTCCGCTGGAATCTGGAGGAGTTGCCACCTGAGAGGGAGGGCCAGGCGCGGTTAGTGGTCCTGCCGACGGAGACGGGGGACCAATTATTGCGTTTGGAAGCTCGCGCCGCTCTCAGTGACCCAGCGGTGAGCGAACACGTGGTCAATGTGGAGGGGTTGTCGGAGTTGCAGTTCACCATCGAAGACTCGGCCGATCCGATCGAACTGGACAGTGAGACGGTGTACACGGTGAAGATCCGCAACGAGGGATCGCGTCCGGACAGCAATGTCCAGTTGTTGGTGGCATTCCCCGAAGGGATCGCGGCCATTGAAGCCGAGGGGGCGACTCGAGCCACGCCTCGCGAGAACGGCCTGATCGAGTTTGCTCCCATTGCCGAGTTGGCACCGGGCCAGGAAGTGGTCTACCGGATTCGCGCCAAGGGTGTTCAGGATGGCAGGCACTTGGTTCGCATGCGGGTAACCAGCGACCAGGCGGGCGTCCTGATCACGAAGGAGGAGCAGACTCGCGTTTACCGGGACCGATAGTCGGCGACTTGGTCGACACCAGGGGGAAGCCGTTTACAATGGCGATAGGTGTCGGCTGCCATGGGGCTTCGCCCCGGGGCGCGATCCGGCGTCGTTTCGTTTTTTCCCTTTCTGCCTGACTCGATAGCACGGTTACACTGTGGTTGTTTCTCCCGAACCACCTCCCGTTCAGCGGGACGCGTGGCGGTTTTTTCGCGCCGTGGGGCGTTCCGAGCGACCTTCGCGTGTGTGGGTACATGCAACTCGGCAGTTGGCCGCCGGTCTGGTGGTGATTGCTCTGTTGGGCACGTTGCCGACCTTGCCGACATGGCAGACTTTGGCCACGGCGACCACGCCGATTTGGGCAATGGGGTTGCTGCTGTCCGGTTTTCTGCTCGTCGCGTATTCCGCCTACATGGCGCTGTGGCCGTCTTCGGCCAGTCTGTTGGTGTCGGCGGTGGTGGGACTGGTATTCACAGCGGCCTATGCTTCGCTATTGGTCATTCGTTTGCTCGTGTCGGACACGCATGCCTGGGCTCGCGTCTGGCAATTGGATACCAACGCGTTTTCCGCAAGCCAGGAAGCGGGCTGGTGTTTCATGATGTTGTTGTTGATCGGCATGTGGAGTTACTTTGCCGGTCGGGTCGCCATCCTGGGGCGGCGATGGGAATTGGATCTTCAATAGTCGGCAAGAAAGGAGTCGCCGCGGTGTGGTGCCGGTGGTTTGAAACGCAGCCTGACGAGAGCCAGCCGTTCGACGTGGTTGCCGTGGGAGCCCATCCCGACGACGTGGAGATCGCGTGTGGTGCGACCTTGGCGAAGCTGTCCCGCGATGGTTACCGGGTGGGAATCGTAGATCTGACGGACGGGGAGCCGACGCCTCATTCGGACGGCCCTCATGTTCGTCTGGAAGAAGCCGAAGCGGCTGCCGAAAAACTTGGAGTTGCCGTCCGCATCATTCTCGACTTGCCCAACCGCCGGCTGTTCGACACGTTCGAGGCTCGCGTCGAACTGGCCAAGGTATTTCGCCGGCTGCGGCCCCGAATCGTCATCGGCTTTGGCGACAAGACGCCGATGGCGTCGCCCGACCATTGGCAGGCCATGCAGATCACCGACGCGGCCGTATTCTATTCGCGTCTTACGAAATGGGACGACACGTTCGACGGTTTGGCCGTCCACTCCGTATCTGCCCAACTCTATTTCCAGGTGGCGTTCGAACCCTCCTTGGCGCATTCGTATCCAGGGCAGTTCACGGTCGACGTTTCTCGAACGCTGGACGTCAAACTCGAGGCGATCCGGTGCTATCGAACTCAGTTCCCACCAGCCAAGGCGTATGTTTTCGACCGTGTGCGGGCGGCGGCGGAGCTGGCGGGAGCCGCCGCCGGGTTTGGGGCGGGCGAGTCCTTTGTGACGCCGCGACCACTGGGTGTGTCGGACCTGGTGCGGACCGTGCTGCCGGCATAGACGGCAGCCGGTCGGCGGTCCGCCCTATTGCGTTTTCTACTTGGAGCGACAGCCGGAATTCGGGGAGTCGGCCGAGCCACCGGTCGATTCAGCGTCATCGGTACAGCAGCGAGCCGTCGCGGCCGCGGTCCTACCGTCGTCACATGCCGAGCCTGTTCCGCATCGGCAGGCAATGTGGGGCCGTCGAAAAATGGAACGCAGTTCATGCTCCAGCACTTGGTAGGAGAAGAACTGCCGGGCGACGGCGTAGTTGTGCTCGACCATCTCGTTGCGCCAGGATGGATCTTGTAGCACGTGTCGTACTTGCGACACCGTCTTGTCCGTAAGGAAACCATCGACCAGAATCGTGCGAAAGCCGCACGGCTCGATATCGGTGCGAAACACGGCGTATCGATTGCACACAACCGGGCACTTGTAGTACACGGCCTCCAGGAATGCGTTGCCAAAACCCTCATAGGTGGATGTGTACGTCACCAGATCGGCTTGTCCGTACGCATCGGCGATGGTGAAAACAGGCTGACCGTCTTGGTTGGTTCCCCGACGATCGCCGATCCAGCGATCCGCAAAAATGAGAGGCACTCCCAGCAGCTCGGCGAATCGTCTCAGGTGTTGCGCGTAGCTATCCCCCTCGTCTCCACTGGCGTGCGTGATCACCAGTTTGCAACGGGGATTGTCGAGCAGGCGGACGAGCTCGATGGCGTGTTCGATTCCCTTGCGGGCGACTACCCGCGTCGGCTGGAGGATGAGCAGGTCATCGTCGGCAAGTCCCACGGTAGTCCGAAACTGCCGGGCATAGTCGTCGATCGGTGCTGGGGGTGAGTCGAAGTCCATTACGTTGGGAATGACCCGACAGGAGATTCCGGTACGCCGGCTCAGTTCTTCCGCTGCTCGTGTGTTGATCACGACGTGTTCCATCTGTTTGAGTCCCGGCGGAAAGGCGGCTCGCAGGAATTCGTCGACTCGGTTGTTGAGAAACCGTTCTCTTTCCCAATAGAAGTCGTGGTGGTGAGCCACACAGGCCATCTCGAGTTCTTGCACGAGTTGCACCACGGCGAGCCCCAGAGGGATATTCATGGGAATCGTGATCGCGTTCTCGACGATCAACAGATCGAGCTGGAACTTCTCGACGCTGTGTCGCAGCTCTCGTTTGATACGAGCCGTCGCGGCGAGGATATCGGCGGTCAGTTGCTCATCTCTTTGTCTATCGACGAATGCGCGTTGTTGGATTTCCCGGATGACGGGATGGCGAAAGTGGGCCTCTTCGATAATGGCGACTTTTTCCGGGCTCTGGTCGCATTCGCCGGCGATGAAGAAGAGGCTCAACCCGAGTCGTTCCAGTACGTCGGCCCACTTTCTCGTCTCCAGCGAGACGCCGTCGGTGCCGGCCAGTCGCGTGGCCACGAATCCGACTCGTTTCAGACCTTCGGGAAGGGCAAGCTGCATCGAGTTCCCTTTGCGGTTTCCGGTCCTTGATTCCTTGTGAGACAGAAAGGCACCGAGTCGCCCAGACCACGATTCGATGTAGAATCGAACCCGCTTGGTCCTGCTGTCGTCGCCAACTGTTGGATGTGCGAGGGCGGCCTTTTATTCTCGGGAGCGCAGATTCCGCAAGAGATCGGCTACCGAACCGGCTTAGTCGCGGAGACCATGAACGATGGGTTGAGACTTTCGAAACGCATTTGGTCGAACTGCTGGTTGCCTCGAGCCAGGTTCATCATCCAGGTCCGCACGTCCGCATCCTGCTGCGAGAGCAGGGATACGAGCTCGGACAGGTTTTCGGGGCTGGCCACGTGGACGACCAAGCGTCCTCCGCCACGGAGCCGCTGCCAGGCGAGAGCGACGATCTGCCGGACCTGACGACCGGTTCCGCCGACGAAGATGGCGTCGGGATCGGGAAGATCTTCCCACGCTTGGGGTGCCTGACCCAGGATCGGGCGCAGATTGTCGACCCCGAACCGCCGAGCATTCACCTGGATCAGTTCCACGTCGTCGGGGTCCATCTCGATGGCGAAGACTCGGCCGTGGTGAGCGATCTGCGCCGCCTCGATCGCCACGGATCCGCTACCGGCCCCGACATCCCAGACCAGGCTGGATGGGCCCAGGTCGAGTTCCGCCAGAGCCCAGCAGCGAATTTCGGCTGGCGTCAACAAGCCACGTTTGGGCCGGCTCTGCACGAAGCATTCGTCGGGATTTCCGAACAGCCTCCGCCCGTGCATATCGACGGGCCGGTCGGGGACGTCCGGTTTTCGGACCAGGATCATCACGTTGAGGGTGGAGAAACGCTGCCCGGCGATTTCCTCGAGATCGGCCGTCGTGACGCGTTCGTCGGGAGCTCCCAGATTCTCGCAGACGTAGCAGGAGAAATAGTCGAGTCCGCGGTCGAGCAGGGCTCGAGCGATCCGATCGGGCGAATCGATTTCCGTCGTGAACAGGCCGGCCTTGGCCGCCGAGCGAATCCGTTCGACGACACGTTCCAACGGCTGGCTCGCCAGATCGGCCAGATAGGCGTCGTCCCAACTCTCCTTGACTCGCGCGAAGGCGAGTTGCATCGTGCTTACGTGAGGGACAATCTCGAAGCGGTCCTTGCCGAACCGATCCCAGAGATAGCGGGCCATGCCGTAAAACAGGGGGTCTCCGCCGGCCAGCACCACGATCCGCCGGTTCGGGTTGTCGGCGATGACCGACTCCATTTGCGCAAAATCGGTTCCGACGACCAGTTGTTGCGCCGATGAGTCGACGACTTGGCGCAAGGTGCGCTCGGCGCCGATCAGAATCTCGGCTTCCCGAATGCGCCGCTGGGCCGCCGGTGCGACTCCGGCCATCCCGTCGTCGCCGATCCCAATGATGTAGACGGGCAGTGTTGGCGAGTTCATCGATGACCGGAGTGCTGATCGTTGGCGACTTATGCGCGGAACGAGCTACCGCATCCGCAGGTCTTGACGGCGTTGGGGTTTTCGAATTTGAAGCCGCGCCCGTTCAAGTCGTTTTGCCAGTCGACCACGGTTCCATCGAGGAACAAGGCACTCTTCTTGTCCACAACGACATCGATGCCGTAGTAGTGGTACTTGCTGTCCTTGGTCTCATCGAACTTGTCGTCGAACCCGAGGGAGTAAGAAAAACCGCTGCAGCCGCCGCCGGTCACGCCGACTCGCAGAAACATGGGTTCGGGCAGCTTCTGGTCTTGCTTCACTTGCTGTACTTGCTTGGCAGCTTCTTCCGTCAGAATGATGGCCATGGCGTTGCTCCTTGAGTGTTTGGTCCACCAGGGTGCCGGCCGGTGCTCGCGGCACGCCTGAGTCATTTTCCATCCCAACTATACACCATTGCCGGTCGGGGGTGAAGGTCGCGGCCGGCCCCGGGAGCGGGTCGGCCGGATCAACGGCCGCCCGCAGCGCTGCTCATTCTACGAAGTCGTTCGACCGCCTCGGCAATGCGCTCGACGGCAAATGCGATCTCTTTGTCTGTATTGAAGCGGCCCAGCCCGAAACGGAGACTGGCTCGCGTCCGATCGGGTGGCACCCCGATCGCAGCCAGCACGTGACTGGGTTCGGGGTTGGCGGATGTGCAAGCGCTGCCGGAGGAGACCGCCAATTCCCGCATGCTCATCATCAGTGCTTCGCCGTCGACCCATTCGAAACTGCAGTTGAGATTGTGCGGGAGGCGCAGCGACGGCCGATCGAGTGAGGGGCCATTGAGGGTCACTCCCGTGATCGATTGGCACAGGCCTTCGAACAGCGCGTCGCGCAGCCGCTTCAGGCGAACCGACTCGCTTTCCATTTCCTCGTCGCACAGCTCGAGAGCTCGGCTCATCCCCACGATTCCGGGTACGTTCAGGGTTCCGCTGCGCAAACCTCGCTCCTGGCCGCCCCCTTCGATCTGCGGAGTCAGACGAACGCGGCGCTTCACGTAGAGCGCCCCCACGCCCTTGGGGCCGTACATTTTGTGAGCCGAGAAGCTGAGCAGATCGACCTGCAGGGTCTCGACGTCGACGGGTATCTTGCCGACCGCCTGCGTGGCGTCGGTGTGAAGACAGACTCCCCGTTCCCGGCAGACGCGGCCGATTTCGCCGATCGACTGGATGACGCCGATTTCGTTGTTGGCCAGCATAATCGTGACGAGCACCGTATCATCACGGATCGCTCGAGCCACGTCGTCGGGGTCGATCCAGCCGGCTTGAGGATCCCCCTGCATGCGAACGGGGACCCAACGGATCTCGTAGCCTCGCCGCGCAAGACGCTTCAGAGGATCGAGCACCGCTTTGTGTTCCGTCTTGGCGCTGACGATATGGCCGCCCGCTTGGCGGCGGCGCTCGGCCAGTCCTCGCAGCGCGAGATTGTTGCTCTCGGTGGCTCCGCTGGTGAAGACGATCTCTTTCGGATCGGCGCCGATCGATTTCGCGATCGACGACCTCGCCTGTTCTACCGCGTCCCGGGCTTGCCAGCCGTAGGCATGGCTCGTACTTCCCGCGTTGCCATATTGCTCGGTGAAAAACGGGAGCATGGCCTCGACCACACGCGGGTCGACTCGAGTCGTGGCATGGTTGTCTAAATAGACCGTCGGGTGGCGCATCACGTTCGGCGGGCTTCTCCCGCGTAGAGAGCTCGCAGACAGATCTGCGACCAGGTTTCAAAAGTGTCGAGCTGAGCCAGTAGATCCTCCGCGGGACGGAATCCGGCATCGAGCAGCTCCGATTCGCGCGGCCGAACGGCCGGCCGATCGACACGGCACAAATGGACGACTCCCAGATGGACCCGTCCCACGTCGTTGGCATCGTCGTTGATCAATCCAACGCACTGTTCCTCGTACGGCGTGTCGATCACGATTTCCTCTTCGAGTTCCCGACGCATGCCTTCGACATACGCTGCTTTGCCGCCGCCGTCATGCGAGGCGATGTGGCCCCCCACTCCCACGCTCCGTTTGGCGTGCAATCGAGCTTCTCCTTGCCCGCCGCCCCGCAGGTATTGGAACACGTGCCGTTGCCCCTCTTTGTCGCGGTACTCGAACAGCACGTAGGGAATCAGTTGTTTGAAGTTGGGATCGATTTCCATTTGCGAGCGGGGTCGGTAGTCGGCGCGAGGGCTTTGCAATAGCGGCCCCACGTAGCGATCGACGTCCGCGCAGAATCCCTGAAAACACCCCAATTCGTGGAACAAAGAAGTGGGGACGACCAGAACGTGTTCTTCGGGGGGGGCGAGGGACATGGTGGACTCCTGTCACAAGAAGCGATCGGGGATTGCGCTATTCCGTTAGGTTCCCATTTTGTCACTACCGCTCGGCGATCACCAGGGGGGCCGTCCGGCCCGTGCGAAAGGTTCCCTACAAGATCAGCATGGCATCGCCGTAGCTGTAGAAGCGGTACCGCTGAGCCACGGCGTACTGGTAGGCTCGGCGGATCAAGTCGTCTCCGCCAAACGTTCGGACCAGGACCAGCAGCGTGCTGCGAGGCAGATGGAAGTTGGTCAGCAGCGAGTCGATGGCTCGGAATTCGTATGGCGGTCGGATAAACAGATCGGTCGAACCTTGCCACGATCGCGTGCCGGCATCCGAAGTGGCCGATTCGAGCAGGCGGACCACCGTGGTGCCGACGGCCACCACTCGTCCCCCGGATGCTCGGCACTCCCTCAGCCGCCGGGCCACATCCGCCGAGACCTGGCCCCACTCGGCGTGCATCTGGTGTTCCTCCAAGGTTTCCGTTGCAACGGGGCGAAACGTGCCGATACCGACGTGCAGCGTCACTTGTTCGACGCCGACCCCGCGCCGGCGGATGGCGTCCAGCAGCGGTGGAGTGAAGTGGAGTCCTGCGGTGGGAGCGGCCACCGAGCCGGGGTGTTTGGCAAAAACCGTCTGATATCGCTCGACGTCTTCGTCCAGCATGTTCCCGTCGCGGATGTACGGGGGGAGCGGGACACGCCCATACCGCTCTAGCAGGTCGAGGAACGGGGCCGCCTCGAGCGGACGCGCTGCCCAGATTCCTCCCGAGAGGGGCGAAAGCATGGCCAGTTCGATTCCGTCTCGAGCCGTCCGGTCTTGCAGCACCACCGTTTCGCCGGGACGCAGTTTGCCTCGAGTCTTCGACAACACTTTCCAGATTCCTTCGGGAGAGGCTTCCAGGAACAGCCCCTCCCAGCGCCCTCGCGTTTGCTTGCGATATCCCAGCAAGCGAGCCCGAATGACCCGCGTGTCGTTGAGGACCAGCACGTCGCCGGGATGGAGCAGCGTCGGCAATTCACGGACATGAGTCGATTCCCAACTCCGCGTGCGCCGGTCCACGACCAGCAGTCGAGCATCGGCCCGATTGGGGAGCGGATGTTGGGCGATCAGTTCCCGCGGCAGTTCGTAATCGTAGTCGTGAATCGATGTCATCGTGGGTGTGGTAGGGGCCGTGGCGATCCACGCCGGCGTAGAGACCTGAAGCCGTTTTCTCGACTCTACTTGTTGGGCGGCCTGTTGCGACAGATGGCATCGGGTCACACAGCTTCTCTTTTGGGCAAACTGCGACTGTTGCTTGCCCCGCCCGGCCGGCTCCCCCCTATAATGTGAGTTGGCGGCAGCCTCTGCGGCCATCGGCTATTCTGGGCCGCTTCACTGCGAGTCGACCTTGATTGCACCCAACCCTCGCCTGCAGACCGATGTCCATCAGTGTCGTGTGGCACTGGTGACGACTGAGCTGCGCGAAGGAGGCGCCGAAAAATGCCTTGCCCAATTGGCGGCTCGCATCGACCCCGACTGTTTCGACACTCGAGTTTTCTGCTTGGCTCCGCCGCCGCCGGCGCCTCGAGACCGTCTCTGGAGGGAGCTTCACGAGGCGGGGGTGACCGTTCACGCACTCGGCTTGCAAAGCGGCTGGCAGTTGCCGTACGTGGTTTCCCAATTGGTTCAGGCTTGGCAGGATTGGAAGCCCGACATTGTCCAGTCGTTCCTGTTCCATGCCGACGTGGTGGCCTCCCATGTTTGCCGTCGATTGCAAATCCCCATCCACAATTTGGGGCTTCGCGTCGCCGAGCCGAGTCGTTGGCGGGGGTGGTGGGAGCGATTGGCAGCGCAGCGAGCGGAGCGGGTCGTCGCCGTGAGCGCCTCGGTGGCCGATCACGCGATGCAACACTGGGGAATCCCTCGGGAAAAGCTGGTGGTGATCCCCAACGGGATCGATCCATCCGTGTATGACACGGCGCAGCCGGTCGATTGGCGGGAACTGGAGGTTCCCGCCAGCCGTCAAGTGATCGCCATCGTCGGTCGCTTGGAGCCTCAGAAGGGAATCGATCGTATTGCCGAGCACCTGCCCGATTTTTTCCGGGTTCACCGGCAGGCCCATCTGGTGATCGTGGGCGAGGGAAGCCAGCGAGGGGCGCTCGAGCGTCAGTTCGATGCTGCGGGCGTGAGCGACCGAGTCTCATTTCTCGGCTGGAGGAACGACGTCCCCGCCATACTCAAGGCCTCGCGAGTGCTGCTGCTGCCGTCCCGCTACGAAGGCATGCCCAACGTCGTGCTCGACGCCATGGCGTGCCGTCTTCCCGTCGCCGCCTTTGAGGTGGCGGGCTTGGCCGAATTGCTGATCAGTTCCGGGAATCCGTGGGTGCGCCAGGGAGATGTCCCCGGATTGCTGCAGTTGGCGGGGCGAGCCATCGATGATCGAAGGTGGGCCGAGCGTGTCGGCCTGCAGAACTCTCAGATCGTGCGCACGCGGTTTTCGCTCGATGGGATGGTCGGCCAATACGAGCGGCTCTATTGGGACCAATGGCAGCGAGTCCAAAAGCTCGTCCGACCCCGTGAATCGGGCTGACCCGGGCGGCATAATCGCTGCGACCGCTATAAATTCCTCAAGTTGCCACCGCGGGCTGGTCGATAGATGGGACCGACAAGTGTTCCCCGTCGACCGGCAACCAGCAGAAGAAAGAGCGGACATGCGAGCCAGCTTGCCATCCCGGATTCGAGTTTCGATGTCATCGGTCGGCGCGCGGCGCCTCGGAACGATCCGCGGCTCGAGACGGGTTCTCGCGGTTCTCCTCACCTTGGTAGGAGCGGCCGTTGCCGGCCTCAGCGGATGCAGCATGGGGCGGGCCGCCTGGTATGAGACTTACACGGCGGACGGCGGCAACTGGGAACGCATCGATCCAGTACACGGCCGCGTCGGGTCGGCATTTTCCGATGCGGGAATTCGCCGCACGATTTCCGATCCGGCGCCGGCTGAATGACCGACCCGCGGCATCGCTGCTCACCCATCCGTCCCCTCGCCGTCAGCCTTGCCGATCATGACGCGATAGCGGAATCGTCCCGGCATGTGCGAGCCGATGGAGGCGACGACGATTGCAGCGAACAAGACGTAGCCGCGGTAATCCCAGAACCAAGGAATCGTGGCCAGGAGGACGACTTTGGCCACCACGACGAGACCTCGGCCTTCGCGCAGCCAACGACTCCCATTCGGCCACGCCTCGATGAGCGCCAGCAGCATGCCGCTTCCCACCGCGGCGAACAACCACGGCGAAACCGCGCCCCAGGATACGTCGAACACCAGTCCACCGACCGCTACCGCCATCGTGGCAAGATGGATCGAGCGGAGCAGCACGTTCCAAAACCGCCGCTGTCCCGCGAAGAAACCGATTCGCGTCTGGTTCACCTGCGTGTGCCTTCGTTGCCTTGCTCGCAAAACGCGGCTGCGAGGAAACGGGAGTTGGGAACCGCTGATCGTCCACGCGCGAGTTGCCATGATCGATCGGCCGGGTTATCGTAACTTGCCATGGCCAGTCTATCAGCACGAGGTGGGAGGGAGAATCGATGACAGCGACCCGGCGACGGTTTCTCAAGCGGGTGGGGAGAGGTGTTCTGGCATCCACGATGGCGGTGCAGTCGAACCAGACGCGAGCAGCCGACGAGGCCGGGCGGGCAAAGTCCGCGCCGGGTCCATTGAAGGTCTGCAAGAGAAACCCTCGCTATTTTGCCGATGCGACCGGCCGAGCCGTCTATTTGTGTGGATCGCACGTGTGGAACAATCTGGTCGACATGGGGCCCGGATATCCGCCGCCTCCCTTCGACTTCGCTGCCTATCTCGACTTCCTCGACCGTTACGGCCACAACTTCATCCGCCTATGGACCTGGGAGAACTTCACTTGGGACACGTCGGCCAACGGTAGTTGGGGCAAGCCGAAACCTCACACCGTGGCGCCTCACCCATGGGCTCGCACCGGCCCCGGGGACGCTCGCGATGGAAGGCCCAAGTTCGACTTGACCCGATTCGATGACGATTACTTCCGGCGACTGCGCCGCCGAGTGATCGAGGCGGGGAATCGCGGCATCTACGTTTCCGTGATGCTGTTCGAAGGATGGGCCATGCAACGGATGAAAGACGCGTGGCTCAGTCATCCTTTTCACCCCGCCAACAACATCAACGGTATCGATGGAGACCGCAACGGAGACCGCCGGGGACTGGAAGTCCACACACTCGGACGGCCCGAGATCACCAGCATCCAGGAAGCGTATGTGCGCAAAGTGATCGAGACGGTGGGCGACCTCGACAATCTGCTCTATGAAATCTCCAACGAAAACCATCCGGCTTCCACGAAGTGGCAATACCACATGATCCGTTTCATCAAGAAGCAGGAATCGGGGCGAGCCAAACAACATCCGGTGGGGATGACCTTTCAATTCCGCGGCGGCCGCAACCAGACGTTGTTCGACAGTCCCGCCGACTGGATCTCTCCGAACCCCGAAGGAGGATATCGGACCGATCCGCCGGCCAGCGATGGCCGCAAGGTCATCATCACCGACACCGATCATCTGTGGGGAATCGGGGGAACGGCCGATTGGGTCTGGAAGTCGTTTACCCGCGGACTCAATCCGATCTTCATGGACCCGTACGACGGCACCGTGCTGGCCGGCCGGTTCGATCCACGGTGGGAGCCGGTGCGGGTCAGCATGGGAGTGACGCGGAAATTGACAAGTCAATCCGACATGACCGCTATGGTGCCTCGCGGCGACCTCGCCTCGACCGGCTATTGCCTGGCTCAGCCGGGAAAGTCGTACGTCGTCTACGCCCCGCAGGGCGGAGAGGTGCGCGTCGATCTCTCCGATGCCTCGTCGCCACTCAAGGTCGCCTGGATCGACGCGGCGACGGGAAAGACGTCGAGGGAACAGCGAATCCAGCCTCGCTCGCAGACGTTTGCGGCTCCCAACCAATCAGGCTGGATTCTGTGGCTGCGTGCCGAGAAGTGAGCAACAAGTTCGCAGATGCTCGCAGCGGGGTGAGCAGGAATCTCGCAGTAACCACGGGGGGATTCCGTAAAGGTTGGTAACTCAGTTGCCGGCTGCCGCGCGACCGGGCTCGCCTTTGGGGACGGGATGCATCTTCATCGCTTCCTGGAAGCCTCGCTTGGCGAATTGAGAGACGACTTTCGCGTGAGCCTGCAGCAGCTTCACGACATACGGGTCATCCGAAGTCTCGACGACGTGGACTCCCTTCTTCGTCTGTTTGACTTCCATGGTGATCTTGTCGGCGTTCTGGAAGAGTGCTCGAAAGAGCGGATCGCCCATTCGCACCGGCTGCCCTTGCTCCAGGCGGTCGTACATCGAGGCCACGTGTTTCTTGAGCACGGCAGCGACCTTCGGGTCGTTGGATTCGGTCACGGTCTCGATACCGTTCTCCAGCATCTTCACCTGACGGCGGATCTTCTTGCCGTTGGAAAGCAGGAAATGGAACATCTCGCGGTCGGCCTGAAAACGGGGATCACCGGCCATGCCCATCATGCCCTGCATCCCCTTCATGCCGCCCTTCATCCCCTTCATACCGTGCATGCCGTGCATGCCCTGCATGCCGCCACCACCTTGCATACCTTGGCGATACCGGTATTGGTACCGGTACTGGTGCTGCTGGCCCTGCCTCTGTCCCCCTGATTGCCGGTAGCCCTGGCCACCGCCTCTTCCGTGACCGCCTCCTTTCCCGCCTCGTTTACCTTGAGCGGCCAGGTCGGCGGAGACGGCGAGCGCTAATAACAGTGCCAGTGCGATCGAAAAAGAGATGCGAGAAGACATGGGGAAACTCCTTGTGTCGTGGGGATCATCTCGCGAGCCGCGCCTGTCGCCGACCATGAGAATCGGCCTCGCGGAAACGAGACGCTCGGTTGTCGACGGGCATGTCGAGTCAACGCAAACCGAGTCAATGCAAACGCCGTGCCGGGCGAGCAAGGCGGTTACGCCTGCGAACGGATCCCCATGCGGAATTTGATGTCGTAGTGAATGATCCGGTCCAGTTCTTCGGCCGTCAAGCCATAGTGCTCTGCCAACACTTGATCGATCCGGTCGATGACCGGCTTGGATCGTTGCACCTTGAAACAATCCGTTTCCGTCTTGCCGGTCTGATGTTGCATGCGCACCAATATTGTGCGGTGCCGCTTGAGGTCGTCCAAATACTCGTGTCCCAGTTGGACTAATCGTCGATCGTTCATGGCGGCGGCCGGAGTCGGAAATCCGAGCAGATCGGATGGATTCAGGTCGCGCAGATTCGATGTGATGCTGTACCACCACCAGAACAGATTGCTGCTCAACAGGGAGATGGCCGCGGGAACGAAATCAGGACGCCGCAGACTCAGGCGGGCCTGACGCGACGACGAACCCGGTTTTCCGTTTCGGCGAAACGTCGGTGGGAAATCCGTGAAAACCTTCCAATAGAGTCCTCCCGTCGTTCGATAGTACACCCCATGTGGCGACTTGGCGACAACAAAGTCGCTCATGCGTGTCGGTACCCGCAGCAGCTTCTCCAGAATGACGCCATCGCGAGGATCTCCCAGTTTGGGAACCCAATGAGCCGATCGGTGCCGCGGAACCGGATGATACCGAAGCGTCGAAAAAAGCACATCGCGTGCATCTTGAAACCACTTGCAGTACCCGGTCGAAAACGTTTTCAACCCTGTATCCCAATCCGCCGAACCCCTTTCGACGCTCGGGCGTGTTGCTTGCGGCACGGAGTGTTGTGTCAGCCGTGCACACCCTGTATCCCAATCCGCCGAACCCCTTTCGACGTTCGGGCGTGCTGCTTGCGGCACGGAGTGTTGTGCCAGCCGTGCACACCCTGTATCCCAATCCGCCGAACCCCTTTCGACGTTCGGGCGTGTTGCTTGCGGCATGGTGTGTTGCAACGAACCGATCGTCGGCTGGAGTGCGTGAGAGACGAAGATGGTGAGAGCGCGATTGACGGTGGCGAACAGCTTGGCCGGCCGCCAGGCGAAGTTCGCGTACCAAGTGAAACCATGTTGTTCGATGAGTTGCTGAAGCGGTTTCATTCGCTGAGTCGACACCAGCGCCAGTGGTACGATCATTCCGAGGCTGCCGTTCGGACTCAACAGCTCGAGGCTTCGCTCGATGCACATGGCGTGGACGGCCTTGCTTTCCAGCGTGCTCATCTGGACCGGGCGATATTCGATCTGGCTCGATTCCAAGTAAGGCGGATTGCCGACCACGACGGCGAATCGGCCGGAGCTCAGCACGTCGGCGAAACGAACCAACCAATGGAACGGTTGATGGCTCGTTTTCCAGGAATCGACATCACGATGGGAGTTCAGACTCAAGTCGAAGCGGGATGCCAGAATGCGATCGAGAGAATCGTCGAGCCGATCGAGCCGTTTCCTCAAGTCTTCCTTTTGTTTCCCAAGCTGATCCGGGCACGCATCGGAGTCTGTTTGCAGTCGTCGGTAACTTGCGAGTAAGCGAGCGGCCGTGTTCACTTGGCTTCGTCTTCGTGAGATCACGGTGAGCTTCCCGCCGCCGGCGCGAACGGGCCCCTGTTTCAGCTCTTCCATCCGTGCGATACCGACCAGCGCGTTTCCCGGTTGGATATTGAAGTCCAGGTCGGGCAGCGCCGCTTGCTGTGCGTCGCTGTCACAGGCAGCGGCGAGCCGCAGCAACAGAAGCATGCGGCAGGTCTCGACCGCTTCGGGCATCAAATCGACGCCGTACAGGTTGTGCAGGACAATGAAACGCAGCAGCCGATAGCGTCTCGAAGGAGGCTTGCCGAATCGATCCAGGACTCGATGAAATCCGGCCGGCAACACGCGCGACGACCGGGCATCACGTGGCGATCCTTCGACAAACGCCGCCATGCGGTCTAGCACGGCGCCTGCCAGCGA
>JALSIV010000003.1 GCA_026989685.1 Pirellulaceae bacterium | reverse complement strand
GAACTCCGCTTCGAAAAACATGAACTGTTAGGGGAGTTCCCATTTTCTCTTTCTTGCCAAAATGCTCCAATATCAATTCTCCTGCTCGTGTCGCAGAATTGCGCTCGGTCATTTAGACCGAGCCGCTCGGTCGGCATTGCCGGCTCCCAGCGATCCACGCCGAGCACTCCATCCTTGAAAGCGAGCATCACCGGGAACCGACTGCGGGCGAGCCACCAACGAGCGTGAGTCGTTCACGCGGGCTGCGGACGTGGGCGACTGGCCGGCGGTTCCCCCAGATCGCTCCGTTGCACTCGGCTGTCCCGACATCCGGGCATTGGCAGGATCAGTGGACGAGGCCGTTCCGCCGATCTGGCCATCGCCGAGCGTGTAAGTGTTGCTGCCATTCGGTCCTTCGACGGTGGTGGAGAGCTGGCCGTCGCCGCCGGTCGTGGCCGTCGACACGGTGCCCTGCTGTGTCTGCACCGTGGTGTTTCCTTGGTAGTTGCCGTTGCCGTCACCGGTGACCGTTCCGCTGGAAGAGTGCGAATAACTTCCGCTGGACTGGTTTCCGTTGACCGTTCCTTGAGCCGACTGCTGAAATGATAGGGATCCGTCGCTATTCTGTGTCACCGATCCCTGTCCGCTGCGAGTCGCCGTGCCGCCGTATCCGAGATTGGTTTGCACACTTCCGGTGGCGTTGCTTTGGAACGTCGTCGTATTGCCGTTTTGTGTTACCGTTCCGGTGACCTGTCCGGAAGCAGTTGCCGAGTTGCCTTCGGGGCCGGTGACCGTTCCGCTGCCGGTGGCTCCATAGTAGGTCGTGTTCCCCACCGTGGCCGAACCATAGGTGGTCTGTCCCTGAGTCGATGCGGTCGTTCCATGGGCGTTGTGGTAAGCCTGGTGGAATTCCTGGAGTTCGTGCACGACGGCATCGGTCCAGAGTGCCGCAGCGACGGCTCCCGAATAAGGCACCACCGGAACGACTGCAGCCGCGCTTCCACTGGCCGTCGCAGTCTCCTCGCCAGGCTGCTGCTCTCCCGACTGCCCGGCTTGGGCCGCCTCCATCCGTTGGCGAACCGAGTCGACCGCGCGCCAGGTCTCTTCGAGTTGCTGTCTGGCGGCGATTCCCAGGCGAGCGGTAAGAGCGATGTCGTGGTTGAGTTGCTTGAGCAGGTCCGGCTGCTGCGACACCCACTGGATGCTGTCAGGCCAATTGTTGGCCCGATTTGCCGACGATGCCGACTGTGCCGCTTCGCGGAGAACCGTCGGATACTGGGCCGCGTCCAATACGCGTTCCACGACGGCGTCGGAATAGAGTGCGTACGGGGCCACGAGCGCCTCGAGCGCCGATCGGGAAAGTGGCTGGATCTGTTTGGCCGCTGGTTCCATGGAACCGACCTGTTGGGCTCCACACGGCGATCCGGGGACGCTGACCACGACGAAAAGAACGGCGATGACGGAGACCGCGTTGGTGACAGGATGAGATTTCATGTTGGAGATTCTCCCAGGTGTAGGTTCGGCTCCGGCGTCTGACATCTTGCCCCCCTCAGGACACCTGTGGTCTGGGGGACGGCCGGCTACCATACCATTGGCCGCCGATGACTCGAGGGAGACAGGAAACTTGAGTTTTTTGGTGGTGAATCTGTCGGAAAGAGTCGTGATCCGGCCGAACAACCCGTTCAGCCACTTCAACTCGCCCCAGCCAACAGGTTCTCGTCCGCCGCGCCGTTGTCTGACGTTCCAGTGGCACTACAATGAGCGTGATCGACCCGAGGATGCTTACGCTGGGATGCCGACCATGTCCGTGCGTTTTGAATCTCTGTTTCCGTGGAAACTGGTTCCCGTGGTGGCGCTCGATCGAGCCGCCGATGCGGAACCATTGGCCGAAGCACTCGAGGCCGCCGGTCTGCCATGTGCCGAGATCACGTTGCGCACTGCGGCCGCGTTGGAAGCCATTCGGCGCCTGGCCGGACGGGACAGGTTTCTTGTGGGAGCGGGCACGGTTCACAACGTTGATCAGGTCGAGGCGGTGGTGGAAGCGGGAGCCGCTTTTGTGGTTGCACCGGGACTCAATCCGAAGGTCGTGCAGTCATGTCGGCGGCGTGGCGTGCCCGTACTTCCCGGCATCGCCACACCGACCGATCTGGAGTTGGCGATGGAACTGGGGTTGTCGTACGTCAAGTTCTTTCCGGCCGAACCCCTGGGCGGGGTGCGGATGTTGCGTGCTCTTGCCGGCCCCTATCACCAGATGCGATTCGTTCCCACGGGTGGAATCCGGTTAGACAACCTGCTCGACTATCTCCGCTTGGACGTTGTACCTGCCTGCGGTGGAAGCTGGATGGTGGCTCGCGCGTGGATCGCAGCAGGCGAGTTCGACCGAGTCACCGAAGAAACGAAACGAGCCTTGCAGGAAATCGCACGCCTCGACGAGTAGGCAAGCGGAGCCCCTCAGTTCTTGTAAACTCGATGTCGTG
Organism: Pirellulaceae bacterium; assembly: GCA_026989685.1. Lineage (GTDB taxonomy): Bacteria > Planctomycetota > Planctomycetia > Pirellulales > Pirellulaceae > S141-3. The sequence goes on along the minus strand of JALSIV010000003.1, from coordinate 4,694 downwards.
GTCGGTCCGCCAGGATTTGCTCCTGCCCCCAATTGGTTACCTCGCGGAAGGCGTCGCTGCGAATGAACTCGGCGAAAGCGTGCTCATCCGACCATTCACTCACGATCAAATAGGAAGAACGGTCGTTGACATCCTGGAACAGATGGGATTCCTGGTGGCCCTCCGCGTCTTGCAATGCGCCCAGCACCGCGTTGAACTTGTTCTCGAAGTCTTGCTCTTTTCCGGGAATCACGCGATAGTTCATTCCGACGGTGATCATGGTTGGTACCCTGTATGATAGGAGAGATCGGCTGCTGCATCCGAGGTTGTGAAAGCGGCCGAGAAGCCGCCTCGACACTTCAGAGTGGGGGAATTCGATGTTTGCTGCAAGGGGGCGCGGAGTGTCGCTGCTGTTGCCATGGGCGATGGCCGCCGCTGCACTGATGGCACCGAGTGCGTGGGCCGGCACCGGAGTGCGCCGAGTCATCCTGCTGGACGGTCGATGGGAGTTTCACCGGGAAGGTAGCGATGCACCTTGGGAGGAAGTGGCGGTTCCCGCACCGTTCGAAGTCTCTCAGGGAATGGACTTCGACGGACAAGGTACTTACCGCAAGAGGATCGTCAAGCCGCAACTCGATGGTACGGAGCGCGTCTTTCTGCAGTTTCATGGTGTGGCGACATGGGCTCGAGTGCGGGTCAACGGAAAGGTCGTCGGATCGCACTTGGGCGGGTGGACACCGTTTCGTTGCGATATTACCGAGGTAGTCCGCTCCTATACGGGAAACGAGTTGGCCATCGAAGTCGACGTGGACGAACGAGTGGGTCACAATTCTCAGGGGTTCCTTCCCGTGTTCGCGCCACATTTCGGTGGCATCTGGCAGAGTGTCGAGCTTTTGGTTGTCCCTCGCGTCTCGATCGACGATCGATTTGTGATGGCTGTGGGGGATTTCCGAAAACGAGCTATCCAACTCGCACTTCCCTTGGTGGGTCTGAAAGAGGCTACTCGCGCCCACGTGAAGGTCCGTTACCGGCTGCGAGGCCGCGGTGAATGGTCGATCTGGTGGCGCCGCGACCTTCCGATCCGCATGGTGGAACCGACCGAGGCCGACTCGGCGCTGGGCGTATCGCATGTCGTCCGGTGCGACGTTCCGGTCGCCTCCCCGCGGCGCTGGTCGCCTCGCGAGCCGAATCTCTACGAAGTGGAGTGTGTCGTATCGGTCGGCACCGGTGTCCAACGAGTATCCGATCGCGTCGTGGTTCGAGCCGCGTTTCGCTCCATCGAAGTGGTCGGGGACGAATTGCGGCTCAACGGCCGTTCTCTGCGCGTCCGCGGATTGCTCAACTGGGGGTACGCACCACCCAGTCACGCTCCTTCTCTGGACGATTCGCATTACCGCCGGGAACTCGAATTGGCTCGTCAGTTCGGTTTCAACACGATGAAGTTCTGCCTGTGGATTCCGCCCCAACGATACCTCGAGCTGTGCGATGAAATGGGCATGCTGGCGTGGATCGAGTACCCGACGTGGCATTCGAAGTGGGATTCCGGTCAGTTGCCGACCCTGCGGCGGGAATTCGCCGAGTTCTTTGCCTACGATCGGAATCATCCCAGTGTGGTGCTGCGCAGTCTGACCTGCGAAACCGGATCGCAAGCCGACTTGGACGTCATTACGCGATTGTACCGTCAGTGTCACGCGATGGTCCCCGGTGCCGTCGTGGAAGATGACAGCAGTTGGATTCAGTGGAACCGCATTCACGACTTCTATGACGACCATCCCTACGGCAACAATCATACTTGGCTTGCCACGCTCGAACGGCTCAAGCAATACGTACGGGAACATGGCACCAAGCCTCTGGTGCTCGGTGAATGCATGGCCGCCGACACGTGGGTGTCGCCGCGGCGGTGGCAAGACGAACTGGCCGCGAAGCCTCGCCCGTTTTGGCTCCCTCGGTTTCTGGAAGACAATGCGAGATGGCTCCAGGAGGCCGCTCGCCTTCCGGGCGGGATCGACGAGCGGGTACTGGCCGACGACGCGCGACGTTACGCTTTGCTGATGCGGAAATACCAGATCGAGACATTCCACCGGGAAGTACCTCACGGCGGATACGTGGTTTCTGTGATTCGCGACATTCCTCTTTGCAGCATGGGGTTGATCGACTACGGCGGCAAGCCGAAATGGTCGCCGGCCGACTGGAAATGGCACGGCGATCGGATGCTGACGTTGGAGACCGAGAATGACCGGCGCAGCGTGTGGTCCGGGGATCGGTTTGGGTGGAGCGTGGCCATCGCCAACGGTAGTGGTGAAGCGTTGCCGGCCGGGCGATTGCAATTGCGCGCCTCGATCGAAGGCCGGCCGATTGCACTCGACCCCCCGTGCCGGAGAACGCCACGGCTGGCGCCCGGCCGGCGATCGTCCATGGTGGTGCGTGGAGTATGGCCGCCAGTCGATCGCCCGGCGGCTGTCGAGTTGCAGGCGAGCTGGCAGGCGGACGACGATCGCGATTCCCCTACCATCAATCAGTGGCGGACCTGGGTCTTCCCCCGTCCATCGATTGCTCGCGGAATCACCGTCGTCTTCGATGAATCGGTTCCTACCAGCATGAGGCGACAAGTACCATCTCGGCAGAAGCCGCATGAGAACGATGGCGCACACGTGACGGTCACCCGGCGGTTGACGTCCCGTCTGTGGGAGCAATTGCGGCGAGGCGCCAAGGTGTTGTTGTTGCCAAGCGGCGAGCGAGGCAGTCTACCGCTGCGGGATGTGTGGTTTCTGCGGGGCGGTCCTTGGGTGGCGCGTCATCCGTTCCTACGATCGTTGCCGCGGGAGTTGTTGGTGGACCTGCAGGCGTTCGACCTGGCGGGGCCGGTCGTTCCCGAACCGGGCTATTGGCGGGAGGTCCGTCCACTGCTGATGTTGTGGCACAATCATGACCTGGACCGCGTGCAGACTCACGGTATCGTGTTCGACGTGGCCGTGGAGCAGGGCCATTTGATGGTCTCGGCTTTGCGGCACGATGGCGCCACGAATGCGGCAGGCTCATGGTTGCTGGCGGAATGGATCAACCGCCTGGCGGCGAGCCCGCGGCCGTCTGGCGGTTTTTCCCCCGAGCGAGTTCGTCAGGTTGCCGAGGAACTTCGGGAACAGAGAATCGACTTGACGGCGAAGGAGTGGAGATTCCGCATCGACGGGAAGAACGAGGGGCAGGATGAGGGTTGGGAGCGACTGGAAAACTGGCCCACCCGGGACGCGAAGAAGATCCGCATCGGCGCGGCATGGGAAGGACAGGGATATCCGCGACTCGACGGCTGGGCGTGGTACGGACTAGAAGTGAAGATTCCCAACGGCTGGGACAGCGATGCCGCCTATCTGATATTCCAGGGCGTGGACGATTACTACGAAGTGTACGTCGACGGCGTGCGCGTGGGGAGTGGCGGAGACATCACGCAGCGCCGTACGGCATTCGATGAACGGGCCAGCCATCGACTGACTCGTGTCGAGGCCGGAAAGACCATGCGCATTGTGGTGCGCGTGTTCGACTGGTATGGAGCCGGCGGGATCTTCCGGCCGGTCTGGCTGAGCAACGTGCCCTATCGCGAAGACCGTGTGCTCCGATGAGTCGTCGACGGAAGGCGCGAGCTTCGCAGTTGCCAATCGAGTGGGTCGACACTACACTGGCGCCCAATGGAACTACAAACGCCGATCGCTCCGAGGAGTCTTGGGGCGGCCACGGCGGTGGACGCCGGTCTTCAATGCAGGGAATGCGACTTCATGGAAGGCTTACGGTTTATGGAGTGGTCCGGGCAGGATGTTAATCAGGTGGCGGTCGTTCCCTATCGGTTCGATGAGGGGGACGGTCAGATTTGTCTGATCACCGCATCTTCGGGCAAGTGGACGTTTCCCAAGGGATGTGTGAAGTCGGCGGAAGGATTGAAAGCGACGGCTGAGCAGGAAGCCTGGGAAGAAGCAGGCGTTCGCGGCGCTGTGGAAGAGGAGCCGTTCGGGTGCTGCGAGTTGGTCAAGGGCGGAACGACGTTTCGCGCCGCCCTCTTTTTGATGCAGGTCGCCACGATCGCGGACAAGTGGCCGGAGAAGAAACTGAGGCGGCGAATCTGGGTGGGGGCGGCCGCCGCCGCTTCACTGCTGGAGTTGCCGTCTCAACACGCGGCGCTGGACGAGGCGTGGCGACGCATCGAGTGGATTCGAGCGGGTCGGACTACCGATTCACACCCACGAAGAAGCTGAAGACTCGCAGGTCGTCCGTCGCGGCGCGAGCCACGGGGAACGCGAAATCGAAAGCCAACGGGGCGGGACCCAATGCCGGCACATTCACTCTCAATCCGAATCCGGGTGCGACTCGGAAATTGTCGGTTCTGACATTGAGGTCGCGTTCGACCGTGCCGAAGTCGGTAAACAGAGCGCCCTTGATCATGTCGTCTTGCGTGAGCGGAAAGACGTATTCGACCGACCCGAGGATTCGCAGTCGGCCGCCTACGATTACGCCGGTGTCGACGGGGGAGGCACCACGAAACGTGAATCCGCGGATGGTGGAAAAGCCGCCGGCGAAGTAGTTTTCGAACAGCGGTGTATTCGCCCCGCTGATACCGCCGCCGAGGATCACACCGAGTGTATGGCGTCCCGATCCATCGGCTCGTTCCTTGAGCAGGAAGTAGCGGCGATAATCGACTTCGAAACGAGGATAGTCGAAATCGCCGAATA
>JALSIV010000002.1 GCA_026989685.1 Pirellulaceae bacterium | reverse complement strand
ACTTCAGCGGTACGCGATCGAGTTGCACGCGTGCGCCGATCTGCTCTCCCATTTCGCCCACGGCGCTGGAGTAACCGCCGGCACCGCAGTCGGTCACCGCGTGATAGAGTCCTTCATCGCGAGCCTGCAGCAGGACGTCTTGCAGCATCTTTTCCATGATGGCGTTGCCGATCTGGACGGCGCCGCCGGAAATCTCCTCACTCTCGCTGGTCAATTCGGCCGAACTGAATGTCGCACCGTGGATGCCGTCGCGACCGGTGCGCCCGCCCAGCGTCACGATCAGATCGCCCGGCTGCGGCTCCTTGCGTTCAGCGCCGCGAGGCAGCAAGCCGACGTTGCCGCAGTAAACCAGCGGGTTGCCCAGGTACCGCTCGTCGAAACAGATCGCACCGTTGACCGTGGGAATCCCCATGCGGTTGCCATAGTCGCGGACACCGGCCACCACTCCCTTCATCACGCGCCGCGGGTGCAACACACCGGGAGGAATGGCATCACTCGGCATCTCGGGCGGCGCGAAGCAGAACACATCGGTGTTGCAGATCGGCTTGGCACCCAGGCCGGTCCCCAACGTGTCGCGGATGACTCCGCCCAATCCCGTGTTGGCACCGCCATACGGTTCCAGCGCCGAAGGATGGTTGTGCGTTTCCACTTTGAAGGCGACGTGGTACTGGTCGTCGAACCGCACCACGCCCGCATTGTCCTTGAAGACACTGACACACCAATCGTCGTCCCCCAACCGCCGGCGGATTTCTCTGGTGGCGGCGAAGATGGTCTCCTTGAGCATATTGTCGAACCGGCGGCTGCCGTGCTCGTCGCGGTAGGCGATCCGGCCGGCCAGCGTCTTGTGGCTGCAGTGCTCGCTCCAGGTCTGGGCGATGGTTTCGAGTTCCACATCGGTCGGCTCTCGGCCCCGTTCGGCAAAGAATCGCTGAATGGTCTGCATCTCGGCCAGACTCAAGTAGAGCTGCTGCCGCCGACTGAGTACCATCAGCTCTTCGTCGCTCTTATCCTGCAACGGCACGCGTCTCAGCGCGAACGTGTATCCCCGATCGTGGCGCAGGTGGTCGATGGACAACGGACCGATGTCGACCTGCTCGATCGAATCGTTGGCCAGCAGCTTTTTCACCAGTGTTTCGACCGCTTCCTCCTCCAGTGCGCTCACCCAGTACTTCCGCAACGTGGCGACTCCGTCGATCTCCCAGCCGAGTTCGCGAATGGCGTGGTGCGTGCTCTCGGCCACCGGATCCATCACTCCCGCTTTGTAGCGGACGTGAATCAGGCGATCGAACGATCCGTCGGGATGCGACGTTCCGAGTTCGCCCGGTGTTCCCACCCGGAAACACTCGACAATCGGATCGGCCAGCAGACGCTGAGCGATTCGCGTGGTGTCGTCGGCATCGAGCGGACCTTCCAGCAGGAATGCGCGAGCCGCCCGCAGCGAGAGCTCGCCGAAACCGAGATCCCGCGCATCGGCGGCGACGGCGGCGGCCATCGTGTCGGGTCGCTGTGCGGCAGGGTGGATTTCAACTTCCCAGAGCGTCACGTCGTTGTTTTCCCTTGGCAAGTAGGTCGGCGAGTTGTCGAGGGTCGGCGGCAGCCAGCGCTCGTTCCCAGTCCTCGATCGAGTCTCGAAAATGTCGCAAGGACTCCAGCACCGCCGATTGGTTTTGCAGCAAGATGGGTACCCACATCTCGACACTTCCTGCGGCCAACCGTGTCGTATCGCGAAAGCCGCTTCCGAAATAGTGCTGAGGAAACGTGGGAACGGAGGCAGCCAGTGCGGCTGCCACGACATGCGGCAAATGACTCACGGCAGCCATCACGCGATCGTGCTCCCGCGCGGCCATCCGCTCCACGCGCGCTCCCAGCGCTTCCCAGAAGCGGCCGGCCTGTTCGGTCACCCGCGGCGGCGTGGCGTCGGTCGGAGTCACAAACACGACTCGGCCTTCCAGTAGATCGGCGTCCGCGTATTCGAAGCCGCTGCGCTCACTACCGGCCAGCGGATGACTTCCCACAAAGGGAGCCTCATCCGGCAAGTCGGCCAGTCCGTCGACGATGGGCGCTTTGACGCTGCCGACGTCGGTAATGATCTGCGCCGAGTCGGCGGCGGCGACGACCTGCCTCACCATCGGCTCGATCCGATCGACGGGCGTAGCCACGACAACGACATCGGCATGCGCGACGGCCGCCGTCAAATCGGCGGCCGCCTCGGTAATCACGCCCGCCTGGACAGCCTGGGCCAGTCGCTGCCCATCGCGTCCGACCCCCACGACTTGCCGAGCCAGTCCCCGACGGCGCAAGGCCAAGCCGATCGAACCGCCCAGCAGTCCGATGCCGATCAGGGCGACGCGGTCCCAGCGGTTTGCCACCGTTACGATCTTCCGCCAGCGATGGAGGGCCAGAGTGGGGAGCCGACCGCTCCCAGCGTGCAACGACTCCGCTCGTGCAACGAGCCGCGATTGTAGCAGTGGCCGCCGAAGCTGCCCAGCGGCCGGTCCCGAAAGCGCGTCGCCGTGCGCGGCACGAGCCCGCGTCAGGCCGCCGCTTCGTCGTCCTCGGACTCCCGAATCTCGCCTCGCTCGTTGACGTCCTCGAACCGAACCGAGACTTGCTTGGAAACACCCGACTCCTGCATCGTGATGCCGTACAAGGTGTCCGCTGCGGTCATCGTCTTTTTCGAGTGCGTGACGATCACGAAGCGGGTCCAGCCGAGGAAGTCCTTGAGGACATCGATGAAACGGCCGATGTTGGCCTCGTCGAACGGGGCATCGACTTCGTCCAGCACACAGAACGGACTGGGCCGGTACTGGAAGATGGCCAGCAGCAGCGAGACGGCCGTCAGCGCCCGTTCGCCGCCGCTGAGCAGCGAATTGTTGAAGGAAGGCTTTCCCGGGGGCGTCGCCACGATGTCGATCCCGGCTTCCAGGATGTCAACTCCCTCTTCGAGCACCAGATCGGCGTGACCTCCGCCGAACGATTTGCGGTACAGCGCCTGGAAATTGCGGCGAATCGTCTCGAGCGTCTCAGCGAACAGCCGTCGACTGTCGGCATTGATCTTCTGGATGATGCGTTCCAGCGCCGCCTTGGCCTGCACCATGTCGTTGTACTGGCCCGACAGCAATGCGAAGCGTTCCTCGAGCCCTTCCAGTTCCTCCAGGGCTTCCATATTCACGGCGCCCATCGTAGCGATCCGCTGTCGCAAATCGGCGATCTCCGCGTCCATCGACTCGCGTTCGGTTTCTTCCTGCTCGGCACCGCCCGCCACCAATTCGGCCAACTCGATTTGAAAGTCCTCGCGGTATCGCTGTTCGAGCTGTTCTCGTTCCCGTTCCCACCGCTCGGCGTCCATCGTCTGCTGTTGAAGCTGCTGTTCCAGGCGGCGCACGCCGCGGCGAGCTTTCTCCAGTTGCTTCTCGATCTGCCGCCGCGATTCGACCGCCTGTTCCCGATGGTCGACGTACTCGGCGAGACGATGCTCGAGTTGTTCGAGGTTCCAATGGGCGAGCGACAGCCGGGCCAGTTGATCGAGCCACTGCCGCTGCACCTGCTGGCAACGATCCGAAGTTTCCTGCAACTGGCGGGCGGTGTCCCGCACCGCTTCGGTTCGCTCGCGACGATCATGCTCGAAACGCTCCAGTTGCTGGCGCAGCGCGGTGACGAATTCGTCTCGCCGAGCCAGCGCGATTTCGGCATCCCGCAAGGCCTGCTGAGCCGACTCGAGCGACCGTTCGGCGGCCGCCCATTGTCGGCGGGCCGCCGCGGCGGCAGCAGTGGTCCAGGCGAGTTGCCGGCGGGCATTGGCCGCCAGCCGATGAGCGGAGTGCATCGCCCCGGACCACTTGCGCAACAGCCGCTCTTCGCCAATCCATTGCCGCAGACGTTCGGACCGCTCGGAGGCCAATCGCTGGAGCCGATCATCGATCGTCAGCAGAGAGACTCGCTGATCGGCTAGTTCTTCGTTGAGCCGCAGCAAATCCCGTTCGGTCGACGCGATCCGCTCCTCCCGATCGGTGACCCGGTGCCCCATCCGCTCGATCTCTTCCCGCGCCATGCGGATCTGGTACTCCACGGTCCGGATGCCACGCTGCAGCACTCGCAGTTCGCTACGTCGTGACACAATATTGGCACTCGTGCTTCCCGGCCCCAGTGACACGCTACCGTCCGGGTTGACTTGCTCTCCGCCTCGAGTGATCAGCGGGTAGGGAAAACCATCCCGGTGCCATTGCAGTGCCTGCGGAAGATCACGCACCAGGTAGATCGTTCCCAACAGAGCGTTCTTCAGTTCCTCCAGCTCGGGAGCCACTTCGACCAGATCCGCCAGGCACGTTGCCTGGTCCCGGCGGTCGGCGAAGGATGGGGGGAAGTCGTGAGTCGTCGAGCCGATCTGATCCAAAGGCAGCAGTTGCACGCGCCCGGGGAGTGCGTTGCGAATGCGACACCACGCCTCCAGCGACGCGCCGCGGCGAAGCAGGACCGCAGTGGTGCGGTGCCCCAGCACGTTGTCGATCAGCGGGGCGATGTTGAGGGGCACATCGAGTGCGTCCCCCAGGAGGCCGATCACCTCGGCAAAGGGGCCGGCGGACGCCGATGCGGCCCGATGCAGCACTTCGCGAGGCCCGGCGCCGACACCCTCCCGCCGACGCTCCAACTGGGCCAGCAGATCGGCACGTTCCCGCAATCCCGACAGGCGACTCTGCAGCGCCGTCAGCTCGTCCTGCCGCCGCTTCCACAGTCGCTCTTCCTCCTCCTGATCCTGCCGCAGCTCGGCCAGCCGAGCCTTCGTCGCCTGTTGGCATTCCCGCAAACCGTCGATGCGGTGAGCCACCTCGCGCCGCTGTGTGCGCGCTGCCTGCTCGCGGGAATCGAGTTCCCGGAGTTGACCGGCGAGAGTCTCGCGGCGATCGACCGTCGCGGCATGGTCGGCGGCCGCACGAGCCGCTTGCTGCTCCCAGTGGGAAACCAACCGCGTTCGCTCGGCGATCTCCCGCTGCCACCGCTCGGCCGACTCGCGTTCGCGGGATACCCGTTGCTGCCAGTGACGAGCCGATCGGGCCAGTTCAACGGCGGCTTCCCGCTGGCGCTCGAGCTTCGCCAGTTCGCCATCCATCTCCTCGGTCAGCCGCGCCAGCTTCTGGTCGATGTCGCCGGCGCGGTCGCGGAGCATGACTTGGCGATGGGCGAGCTGCCGTCGCTGCAGCCCCAGATCGGCCAACTGTCGCTGCAACTGGTCCCCGGCGGCTCGGCAAACGGCGATCGACTCGCGGTACCTCGCTGCTTCTTGCTCCGACGCGGAGACGCGGTCGTTCCATTGACCGATGGCGACTTCGACCGAGGCTTGCTCCTCTTCGCGAGACCGGATTTCCGACTGCGACTGAGACACTTGTTCCTCGAGAGCTTCCCGTCGCGCCGAAGCGGCCTCCCACTCCCGAGTGAAGCGGTACCAGTCGCATAGTCCCACTTGAGTGCGCAACTGCAACAGACGTTCCTGCCACTCGCGGTACTGGCGAGCCTTGCCCGCCTGAGCCCGCACCGTGCGCAATCGCGACTCGACCTCCTCGACGATATCGGACAGCCGTACCAAGTTCTGAGCAACCCGTTCCAACCGCCGCTGCGTCTCGATCTTCTTCGCCTTGAAACGACTAATGCCGGCCGCTTCTTCGAACATGGCGCGGCGTTCTTTGGGAGACGCCTGCAACATGCGGTCCACTTTGCCCTGTTCGATCAGGCTGTAAGCGTCGGTCCCCACGCCGGTGCCGCGAAACAGGTCTTTGATGTCCTTGAGCCGGCAGGCCTGGTTGTTGATCAGGTACTCGCCCTCGCCACTGCGATAGACGCGGCGCGTGACGCGGACCTCGGGCGATTCGACCGGCAACCGGCCGTCGGCGTTGTCGAACACGATCGTCGCTTCGGCGTAGTTCATCGCCTTGCGCCCCCCGGCGGGCGAGCCCTTGAAGATGACGTCCGCCATCTCCTTTCCGCGAAGGCTCTTGACACTTTGCTCGCCCAACACCCATTTGATGGCATCCACCACGTTCGACTTGCCCGAACCGTTGGGACCCACGATCACCGTGATCCCGGCCGGAAATTCAAACCGGGTCTTGTCGGCGAAGCTCTTGAATCCGGCAAGCTCGAGCGCTTTGAGCATGGACGTTGGTACTTGGAAACGAGGGGGCACAGAGACCGACGGGCCCCCAGGCGGAGGGAACCACCGGCAGGGATTCCCCACCATGGGCATCCGACACGGCGCGCCGTCCGGCACTCGGGATCACCCCCCCGGCTTGGATCTCCCAGGGCAGGGGGATCAGACCGGCCGAGACTCTCCCCGATCACGGCGGCGACGCCACGACGCTTCAGTGTGGTCTATTCGTCACCACCCCACAACCGAAAACGGCTCCAGATTCCTCCCGCGGACTCTTTTTCCGAAGAGGACTCATAGGCTGGATCGACGTAGGGGGCCACGTCTTGCGGCCGCTCCCGCTCGTCCTCGTCGGGATCGACCGCGTCGGCGAAGAGTTCCGGCCAGCCGCGATGATGGGCCGAAGGGGCCGTTTTCTTCGATGCCGACTCCTTCTTATCACGATAGTAGGGTCGCCCCGGTTCGGCCAGAGCGTGGACCACGACTCGAGCCTGCAGGTCGCCGTTTCGTTTGGCCTGCTGGACCATCTGCAGCATCTCACCGTAATTGGCTCCCAGCTCCCCGACGGCCCGCAGCACGGCGTCCACTCTCGGCGGACAGAGGACGTGCGTGTCCCCGTCGTCTCCCTTGGAGAAGCGGGTCACCTTGATCTGACCGTCGGCGGTCCCCTTGAGCAGGATTCGCTTTCCGGCGAACAACACGGCCGGAGGCCGAAGGGGGGTGTCGACGCCGAAGAGAATGATCTGCTGGTACATGCTGCGGGAAAAGTGGATCATGGGCGGGCCGTCGGTGGGAATGGCATGATACTCCACGCCGTTCCAAACCTGTTCGGGACGCACCAGAGGATCGTAGCCGTTCCGTTTTCTCAACGCGCGAAACGCCCCGTAGCGCGTCTCGGCGCTGGTGCTGTGCAGCAGGGAAGCCAGCGCTTCGGACGCGGCGACCTGGCGCATCGAAGTCAGCGCGGCCAGCGCGTGCCAGCGGAACGCCGATTCGCTCTCGGCCGCCTCGGCCAACACATCGGCCGCCTCTTCCATGTCCAGGTAGGCCGCCGCCTCGGCCGCGTAGAACCGCACCTCGGGGTCGTCCGATCGCATCCCCGCTCGAAGTTTCTCCAGCGCCTCCTCGCCGATCGCCTCCAGTTCTGCCGCCGCACTCGCGGAAGTCGTGGGGTCGAGCAGTTTGCGTCCCAGCACCTCGATCCGAGCAATCCGGTCCGCCGGAGTCTCCGCGATGGCCAGTCGACGCACGACCTGCACGAACCGGCGGACGTTGGGCTGGTAATGGACCGGCACCTGCAACTCGATCAGTTTGTCGTTGATCGGCTTGGCCACACCCTTCTTCACGCCACCGTCGTAATAGTGGAACCGAGCGTTGATGGCTCGGCCGATTTGAGCACTATACCGACCGCTGCGGAATTCGTCCTTCAGCACGAGGTGGATGGGGCGGGTGATCCGCGATTGCACGCCCCCCAGCACGCGGCCGCGCAGCAGATTGACGGGATCGTCCCGGCCTTCAAACACCGCATCGACCACCACCGGGCCGGCGCCGTCGGCGGAAACCGATCCGGTCCGAATCCGGTTCTGAATCAGCCGCATCTCCTGCAGCCGCACGGGAAGCAGATAGCCGCCTTCCAGACTCTTGGTCTTCGTGCCCACCGGAGCCTTCACAATGGCATCCACCCGGTCCCCCTTCCGTACGCCGGGAGGCAAGTACGCGGTGACGGTCACCAGGGCGTTGTCGCGAGACGCCACCAACTGAGAGGCCCCGGTAATGTTGTGGGTGCGAATCTCCGACAACAAAATGTCGCGCAAGGGAGACGGAGGAGGATCACTGCCGGTTCCGGGCAGACCGTTGACCAGCGCTACACCTTCCACCTTCAACAGGTGCAGACCGAACGTGCGCGTCACATCACCGACCAACTGCGGGGACTCATCGTCCGCCCACGACGCCGGTTCCGGGGCCGCCGCCTGCTCCAATTCCGGACTCTGGCTGCGAATCAGCGGCGAATTGCAGCCGAACATCGCACAACTCCACAGAGCCACTCCGCCGACAATGCACCCCAACTGATTCAGCTTCACAACACGCACTCCTTGCGTGAACCCGTGGAAGGGAAAGGGAACCGGCATCGTGCCGGCCGTGGCGAGCAACATAACAGCGACCGGACCGCGCGGTCAAGCGAAAATAGGCAAGGGAGGAAAAGCGGGATCCCCGGACTCTCGTTATCACAAAGCCTCCTCGGGAATCTGCGCCCCGTCCGATTTGCGGAACAGGGCAAGCCACGTTTCGCCCTCGAGCCCGAGACGTACGATTCTCACACTGCCGTCGGCGAATCCCGCCAGGATCTTGTCGCGGAATGGAGTCGACAGCGAACCGGGAACATCCTTGGGGTCGACTCTCAAATCGTCCGGTTTGGTCCAGATTACCGCGTCCTTGGCCGCCACCTCCACCAGAACACCTTGTTCAAAGCGCCTGCCATTGCAGCGATACTCAAACCGGGGACCGTCTGACTCCCCTCGACCATAACAGCCTGCGGGTGCTGGTAAACGGCGAACAAATCGGGTTGCAACGGAGCCAGTACTCGGTCAATGGGAAACTGGGGAAACGGCAATTGTCCGATCGGAGTGCGAGCCAGCCGCAGAGCACCGGGCGTATCGACATAGGCGACCACGAAAGGCTGCTTCTCCAGCACCTCCTGGATGCGAGGCCGCTTCCCCAAATGAGGCGAACTCGTCGGATGATCGATGAACTGCTCCAGTCGCCGCTTCGAGCTGCAAAACACGAATCGCTTGTGGGCGATGCACGCGTAGACTGCGTTCCAACTTCTGGAACTGTCCGGCGGCGGATTCTTGGACACCAAGCCGACAATCTCCGTGTCGCCATGCCGGTAGGACACAACCCGCATCGGTCCGTCCTCATCGTCCGCCACGCGCTCGCGCAGGCTCTCTCCCAGCAGCTTCAGCACGCGCTCGGCTTTGCCCAAATCTCCCACACCCAGGGTGACTCGAACGTCGGGGACTGCGGGCGGCGACGCTGCGAAAAGCACCAATTGTGCATCCCCGGCCAACGCCGGCATCAGATCGTTCTTCAAATGAAATCCAAGCTCGTCTTCGATTTCGGAGTAGAATTCGGATTCCAAATCCCGACGTCCTAGGATCGGCTGAGCGGTAATGGCATTGACAAAATGCTCGAGCAACCGGGGGGCGGGCTGGGTTCGCAACACCACAGCGGCCAGAGCGTCGGATGGAATCGACGTGAAGTCGTCGGATGTGACAGGGCGGGTGCCGAGCTGCGCCAGCAATCCGGTGACCGGACCGTCGAACCGGAAGCGGTGCCGTGAAACGAATCGGTCTCCATCGATACCGGCCACCGACTCGATGGCTTGCAAGTTGCCCAACCCCAACGCCTCGAGATTGGCACCGGCCCCGATCTTCTTGGCGAACTCGAACGGATAGTGGACTTGAAACGACGACACCGCGCTGGGGCGTTCGACCTGGAGTTCTTTTCGCAGGCGACTGAGCCACGACGGTTCCTCTCCGCCTCGCCGAGCCAGCATGTCGTCGAGCGTGCTGCCACCGAGTGCCACGATCAATAGATCGTCGGTCCGAGCGATATCCAACAAAGCACTGCCCGGCAACGCAATTCGGCTGGCAGTGACTCCGTCGGCCGTGTTTCGTTCGACCAGAGGTATCCCTTCCCATTCCAAAACGTTTTTGAGCAGTCCGTCGATTTCCACCGCTCGCTCGGGATCGAAGCGAACCACCAACGCACCGGCGGGACTGGGTGGTTGGCCTCTGAGCATGTCGAGAGAAAAGTCGATGTGGAAGAACAGCAGCAGCGGCCGTTGACTCGCATCTTCGATGGCTCTCAAGATCTTGGTCAGGCGCTGACGCCCCTCTTGGTCGGCTCCACCCTTGGCCGCCGCTCTCAGCATCCACTGACGCAATGCCGTCACTGACGATCCGATGGAGTTCCTCACCGCCGGGTCGGCCAACACCCGTTCGGTGGCCGAACGCGCGGCCGTCTCCGGCTCGGCCCGCCCCATCTGCATGTAGAAGTAGAGGCACTCTTGCGGCGCCAATGCCGCCATCTCGGCGTCATAGGGGCGCGGCGGCAGGCCGATCGGCAAAAACGTGGCCGGCCCGCCGAGCGAGCCGAGACCGATCACGACCATCGAGATCCTGGCAAGCAAAACCATGCCGGCTGGTCCCATAGCGCACCTCACCCGATCGAATCGCCCCTCTGGACAAACAAACATGGGCGCACGACCGCTGTGCCGGCCGCGACCGAAACTCGCGTCTCGAAAAAGACTGCGTAATCAGCGCACCGAGTATAGCAACTTCAAGGGAGAAAGGAGAGCATCAGCAGTTGGCGTCGCTGCTCTCGGCGGGAGGAGGTTCGAACTTGGGCGCGGCGGGTTCGGTGTAGGCTTCCTCGTCGTCCTCGTCGTGAACCGCCGAGGGAGCGGGGGCAGGGGGCGGTGAGTGGACGTCGAACTGAACCTGCGACTGCAGTTCCGATAGCCCTTCACGAAACTGCCGGTAGCTGGACCCCAGGGAACGTGCCACTTCCGGGAGCTTGCTGCCAAACAGCAGCACGGCCACAATGCCCACGATCACCAGTTCCGTGGGGCCCATTCCGAGCATGCCGAGCATGGCTGGTCCCTCCGGATTATTCGCTGTCGGAGTCGCTCTTTTGCGATGAACCTTCGGCGGGTGGATCGTCCACGCCGGAAAGCCCATGCTTGAACTCGACGACGCCTCGCCCCAACGACCGCATCACGCTGGGAAGACGGTGGCCGAACAGCAACAACACGACCACGCCCACGATCAACAGCTCGGTGGGACCGGGTGACCAAAACGCTAGAAGTGGTGAAGACAACATCAGAATCGCTCTCGCACAAAGAAACCAAGTGGCGGGAAAAAACCGCGACAAAGTGGCGAAAGCGGGTGGGCCACCTCATTCCCGAGGTGCTACCAGAGCCAGCTTTTGCGGCAAAGGCCTGCGCCGACAGGCCTCCATCTCCCCTCAATTGTTGTCGGTACCGATGAGACTGTCAAATCCATCCCCCAAAGAAAGGGGGGCAACTTCGTGTGCCGCTGAGAAGAAACGCTGAGAAGAAATTCGGCCGACAACCTGCAATAATCGCAAAAGTCGTGCGTTTTGTACTAACAAGCCGAAAGCACAAAGCGCCACAAAGCGCGTTGTCGCGATCTGTTGGAGGCTTTGAAGACAACCAGACAGAGACTCTTGCCAGGCCGCCGATGACAGGCCTCCCTGAGGACCAGCGAGCAGACGAGCGTATCCGGCAGTGGGTGGAAACCCACGGCAAGGCGCTGCGCGGTTACTTGTGGGCGATCACCGGATCGCACCATGACGCGGACGAACTGTTTCAGGAGGTCTTTCACCGGGCCTGGAGAAACCGAAACCAATATACCGAACAAGGCCGACCATTGGCCTATCTCCTGCGGATCGCCGATCGACTCGCCATCGACCGCAGCCGCAAACACTCGGCGCAAACCATGGGAGAACAGCCGTGGCGAGCCCTCGAACCGAGGGACGACGGCGAACCTCCGTGGGAAAAACTCGAGCGACAAGAATCCGCCCGGCAACTCGAAGTCGCCATGAACGAACTGACGGAAATCCAACGGCGAGTCCTGCTGCTGAAATACTACGGTGACCTCACCTTTGCGGAAATCGCCGAGTTGATCGACTGCCCACTCAATACGGCACTCAGCCATGCTCGCCGGGGACTCCAGCGGCTACGAAGCAACCTCGCTCCCACCCAGGATTCCACATGAAAACGCACCCCTCTCCTACCGGTTCGGCTCCGTCGGATTGGTTCCCCGGCGATCCCTCCGATCAATTCGGCCAGAATGAGTTCGCCGAACTCGATGCGGCATGGCTGCATTGGACCGAGCTGCTGGATAAAGCCGAAGGAGCCGCCGTCCCGCCACCGTGGCGACCTCCGCACCGTTCCCATGACGCGGCCATCGCCGGGTCGCGCCGCGAGAACTGGCGAGTCTTCGCCCTTCGGGCCCTTTCTGCTGCGGCCGCGACAGTGTTGCTAGCGGCCGGGGTCTCCTGGTCGCACCGCGCGGCGATCTCTAACCCGTTGCCGGCGAGCATCGCAGTCAACCAACAGCCATCGGCGAATCGTGAAACCACCTCGGGCATGGACGGTGGGTTCGAACCTCCGAGCTTGGCAGCGCGTGACGCGCCACTGACGCCGCCGGTCGGCTCGACATCGGATGCCGAGGACTTGACCTGGGATAGCACCGTCGACACGAGGCTGAACTACGTCCATCACCTGCTGCGGACGATCGACCGCAAACTCGAACCGGACGAGGTCATGTTGGAGCGGGCGAGTTGGGCCGTCTACGCGTTGGCACTCGAAGCCCAGCAGAGCGGATTGTAGAGGCATGCCCGATGCAAAGAGGCTCTTGTCTGAAGATGGCGGTCGCAAATTGGACGAATTGGGGAAAGAAGATCTTACGGAGACAAAGGAAAGACGCACACATTTTCGAGCCTGTAACAAAACACGCCGCGCCGATTTCCAGCCTCGGGCATGTTGCTTGCGGCATGGAGTTTCGTGACAGGCTCTTACAAAGTTGTTTCGACTCGGGAATTCGCCAACAAGTAAGGAGGACCATCGAAAATGATGCATTCACAAACGGGCAGGCGGCGGTTGCCTGTCATGACGCTGTTGTTTGCGGCGGGTTGTTTACTCGTGTGGACCACCGCCTCGACATGGGCTCAGCCGCCAGATCGGCCGCGCCGGGATAATCCCCCGCGGCGCAAGACCGATGAACCTCGGAAACGACCACCACCGGAAGCCCGTCGGGACGGGCCGCCCCGTCGTGGCCCCGAACACCGCGAACGCGGACGCCGCGGCCCCCGCGAGAAAGGCGGACCGGCCGGACCGCGTCGTCCCCGTGCCGTGGGAGGCGATTTGGCTCCACCGCCGGAGGGCCCCGAAGGAGACCATGGTGATCGCCGGCCTCCCGGTCCACCTCGAGGTCCCGACGACGGGCCGCCTCGAGGCAATCCGCCATTTGGCCCGGACGGTCCGTGGGGACCCGGTGGTCAGCCCGGTCCAGGACCCCAACCGTGGCAGGGCTTCCCGCCCGGTTCGTGGACTGCGCCCGGCGGATTCCAGGGACCGTCCACTTTCGCCGGATCGCAGTTCGGCTTCGCACGAGGCTTTGGTGGCGGTCCCTTCGGCGCGATGCCTCAAGACAAGGAGCTGGCCGAGTTATCCAGGAAGGATCAAGAGCTGGAACGGCGGAGCAGTGATCTGGCCCGCCGCATCTGGCAGGCCAAGCAGCAAAAAAGCGACGAAGAAGTAGAAGAACTGGAAGCGGAACTGGAGAAAACCGTCATTGAGCACTTCGAAGTGCGCCAGCAGAAGCGGCGCCGGCAGTTGGAGTTGCTCCGCAAGGAGCTGGACAAGACGGCCGAGGTGATCGAGAAGCGCGAGTCACGGCGTGAGCAGATCATCGAGCGGCGACTGAACCAGCTCTTGGGCAAGAAAGACGAACTCGACTTCTGATTCCCAGCGGCTCGGATGGCGACAACGGCAAGCCGCGGAAACGCCTTCGAACCGCCTCGGCTGCCGCTTCGTAGAAGAGGTTGAATGAGGACGAACAAGAAACCGGACGCACCCGCGAGGGCCTCCGGTTTTTTGTTGGTCCGGATCGGAATCGACCGGTCACTCGGCTTTCAGCCGGTCTTCGTCGCCGAAAAACTCCTCCAGCATGCCGATGTCGACGCCCTCCCTGCGAGCTTCTTGCCACCACTGAGAAGCCATCTCGGATTCCCGCTCGGTCCGATCCGGACGCGTCGCCAAGAAGGCGGCGTCCACTACCCGCGTGACCGGGTCATTCACGTCCAGGACTCGGTGGGCGATCGACAAGGCCAAAGCCGGGGGTAGCTCACGCACGGCCAGCCGGCGGTTGCGACCCTCCATGCGAATCACCAGGACTTCCGGCGAAGCTTCGACCACCGCGCAGAGCCGCTCGCCGTTTCGCGTCATCACTTTCAGTTCGGTGCCGCCTTCCAACTGAGCAAGAGCTTGCGAAAGCCGCTCGTAAAACTGCCGTGCGTAGGCCTCGACCAGCGTCAGCCGCTCAAGGGGCCCATCCACCGATGGGGGCGGTTTCATCGCACGGATGGCCGCGATTTCCTGTTGAGCCACGGCGAACCGGCGATCGGCCAGGGCACGCCGGGCCGCCCGGTAGTGCCGGCGCAGTTGCTCCCATTGCCGGGCGGAGAACCGGGAAACCGCCGGCTTCTCGATGGGCGAGTTCTTGGGCTCCGGCGAAATGTCCGGAGTCGGATTCTCGGGCGATTCGCCCTCGAGCTTGGCGGCCGCTGGATCTTCCTCCATTTCGGCAGGCTGATTCGCACCTGTCTGTCCCGGCGAGAGAACGGTCTCCGAGTCCGGTTGCCCCGATGCAGGCAAGGCGGGTGTGGAGGAAGAAGCGGTCTCCGAGGCGTTGTCTTCGGCTGGATCCGGCTGGCCAGTCTTCGTTTCGCCGTTCTTGGCCTTGGTCGGCCGCCGCCCCGGGGCAGTCGGCCGTTTGGACGGTTCCGCAAGAGTCGATGGAGCGGGCTGTGGAGTCAGCGCCAGGTAGCCCCGGTCGTAAGCGAACCAGACTCCGGCCACGGCGAAGGCCGTCAGTACGACGGCGACAACCAGGGTTCCGCGGACCGCTCGCTGGCTTCGCTGCCGCCTGCGTGCTTTCTTTGAGGCGGACCCGCGAACCACTGCGGTAGTGGGAGCGACCGGTGGGGCGACATCCGGCGGAGAGACCTCGTCCCGAGCAGGTTCGTCCCGGGTATCGGTCCTTGGCCCCGCCGGGCCCGCCATTCCCGGCACGAAAGGAGCCATCAAGTCGGGGTGGGACGGTGGATGGTCTTCCGCGGCTTTCGCTGAGGCGCCCAGCAGTTGTTGTTCGGCGGCCGCAACGGCAGCCTCCAGTTGGCGGCGCAAGTCGGTTTCGCTGGCGGGGATCTGTTGGAGTTTACGGCGAGCCAAGTCGGCGGCCGCTCGAATGGCCGCTCGATCCCTCACGTCCTCGGGAAGTTGCAGCAGTTGTCGAGCCGTCGGGTGAGAGGCGGCTACACCCAGCCACTGGCGATAGGGGGAAACTGGACGCGTCATCGAGCGGTGGATTCGGTAAAAAGGAAATCGGCGTGAAATCGATCTTCGAGCCTGTAACCCAACCCGCCGCGCCGTTTTCCGGCCTCGGGGGGTGTTGCTTGCAGCTATCGAGTTTTGTGACAGCCTCTTACACGGTCCCGTCTACGCGGCGCGCGGGCACGTTGCCACGGATTGCAGTCGCCACGACCATCCCTACGGCCTCCCGTCTCCGGCCCTGCGGGCCAGGCCCTCGTCCGGCCTTGCTGCCATCGGTCTATTGTACACCACGACCTTGGAACTTCGACGCCCCAATCGCGCCGGCGGTTCCACCCCATGTTTCGCATTCCTCGGCTGGCCGCCATAATCGGATTTGAAGAGGGCGGGCCGAAGGCTGGAGCGAACAAGGAGTTGTCATTATGGCAGGCTGGCTGCGCAAGAATGTACTGGTGCCGGTCGATTTTTCCGACCACTCGAACCGGGCCGTCGATGAAGCTCTGCAGATGGTCGCCTCCCCCGCCGAGGTAACCGTGCTGCACGTCCTCCCCGAACTATCGCCCCTGGAACCGGGCGAAATGTGGTCGACGATTACCGACGAGAGTCGCAAAGAGCACGTGACCAACGTGCTGCGGGAACGCTTCTCAGACGCCAAGTACGAAGGCGTGAAGTTCGCCGTGGAGATCGGTTCGCCCGGTCACCAAATCACCCGATATGCCAAAGAGATGGGAGCCGACACGATTGTGATTCCGTCGAGAGGGCACTCGGGACTGGCACACCTTTTGCTCGGATCGGTGGCCGAACGAGTTATCCGCCACGCCCCGTGTGCCGTGGTCGTGCTGCGAAGCTGACGAGCCGGTCCCCACATGAGCCGCGAAGCATGTTAAGAGGCTGTCACAAAACTCCATGCTGCAAGCAACACGCCCGAGGTGGGAAACCGGCACGGCAGATTTTGTTACAGACTTGAACAACCCCCACCTTCCATGAAGGAGACGACACGATGGGAATCAGCCGAGAAGAAACGATCGAATTGTTGAAGCAGGCCTACTGCATGGAACTGGAAACCGTGATGAATTACCTGGCCAACAGTGTCAACCTGGATGGTGTCCGCGCCGAAGAGATCAAAAAATCTCTGAGTGCCGACATCACCGAGGAACTCGGCCATGCCACCCAACTGGCTCAGCGAATCAAACAACTGGGCGGCCTGGTTCCCGGTTCCGCCAATGTGACGCTCGGCCAGCAAAAGCAGCCCCCCGCGGACACCACCGACGTGGTCTATGTCATCCAAGCGGTGATCGAGGCCGAACAGGCCGCCTGCGAACACTATCAGAAGATCATCCGGGCAACCGATGGGGCGGACTACGTGACGCAAGACCTCTGCATCCGCCTGCTCGCCTCGGAAGAAGAACACCTGATCCAGTTCCAGGGATATCTCAAGGAATACCAGAAGACGGGCTGATCGTCGGGTGTGCACACGGCGGCGCGACGGTTGCTGGAGGACCGCCGCTTTTCCCAAGTCCTTGTCCGACGTGACCGGGACTCTCTATCGATCCCCCTTCGGCCCGTTGCCTCCCGGACGGGTCCGAGCAACCGCCTGCCGGGCCGGTTCGCCTCGCAGCACGCGCGCCACATCGTCGGCCACCGCCGCCACCACGCGCTGTTGGGCCTCGTGGGTGAAGGCGCCGATGTGAGGCGCCAGCAGCACATTGGGGAATTCCTCCAGCCGCCCCGGCTTCGGCGGTTCTTCCCCGCGCACATCGAGTGCGGCACCGCCGATCCGTTGCCGCTCGAGCGCCGCAATCAGCGCGGCTTCGTCCACGATCTCGCCTCGAGCCGTATTGACCAGCAGGGCCGTCGGTTTCATCCGTGACAGGAAGGCGTCATTGATCAGACCGCGGGTTTGCGGCGTGAGCGGAACGTGGCAGGAGACGATGTCGCTGCCGGCGAGGAGTTCCTCCAGCGGCAGCCAGCGGATTTGCTGCTCGGCCAGGCGAGGGTCGTCGGCCCGGACGCACGGGTCATAGCCGACGATCGTCATCCCGAACGCTCGCGCTCGCTCGGCCACCAGCAGACCGATTCTCCCCAGCCCGACCAGGCCCAGTTGCCTCCCCGCCAATTCGCCTCCCATGAACCGCCCGCGGTCCCAGCCACCGGCGCGGACGTGCCGGTCGGCTTCGGGCAGCCGGCGCAGCCAGCCGATCATCATCCCGATCGCCAACTCGGCCACGGACACCGAATTCTCACGGGGCGTGAAACTGACGACGATTCCCGCCGCTTCGGCCGCCTCGCAGTCGATGTTGTCCAGTCCCACTCCGGCTCGAGCCACAATCTGCAAATGAGGGGCCGCGGCGATGGCATCTCGAGTCACTTGCGTGCGGTTGCGGACGATCCAGGCTCGGATGGTCGGGAGGTATTGCGCAAGCACTGCGGGGTCGCCCGCGGCGTCGAGGTCTTCCACGAGTCGCCAACGATCGGCCAGAGCATCGATCGCCGCTCCGCGGACGGCCTCGCTTACCAGAATGTCGGTCATCGTTCTGCTCGAGTATCCCAGGTATGTCAGTAGAGTCTTGCTTCGTAACGTCTGCGCACCGCGCGCGGGTGTTGCACCGGCTTTCGGTCGTCACCGCCGCCCCTCCCGCCTCCGGCCTTCCGCCTCCCGTCTTGCGGGCGAAGTCCGCGTTAGGTCGAGCCGGAATCAGGGCCCGTCGTGAGCTGATCGACCGACGCGTCCATGAATTCCTGGTGCTTGTCGCCGATCCAGTACCGCGCCCCCGCCAGGCACCAGATGAAGTGGAGCTCCTCGTCTTGGCTGAAGACCGGATGATAATTCAGCAAGGGAATGGTGGCTGCATCGAGCGGTCCCACGCCGTGGACGAATGTCTTGTGCTCCTCATCCGGATAAACCTCGATCGAACCGTGCCCCTGCGTAAAGATGTAGACCTCTTCCTGATCGGTGTGGTTGTGAGGCGGCCAAGCTCGCGTGTGCGGCTGGTAGATCGTGTAGCCGGCCAGCAGCCGATCGGCCGGTTCGGAAACGTCGAACATCAGGAACACGTCTTTGCCATCCAAGTGCCGGATGCGCGCTTCGTCCTGGCGAATCGACTCCCAGCGGGAATGGTGGACAGGGTGCCGCTTTTCCGCCGTAGCACGGCAAGCCACCACCAACGCTCCCGAATCGGCCTCGCCCACAAACCGGTAAGGGGTCGCCAATGGAACGTACAGAGTGTCATAGTAGCCGAGGCGGTACGTTTGTCCGGCGACTTCGACCCGAACCGATCCGCGCAAACAAAACAACAAGGTCTCTTCATTGGCGTGTCCTAGTTGTCCACTGGCGCCGCCGACGGGGATACGGTACCAACCGTAAGTCAGCCAGTTGAGATTGGAGGTGGCCGGACTGCACTTTTCGGTGTACTGAAACACCGAATCGGCAGCTCGAAGCAGGTGGGCGGGAAGAGGCGTCGAGGCGTTCATGGCACGGCTGGTATGCGGGAAGGGATCGTCGGTCTGCTCGTTGGTTTCCGGCCGGTTCGCTGTTTGAGCGAGTCGTGGCCCGTGATGACGACTGCAGTTTAGCCGGTGCGGCAACAGGACCGGGAGGGGACCAAGTGGTATGATGGGGCGACCGATGTCCCAGCGCCGGCGCGTTGCGTACGAAACACGCCCACGCACTGCACGAACTCCGTTACCGTATCCCGCTCTCGAAGAAAGCCCCTGTCCAAATGGAATCCGTTGTTTCCACCAATGTCGGCGTCCTCGCCTCGCTGATCGGTGTGGCCGCGTTCTTCTTCGCGCTGGAACAGCGGACGCGTTGGAAGCTGTTCGAGTACCTACCGCCGTTGATCTTCATCTATTTCACTCCCGTGGTGCTGAGCTACTTCCGTTTCTTGCCGAACACCTCACCGGTGTACGCTTCGATCCGGGAACTGGTCCTGCCCGCCATGCTGATCATGCTGCTGCTGAAGGTCGACGTGGGTGCCGCCGTGCGCATCATGGGCAAAGGAGTCGGCGTGATGCTGTTCGGCACCCTGGGCGTCGTCGTCGGAGCCCCCATCGGTTACGCGGTGGTGGCCACGTTTCTCGAGCCGGACGCGTGGGAAGCCTTCGGTATCCTGGCCGGAAGCTGGATCGGGGGTACCGGCAACATGGCGGCGATGGCCAAAATGCTGGAAGCGTCCGATCAGGGAGCCAACTTCGGCTTGGCCGTGCTGGGAGATACCGTGATCTACATCGGCTGGCTCCCTCTGCTGTTGGGATCGCGGCGGTGGGCCGACTGGTTCGGGCGGTTTACTCGAGCCGACCCCGGGCGAGTGGCCCAGATGGAGGCAGCCGCCGCCGAAGCCCGCGCCGCCGAGCCGACGGCGACCCCACCCCGCTTTCAAGATCACCTCTACGTGCTGGCCGTCACCTTCCTGGCGGTCTGGGCCGCCGACCAAGCCGCCACTTGGCTCGACCACGGGCTGGCTCAGTGGGCCCCTCAAGTCCGCAGCATCATCACCCGCTCGACTTGGCAAATCCTGGCCATCACCACCCTGGGGATCGGGCTTTCGTTCACGCGGCTGCGGCGACTGCGAGGAAGCCATCAACTGGCCATGGCCCTGGTCTACCTGTTCGTGGCTCGGATGGGAGCCGTGGCCAATCTCGGCGGAGTGGCCTCGCAAGCCCCCGCATACCTGCTAGGGTGTACATTGTGGATCGTCATTCACGGTATTTTCTGCGTCTTCGGTGCTTGGCTGCTCCGAGTCGACATCCACACCGCAGCCATCGCCAGCGCGGCCAACATCGGCGGGGCCGCCTCGGCCCCCATCGTGGCCACCGCGCATCGCGAAGGATTGGTGCCCGTCAGCATTTTGATGGCACTGATCGGCTATGCGATCGGCAACTATGCGGCTTTCGCCGCTGCCATGCTGTGCCGCTGGGTCGCTGCCGCCATCGCTTGATCTGCGGCGAGCGGGAATAAGTGGCGCGCCGCATGGCTCCATCACCATGGCGGTTCGATTCGGTGGCCGTATCACCCCTCTGCGGCAAACAACATGCCCGAGGCTGCAACGTGAAGCCGAGGATTCTGTTAAAGGCTTTCCAACACCCTTTCGCCCAAGGAGCTTTCGTCATGTCCTGGAAAACCATTCTGCACGGAACTCTGGCCCTGCTGCTGGCCGGCGGCATCGCCCTGACCGGCTGCAAGAAGCCGAAAGACAACCCGCCAACCGATGTGGACACCGACTCGCTCGAACTCGACGTCTCCAGCGGCGAGAAAGTCGACTCGGTAGACGAGGCCAAGGACGACTCGGCACCCGATGCAAAGGCCGAGATGGACAAGGCCGAAGCAAAGAAGGAAGAGCCCAAGGCAGAAACACCCAAGAAGGAAGAACCGAAGATAGAACCCGCCAAGAAAGCAGAACCCACGCCTGCAAAGAAAGCCGAGCCCGAAAAGAAAGCCGAACCCAAGAAAGAGGCTCCCAAGAAGGAAGACGCCCCGAAGAAAACCGAGCCGGAAAAGAAGAAGGGCTGAGCCGGCGATAGCGACCAGGCAAGCGCCGCCGGGCCGAGCCGCTGGCCCGGCGGAGTTTGCGGGGCGAGCGGTGACGACGGATGGCGAGCAAGGGACGAGCGAGCGTGCCGGTGCGAAAAATCGTCAGCGGAGGCCAGACCGGCGTCGACCAAGGAGCCCTCGATGCGGCCATCGACCTCGGCCTGGAACACGGGGGTTGGTGCCCCAAGGGGCGACTGAGTGAACGAGGCCGGATCGCCGATCGGTACCGGATGAAGGAAACCGACAGCTCAAACTACGCCGTGAGGACCGAGCGGAACGTCGTCGATTCGGACGCCACGCTGATCCTTCACCACGGCCCGCTCACCGGTGGAACCGCTCTGACACGTCGCATGGCCGACGCACACGGTCGCCCCTGCTATTGTGTCGATCTGGCCTCCGATTCGATCGACCTCGAAGGGCTCCGCCGGTGGCTGGCGGAAAACCGCGTGGAGGTCCTGAACGTCGCCGGACCTCGCGCCAGCTCCTACCGCGAAGGAAAAACGCGGGCGTACGCTCTGCTATCCAGCCTGTTGGGCGACCGGTCGCCGGATCGCAGCCCGTAGCCGGGCACTGCGGCTCTTCGGATTGCCGGCCACTTCTTCGCGGGACGGGCGGAGCGGTTTCTTGGTGATTCGCTCCCAAACGTCTCGATCGGTAAAAGCCCGCTTCACCAATCGATCTTCCAGCGAGTGAAATGCGATTACGACCACCCGCCCACCAGGCTTCAACCACTGCGGGAGTCGCCGCAATAGGCGCTCCAAGCGATCCAACTCCTGGTTGACGGCGATCCGCAACGCCTGGAACGTCCGCGTGGCCGGGTCGATGCGATGGCCCCGACTGCGCGGCACGCAAGAACGAACCACTTCGGCCAATTGGTCGGCCGTGCGCAGCGGCGTCCTCCGGCGAACCTCGACAATCCTCCGAGCAATCCGGCGACTGAGCCGCTCCTCGCCGTACGCATAAATCAAATTGGCCAGCTCCTCCTGCGACAATTCCGCCAGCAACTGCCAAGCCGGCCGACCGCGAGTCGGATCGAATCGCATGTCGAGTCGACCATGGCTCTGGTAACTGAAGCCTCGCGCGTCGTCGCGGAGTTGGTCCGTGGAAAGCCCCAGGTCGAGCAGCACGCCGTCGAGCCCCTCGGGGGGAATCACCGCCAACTCGTCCAACTCGTCGTAAGACGCACAAATGGGGACGACGTTGGGTCGATCCGCGGCTTCCCGCATGCGCTCGATGGCCGACGGGTCCCGGTCGACCGCCAGCACACGCCCCGTCCCTCCTACGCGCTCCGCCAGCAGCCGCGTGTGACCGCCCCCCCCCGCCGTGGCATCCAACATGGTCTGACCCGGTGCCGGCGCCAGCAACTCGATGACTTCCCTCGGCATCACGGGAACGTGAATGGTGTGCGGGCGTTCCATAAACAATGACGATAGCGGCCGTCGCCGCACCGGGGAATGCGATGGAGCGGCTCCACGAACAAGCGGAAAAGGAAGTTGATTGCCGGCCACGGCCCAGGAGACGACTCCGTTCGTCTCGCGGCGGGCCGTAGCAGCCCGGCAATCAAGCCGGCGGTTCGCGGCCGAATGACATCCATGCATTCGACCCGAGACGTCCCGGAATGCGGCAAGCCAGTGGCCGTCAACTTGCCGCTCGATCCGTCTCGCATGGCGAACCAACGGACGGACAATAAAGGCTGGAACAACCGTCCCGGCCGCAAACAGGCTGGCCCCAAGACGGGCGGCCGACCGGGGAGTCCCGTTCCAGGCTCGAAGACCTCCCGAACGATCGACGGGGAGCGGCGTCGCCCGCTCGCCGTCTCTGAGCCAAGCATATCCACGGCCGGCACAGCGTCAACACGATTTTGGGGCCGCTGCGGCCTCTCACCCACGCCCCGTCTCACCCAACTCGGTTGCCTGTTTACCACTTGGGAAAACCGCTCCCATTTCGAAAAAAATCTGGAAAACCGGCCCCCTCATGCTATCACCTTTTCGGGGGGGCGGTGCCACATTTGTGTCACACATTGAGTCGGGAAGGCTTACGGCGCAAGCAGATAGGGCTCGCAGAATACGAATGAGAGCCGCCACGAAAAACGGGCAGGCTCTTCAGAACGAAGAACCCGCCCTACACGGGGGTGAGAAAGTCTGACTTGGGAGTTGCCTAACCGTGATAACTTTGCCCCCGACATGAGAAGACTAGTGCGCAGCCGGCCGCGTGGCCCGGCTTCTCCAGTTGTTTTGGGAGATTTGAGCAAACTCGATCGCGCGGGCGGGGTATTATGCGGATGGTAGCGGTGATGGGGCCGCCGCGTCGCACGGAAACCCGGCCCTGGTTGACAGTTCCGGTCGGCTCCGTTAGTTAGAGTTCTCCGCACCCAGCGCGCATATCGAAGACTCTCACAGGCGTGCGGGAAAGGCTCTCACGGTGGCACGGTGGCACGGTGAGGGAACCAAGGTGGGCTGTCCGTGACGGAGAACAGTCCATTTGGGAAGTGGATCCGGTGGCCGTCTTGCACGACTTGAGGGCGATGACAATGACAGGGAATCTCTCGCTCGACGCGAACCCCGCGACGGTTTTTCCGCCGCCGACCGACTGGCTCCCCGAGCCTCTCGCGGCGGAGGATGCCGGTCCCAGCGACGACTTCGACGACGATGATTTCGACGACGACTTCGACGACGACTTCGAAGAGGAGTTCGAGGACGAATACGATATCGAAGACGAGTTCGGCGACCTCGACGACGATGAGGAGGAGGAAGAGGGGGTGGAGGAGGAGGAGATCGACCCGGATGTCATCGCCGACGAAGATCCCGCCACCGACCCGCTGATCGACGACGATGACGACTGATCGCCCACCGCGCTGAATATCCACTTCGCCGGCCGGAGACCCGATGTTCCCATCCGTACCGCAAGACGTATCGTTTCCACGTCTGGAACACGACGTACTCCAGTTCTGGAAGCAGCACCAGATCTACGAACAGAGTCTGCGGCAGCGAACAGGCCGGCCCTCCTTCGTATTCTACGAGGGTCCCCCCACGGCCAACGGGATGCCCCACCCGGGCCACTGTTTGACTCGAGCCATCAAGGACTTGTTTCCTCGCTACAAGACCATGCGGGGATACTACTGCGAGCGCAAAGCCGGGTGGGATACGCACGGCCTCCCGGTCGAAGTGGAAGTCTGCAAAGACCTGGGGATCCACTCCAAGGAAGAGATCGAGCAGTACGGTGTCGAGCCGTTCATCCATCGCTGCCAGCAGAGTGTCTGGCGGTATATGAAGGAGTGGGAACAGCTCACCGAGCGGCTCGGCTTTTGGATCCACTTGGACGAAGCCTATGTCACCTACCACGCGAGCTATGTCGAGAGCGTCTGGTGGTCGCTCAAGCAGCTCTTCGATCGTGGACTCCTCTACCAGGGCCACAAGATCGTCTGGTGGTGGGCTCAAGGAGGCACCGCACTCAGTTCCGGCGAAGTCGGTCAGGGCTACCGGCAGGTGGCCGACCCGAGTGTCTTCGTCCGCTTCCCACTAACGGATGACACGGATACGTCACTATTGGTCTGGACCACCACTCCCTGGACACTTCCCAGCAATCAGTTCGTCGCCGTTCATCCCGACTTGTCCTATGCCGTCGTGGAAGACGTCCGGCAGGGCGGCAAATTGATCGTGGCCGAAGTGCTCGCGGAGTCGCTCGCCGCCAAAGCCGGCACGCAATTCCGGCTCCTCGATCGCATCAACGGGAGCAAACTGGTCGGCCGCCGTTACCGCCCTCCGTTCGACTTCTTCGCCGCCGAGTCGTACGACCAGACCGGCCATTTGAAAACGGGAGGCGAGGAAGCGGTGGCATGGCGCGTGGTCGCCGCCGACTTCGTCACGGTCGATAGTGGTACCGGCCTGGTCCATCAGGCGCCGGCGTTCGGCGAGGTCGACTACGAGGTGCTGCTGCGGGAACAGGAACGATTCCTACCCGGTGAAGGCCCCCAACTCATCTGCCCCGTGGCTCCCGACGGCACGTTCACCGATCCGGTTGAGCCTTGGAAAGGCGTTTGGGTCAAAGACGCCGACAAGTCGATCGTGCGCGACCTCCGGCAGCGGGGACTGCTCTGGCATCAGGAACAGGTTCTGCACGACTATCCGTTTTGTTGGCGAGCCGAAGACGACCCGCTGATTCAGTACCCCCGCCGCAGTTGGTTCATCCGCACGACACGCTTCAAACAGCAGATGCTGGAGAACAACCGCCACATCCAATGGCTGCCCGAGCACATTCGCGACGGGCGGTTCGGCAATTTCCTCGAATCGAACGTCGACTGGGCGCTGTCTCGGGAACGATTCTGGGGAACCCCGCTGCCGATCTGGGTTTGCGAAGCGACCGGCCAGATGGAGGCGGTCGCCAGTTATGCCGAGTTGCTGCAAAAGCCGGGCATCGACGGAACCGGAGCCTGGGAAACGGCCAAACAACAATACCCTGACCTGCCCGACGATCTGCGGGTGCACAAGCCCTATATCGACGCCATCACCTACGACTCGCCCTATCAGGCGGGAGCCCGCATGCGCCGCGTACCGGAAGTCATCGACTGCTGGTACGACTCCGGCGCCATGCCGTTCGCCCAGTGGGGATATCCTCACCAAGGGCAAGAACGCTTCCAGCAGCAGTTCCCCGCCGATTTCATCAGCGAAGCCCTGGATCAGACTCGAGGCTGGTTCTACAGCTTGCTAGCCATCAGCACCATGCTGTTCGGGCCTGGGGATCCAACCGAATCGAACGACTCCGACGCCACCACGCCCCACTATCCCTGGCCGCACCCCTACCGCACCTGCATTGTACTGGGATTGATGCTGGGCGAAGACGGCAACAAGATGTCCAAGAGCAAGCGGAACTACCGCGAACCGGGAGAGATCTTCGAGCGATACGGTGCCGACGCGCTGCGTTGGTACTTCTTCGCCAATCAGGCGCCGTGGACGTCGATCCGCTACCGCGAGCAAGCCATCAAGGAGAGCATTCCCGAATTCCTGTTGCGTCTGTGGAACGTCTTTTCGTTCTTCGTGATCTACGCCAACATCGACGGCTTCGATCCATCCGAGCGGATCGCGGGAGACGCCGGGCAACTCGCGCCCGACGTGCTGGCCACCGGCCGCGGTTATCGCCCCGCCGATCAGCGCAGCGAGATCGACCGGTGGATCTTGAGCGAACTGCATCGCACCACCGAGGCGGTGATCGAGCGGATGGACGCCTTCGACAATTTCCCCGCCTGCCGCCATTTGCACGATTTCGTGGATGCCCTGAGCAACTGGTATGTGCGGCGCAACCGCGAGCGGTTCTGGAGCGGCCCGGTCGACTCCCCGGACAAGCTCGATGCCTATTGGACCCTGTACGAGGTGCTGGTCACCACCGCCAAACTGATCGCTCCGTTCACTCCGTTCCTGGCGGAGACCTTGTGGCGGAATCTGACCGGAATGTTCCATTCGCGAGCCACCCTCAGCGTCCATCTGTGCGATTACCCGGTCCCCGATTCCCGGGTCACCGATTCGCTCCTCTCGCAGCGGATGGCCCTGCTGCGCGAAATCGCCTCGCTGGGCCGGGCGGCTCGAGCCTCCGCCAAACTCAAGGTGCGCCAGCCCCTCTCCCGGGCCGAAGTCGTACTCGCCGATGACCGGCACCTGCAATGGTTGCAGGAACACGCCCCGCTGCTCGCCATCGAAATCAACGTCAAGGCGGTCGAGTTCACGACCGAAGGGGAAGAATACATCCGCTACAAAGTCGTCCCCAACTTCAAACGCCTCGGTCCCAAACTCGGTAAAAACATGCCGAAAGTCAAACAGATGCTCGAGCAGGCCGACGGGGCCGAACTGCTGCGGCAACTCGAACAGCAAGGTCGAGTAGCGCTCAACTTGCCTGATGGCCCTGTCGAATTGAGCAGCGAAGACATCGAAGTGCGACTGCAGGCCAAAGAAGGCTGGACGGCCGCTCAAGGAGAACAGACCGTCGTCGTCCTGTCGGTGGAACTCACGCCCGAATTGATCCAGGAAGGTTGGGTTCGGGACCTGGTGCGTCAGGTCCAGGAACGCCGCAAGGCGATTTCATGCGACTACACCGACCGGATCGCCGTCGGGCTGGCCACCGACTCGGAGGAACTCCGACAAGCCATCCGGCAGCATGCAGAGTACCTGCAAGGTGAAACGCTGGCCGAATCGATCCAGTTCGACGCTCTGGCGGATACCGAGCCGGTGCAACTCGAGATCGGCGGCCATCCCCTGACCCTGTACGTCCGCCGGATCGTCCCCTCGCAGTGACCGCCCAATCGGTTCAGGTCGGCAACGCATCCTTCCAATACGGCCGGAAACCATGACCAAGCGGCAGCCATCCCAGCCCATGCCGGTCGCCGTGCTCCTTTCGGGAACCGGCCGGACGCTCGACAACCTGCTCGCGCGAATCGAATCCGATCGGCTGCCGATCCGCATCGCGCGCGTGATTTCCAGCCACGCCGGGGTGCGCGGATTGCAGATCGCCGCCGACGCGGGGATCGATCACCGTGTCGTCGCGCCGGGCGACTATCGGTCGGTCGAACAGTACAGTCGCGCCGTCTTCGAATCGTGCCGGGAGGTCGCCGCGCGGCTGGTCGTCATGGCCGGCTTCATCCGCTTCGTCCGCATCCCGTCCGATTTCGATGGCCGAGTCGTCAACATCCACCCGTCGCTGATTCCCGCATTCTGCGGCAAAGGCTATTACGGATCGCGCGTCCATCGTGCGGTGCTCGAGTACGGCGTCAAGCTGACCGGCTGTACGGTCCACTTCGTCGACAACCAGTACGATCACGGCCCGATCATCATGCAACAGGCGGTCCCCGTGTTGGATGGTGACACGGCCGAACGGCTGGCCGCGCGAGTCTTCGAGGCGGAATGTCAACTCTATCCGGCCGCCATCGCCGCCATCGCCGCCAACCGAGTCCACATCGAAGATCGGTGGGTCCGCATTGATCCCGTTCCGAATGCCGCGCCGGAGGAGACCTCATGAGTTCCCAGTCCAAACAGCCGTGGGACGGCATCTTGCCGGTGTTGCAGAGTAAACAAGAGCAGCAGGCCTACTACGACAAGATCGCTCGAGTCTACGATTTGCTGGCCGATCGCAGCGAACAGCCGATGCGAGAAAAAGGCTTGAAACTACTTGCGCCGCAACCCGGTGAGCGCCATCTGGAAATCGGTTACGCCACCGGACATACGTTGGTTGAACTGGCGGAGGCGGTAGGGCCCGAGGGACGTGTGTTCGGTATCGATCTCTCACCCAAGATGGCCCAACTGGCAGCTCAGTCGATCGAACGAGCCGGAGTCGCCGACCGCGTCCAACTGGTTGTCGGCGATGCCGCCCACCTTCCCTATCCCGATTCGTTCGTGGACGGCATCTTCACCAGCTTCACGCTCGAACTCTTCCATACCGACGAGATTCCACAAGTCCTGAGCGAATGTCGGCGCGTGCTGAAAGGTGGCGGGAGGCTGGTCGTGGTGTCGCTGTCGCGGGAAGGGAAACGCGACTGGATGGTCAAAGCGTTCGAGTGGACCCACCGCCACTTTCCCAACCTGCTCGATTGCCGGCCGATCTACGTCCGGCGGGCCATGGAATCGGTGGGGTTCCAAATCGTGCAGGCCCAACTCGATCACATGTGGGTCCCGGTCGAAATCGTACTGGGGAAAAAGGATTAGGAACCGTCCGGAAATAAGTTGCCGAAGTGAAATAGTGAGACGTGAACTCCGGTCGTCCCGCTAGCGGCTCCGTGCGGACCAGTTCGAGAGAAGGTGACCTTGGGTTTCGCTCTGTTGCCGCGTTGCGGCAAGCGGGATGATGTGGACGCTTCCACCGATGCGCCGTGCATTTCCTGGCGCAGTCTTTTCCGAGAACCCCGGGTAATTTATTTTCGGACAGTTCCTAACGGCGGCAATGACCCGGCACGGCCCAAGAAGCCGGTCTATCCGCAGGCTGATAATTCTTCCAGCCACACTCCTTCTTGCCTCCGGATCGACTCTTGAGCCGCCAGGCCCAGGGCCACGCTGAGTCGAGCCGACCGAGCATCGGTCAGCGGAGTCGAGCCGTTGCGACAACAATCGACGAAGTGCTTCAGCTCCGCCAGGATTCCGCGATCGATCCGCCCCGAGGCATCCCGGAAACCGGCCTCCTCGGCCGAATCGGCCGTCGCCAACTCCATCCGCTCGGGCAGATCGAACCGGTGATGCACCAGCCGCTGAGCCTGGTTCCAACTGTCGATCCGCCCGCCGTCTCCGACGACGCCGATTTCGGTGTCTCCCCCGTAAGGCGCGAACAAACATAGCTCCAGCATGGCGCGCCGCCCCCCTTCGAACTCGATCAGCACTTGAACGTTATCGAGCACTTCGCGGTCCAGCAGCACGTCGCGGCCGCCCGTCGCCAACACTCGCTTGGGCCCAGGCCCAAGGAACCAACAAAACAAATCGAAATGGTGCGAGTTCTTCTCCAGCAAGGTGCCGCCGGTCAGCTTTTCACTCGAACGCCAGCCCGGCCGCATGGGCCCTCGGTATTCGCGGCACCACATCAGCCGCAGCGTACCGACGTCTCCCCGCTCGATCATTTGCTTCATGTGCCGGTAGAGACTCTGAAATCGCATCTCGTGACCGACCTGCAAAACCCGCTGCCGCTCATCGGCCAGCGCGATCATCCGATCGCAATCGGCCAGCGTCAGCGCCAACGGTTTTTCGCACAATACGTGCATGTCCCGCGACAGCGCCTCCATCGTGGCCCGGCAATGCTGATCGTTGGTCAGGGCTACGATGACGGCATCGAGTTCGAGCTCAAGCACTTTTTCCCAGTCGTGAAATGTCCGCAGCGATCCACCGGCAATGGCCCTCGCCGCCTCGAGACTCGACTGGCTGCGACTGCTGGCCGCCACCACTTCGACACCGGAAATCGACAGGAGGTTGCGCAGGTGGGCTTCGCGGCCGAACCACCCCGCTCCCAACAGTCCCACGCGAAGAGGTGTCGCCGAATCACTCATGAGCCAGTGCCTCGTAGTCGATCGGTCGCCTGCAGTCCAACGTGCGATGGACTTCGGGCAGAGGATACTTCAGGCCGGTCGCGCAATTGAACAGCACGGCAGTCTCTTCGGGAGACACGCGTCCCGCTGCCAGTTCTTGGCGATAGGCCGCGTAGGTAGCGGCGCCTTCGGGGCAAAGCAACAGACCTTCTTGCCGAGCGACTTCGTCGCGCGCTTGCAAAATGGCGTCATCATCGACGGCCGTGGCGAAACCGTGGCTCTCCCGGACGGCTCGCAAGATCAAGAAATCCCCGATGGCCACGGGAACCCGGATACCGGATGCCACGGTGTGGGCGTCTTGCCAGAGCTCCGCGTGTTCCGCCCCTTCCTCGAAGGCTTTCACGATCGGTGCGCAGCCGGCCGCCTGAACAGCCACCATCCGAGGCAGCTTGTCACCCAACCAGCCGATCGCCTGCAACTCTTGAAACGCTTTCCACATGCCGATCAGCCCCGTGCCGCCGCCGGTCGGATAGAAGATCACGTCGGGGACGTTCCAGCCGAGCTGGTCGGCCAGTTCCAACCCCATCGTCTTCTTGCCTTCGATCCGGTAGGGTTCTTTCAGCGTCGAGAAGTCGAACCAGCCCATCGCCTGTTTGCCTTCGCCCACGATGCGCCCGCAGTCATGAATCAAACCGTTGACCCGCCACACCTTCGCCCCTTGCGCCGCGATTTCGCGCACGTTGATTTCCGGTGTATCGTCAGGGCAAAAGACATAACTCTCGATCCCGGCTCGAGTCGCATACGCGGCCAGTGCCGCGCCGGCGTTCCCATTGGTCGGCATGGCGACGCGGGTAATCCCCAGTTCTCGAGCCATCGACACGGCCATGCAAAGTCCGCGAGCCTTGAACGAACCGGTGGGAAGCCGCCCTTCATCCTTCACCAAAAGCTCGCCCTTTCCCGGCTGCAACTTGGCCAAACGAATCAGCGGCGTATGCACTTCTCCGAGACTCACCACATTCTCGCTGCGCCGCACCGGCAGGAATTCGCGGTAACGCCACAAGTCCGCCGGCCGCGAGGCCAGAGCTTCGCGCGTCACCGAGCGGCCGAGAGCCTCCAGGTCATAGCGCACCAGCAGCGGTTTGCCGGCCCGAGACAGTCCCTGAATCGTGTCGGCCTCGTAGCGGTCGCCATGCAGGCCGCATTCCAAATGAGTTACAAACGTGGGTTGTTCATTCATGCTGCCAAATCGCTGTCACAAAATGTCATGCGGCAAGTCGCACCGGCGAACAGGCGTCACCCGTACACACCGCATCGGTAGGGCACTGAATCACTGAGGCGTCTGGTCCCAGGCGTTTTGAAAGATGCGCTCGCCCATGTTGGTGTAAGGACTGCGGAAACTATCGAGATAAACGGCCATGCCAGCCGTCACGGCGTCGGCTCCCGCCAGCGCGGCTTCCCCGATCTGCCGGCTGTTGCGGATCGCCGCGGCGATGATCTTCGCCGGGTAGTCGTAGGCGTCGAGCATCAGACGCACTTCGCTGATCAGTTCGGCGGCCGAGTCGCCATGCTGCTCTCGCCAACCGAGGAACGGACTGACGTAGGCCGCCCCCGCTCGTGCCGCGTGCCACGCTTGTGTCACCGAAAAGATCAGCGTGGCGTTGCAACGCACCCCTTGGCTGCTGAGTTCCCGAATGGCGCGGAACCCGGCCTCTCCGGCACCGATCTTGATCACGAAGTTGTCCGAGATGGCGGCCAACTCCCGCCCTTGCTCGACCATCTGCTTCCAATCGGTCAGATGAGGATCCACCTCGACACTCACCGGCTTGCCGGTCCCCGCGAACAGCTCGGCGATCTCCTCGATCGTCTGCCGGAACGGCTTGCCGGCGGCCTGCACGTGCCGGGGATTGGTGGTGACGCCGTCGACGTCCCACATCTCCAGAGCATGGCGAATCTCATCGACCTTGGCGCTGTCCAAAAAAAGTTGCATGGCACAGTTCCCACGAATCGTGTAGTGCAGTCGGTCACCCCTCCAAACGGCTTGGTTACATGCCGCCCAGAGAGATGTGCTTCGGTTCCAGGTAGGCGAAAATGCCCTCGCTTCCCAACTCGCGCCCCAGCCCGCTCTCTTTCATTCCACCGAAGGGGCATTGGCTGGTGGCGGGCGTCGCGTCGTTGATGCCGATGGTCCCCGCCTCGAGTTCCTCGGCCAGCCTCCAGGCTCGAGCCAAATCGCGCGTGAACACGTAAGCGGCCAGGCCATAGGGCGTGTCGTTGGCTCGAGCCACTCCCTCGGCCTCATCGGCGAACGGGATCACCGGAGCCACCGGAGCGAAGGTCTCGAAGTGCAAGCACGAGGCTTGTTCGGGCAGATCGGTGATCACCGTCGGCTCGAGAAACGTTCCCGGCGCCCCGTCCCAGCGGCGTCCGCCGCAACGAATCTTCGCGCCTCGGTTCCGCGCATCTTCGATCTGGTCAAGTGCATGTTGCAAAGCTCGCTCGTCGATCAGCGGTCCGATATCGACTCCTTCTTCGGTTCCCGGGCCGATCGTGAGTGCTCCAGCTCGCTCGACCAGCCGCTCTACGAACTCGTCGTAGATCGATTGCTCCACATAGACACGGTTGGCGGCGATGCACGATTGGCCCGTGTTGCGGAACTTGGCGATGATGGCTCCTTCCACCGCCGCATCCATCTCGGCGTCGGCGAACACCAGCAGCGGAGCATGTCCGCCCAACTCGA
This sequence comes from Pirellulaceae bacterium, assembly GCA_026989685.1. Classification (GTDB taxonomy): domain Bacteria; phylum Planctomycetota; class Planctomycetia; order Pirellulales; family Pirellulaceae; genus S141-3. Next base: position 3,225 of record JALSIV010000002.1, on the reverse strand, counting down.
GTGACAACCGCGTGACATGATCGGCCGCCTGACGGATCAGCAGCCGGCCGACTTCCGTCGATCCGGTGAAGGTCACTTTGCGGCAGTCGGGATGTTGAAAAAACGTCTCGGCAATGGAAGCCGCATCTCCCACCACCAATTGAAACACGCCGGCAGGCAACTCGGCCGCTTCGATCGCCTCGGCCAGCAGGACACTGCTCAGCGGCGTAGCGCTGGCCGGCTTGAGAATCACCGGACAGCCGGCGGCCAAGGCCGGCGCGATCTTGCGAGCCGCCAGGACGACCGGGAAATTCCAGGGAGCGATGGCGCCCACCACTCCCACCGGGTGCTGAAACACCATGTGGCGCTTCCCCGGCATCTGATGAGGAACCACGCGACCGTAGATCCGGCGGGCTTCTTCGGCGAACCAGCGGAAATGGTCGACCGTCATCGCCATTTCGCCCTTGGCTTGAGGCAACGGTTTTCCGTTTTCCAGGGTGATCATCCGGGCCATCTCGTCGGCTCGAGCCTCCACGGCGTCGGCGATGCGAGTCAGATAGCGACTCCGCTCAAGTCCCGTCAGGTGCCGCCAGGCGGGCCAGGCCGCTGCGGCGTCGTCGATGGCCCGGCGGACGCCGGCCGCGTCGATCGTGGCCACCGAGCCGATCGTCTCGCCGGTGGCCGGATTGGTGACCGTCAATGCCGGGCCGGGCGAAGTCCATTGTCCGTTCAGAAAGAGTGGGCGGTGGTCCATGGCAGGCGTCCATCCAGGTTTCCAGAGGGTCGGTCCGTGGAAATCTCCCAGCGGGCGGCGACTCGCGCCGTCCGGTGGTTTCGCGAAAAACCTCAAGACGGTAACACGTTATCCGCTCCCATCAGCCTTGGCTAGACGCCGGATTCTCCCTCCCCCACGGCAGGCCCCTTGCCGAACACGTCGCGGCGCTTGAAAATAGCCCTCTCGCCGCTGGTGGTGCGCGCGGCGAGCTCCCAGATCATCCACTTCCCGGTTCGTCGGGACGGCCAGGCGAGACAAATCGGCAATGACATTTGAGCAGATCGAAAAGCTGAAACGCGAATTCACCGACCAATACGTCATCGTGGACGAATCGCGCCCCGAACTGGTCCGCTTCCGCGGACTCACGGGAACCGTCAAAACGGTCAATATGAACGGCCGGGCGCTGGTCCAATTCGACGGCAACAACAATATCGGCTGGTACGATATCGACCCGGCTTTTCTTAAAGTAATCGATGAACCGCTCCCCAAGCCGGAGCCGAAGGCCAAGCCGGCGGCCAAAGCCAAACCCGCCGCCAAGGCCAAACCCAAACCGCCAGCCAAGCCCGCACCGGGTGGTGCTGGCATGTCGGTGGAAGACATCCTGGCGGCCGCGCGAGGCCAGAAGGCCGAGGCCAAGCCGGCGGCCGAGGCCAAGCCGGCGGCCGAAAAACCCGCGGCCAAAGTGCCACCCGGCGGAGCCGGCATGTCGGTCGAGGAAATCTTGGCGGCCGCGCGAGGCCAGAAAGCGGCGGCGCCGGCCGAGCCGGCGGCCCCCCAGCCGGCCGCCGAGGCAAAACCGGCCGAACCGTCGACTCCCAAACGGATGGATCCGTCGAAGATGTCGGTCGAGGAAATCCTGGCGGCGGCTCGCGCCGAGAAACAGGGCGGTAGTGCGACGACCACCGCGAAAGAACCCGCGCCTGCCGAAGCGACCAGCAGCCAAGAGTCCGAAGAATCTCCCGAGGCGCCGGCGGCGGCCGAATCGGGAGCGGCCGGCAAGGAAGAACTGCCGACCGACGTGGAAGGGATCGTCGCCTATTGCCGCCGAGTCGACGGGCAAGGTTAGTCGCGTCTGTCCATAGCCAACGGAATCTCGGCTACCCGATATCGAGCATCCGTTCGATGGCAATCCGTGCCCATTTGGCCGTCTCGTCATCGACTTCGATGACATTGACGGGAGTGCCTGCCGCCAGGTTTTCCAGACTCCAGCACAGGTGCGGCAAGTCGATTCGGTACATCGTCGCGCACATGCAGACCACCGGCGAGAGGAAGTGAATCTCCTTGTCGGGATGCTCTTGCTTGAGTCGGTTGACCAGGTGCAACTCGGTGCCGATCGCCCAGCGGCTTCCGGCGGGAGCCTGCTGGATGGTCTGAATGATCTTGTTCGTCGATCCGAACTCGTCGGCCAGCTCGAACACTTCCCGCGGGCACTCCGGATGGACCAGGATACGAATCTCCGGGTCGCGCCGGCGGAACATCTCGACGTGTTCGGGGCGGAACATCTGGTGAACACTGCACCACCCCTTCCACAAGATGACCTTGCTACCGCGAATGTCCTCTTCGCTGTTGCCGCCCAACTCGTCGGCAAACGGGTCCCATACCGGCATCTGCTCGAGCGCGATCCCCATCCCCATCGAGGTATTGCGGCCCAAGTGCTGATCGGGGAAGAAGAAGACTCGGTCTCCACGCTCGAAGGCCCACTCCAAGACGGCTCGAGCGTTGCTGGAGGTGCACACAATGCCCCCGTGGCGACCACAGAAGGCCTTCAACGAGGCGGCCGAGTTGATGTAGGTCACCGGGACGACTCGGTCCATGTCGATCACTTCCGACAGTTCGTCCCAGCAATTCTCCACTTGCTCGATCTCCGCCATGTCGGCCATCGAGCAACCGGCTGCCAGGTCGGGCAACACCACGGGGACGCGCCAGCCGTCGCGGCCGGCCAGCACTTCCGGCCGATTGGCCACGATGTCGGCCGTTTCGGCCATGAAGTGGACGCCGCAGAACACGATATAGCGACAATCGCGACTTTGAGCCGCCAACTTGCTGAGCTGGTAGCTGTCTCCTCGCAGATCCGCCAACGCAATCACTTCATCCTGTTGGTAGTGGTGCCCCAGGATGAGCAACTCTTTTCCCATTTGAGACCGCACTGCCTGAATCCGCTCGGTGAGTTCCGCCGAATCCAGCTCGCGGTACGGTTCGAAGGGGAGTGTGGCAGTGGGAGTATCGAGCGTCGACATGGGGCTTCTCCGCCGGAAGGCAAGGGATAGGGCCGGCCCTTTGGTTTCCATTATAGAGTCTTATTTCGTAACATCTACGTGCCGTGCGCGCAGGTTGCCGGCGCTGCCGTCTCCCGCCGCCATCGCGTCTCCTCACACCTCACACCTCACACCTCACACCTCACACCTCACACCTCACACCTCACACCTCACACCTCACACCTCACACCTCACACCTCACACCTCACACCTCAC
>JALSIV010000001.1 GCA_026989685.1 Pirellulaceae bacterium | reverse complement strand
GCAGGGCCAAACGCAAAGCCGCCGCGTACTGTTCGAGCGCGTCATCCAACTGGCCCAGGCGATAGTAACACTCGCCCATCATCGTGTAATAACAAATCGAATCGATCCAGCGACCACGAGAGGAAACGACACCACCTCGAGCAGCCCGGCGAAATGCGGTCCCCGCATCACGAAACTCGCCTTCGTAGTAGAGCTGGTAAGCCGCGTAGTAGAGGTCGTTCGGGTAGGAACGGGGACGCAGTTGACCTCGGACTTGAGCCGGACCCAGCAACCAACTGGAGACGGTGATGGCGATTGCCGCCAGATACTGCCGGCGCGACCGGCAGGCGTGAGCATCAACCTGATGAGTCATGTTCGCATTCCCTATCTTGCCAAATCGACGAGCTTTGCCGCGCCGTCTACGCAACTCCTTGTTTCATGATAGCCGGTCCCCAGCGTTTTCGGAGAATTCGCCGGAAACAAGTCAAGATATTCCGGCTGTGACGACGATAACGGTCGTGACGGAAAAGCAAGCAGCGCCCCTGCGGCGGGACTACTCGGCATACCGGTTGGGAGAGAACGACCGATGAACATTTCGCGACGAACACGTTGGACCTGGGTCGCCTGCGGCCTGGTGAGCAGCCTCCTGTTTTCCGCCATGGGTTGCCAGAGCGACATCAACGGCCAGACCCTTCCCAGCGCCTACTATCGGTACGACGATGTGCAGTACTTCCCGCCCGGTTCCGAGTTCCCCTTGAGGGCGGAAGCGGCGAGTATCGAAGCCGCCAAGGCGGACATGCAGCAACAGCAACAAGGTCAATAGCCCGACGCTGCCTCCTTTGCGGATAGCAGCGGCCGCAGGTGGAAGGGATACTTACCCAACTTTCCGCCATAGTTGCCCGCGGAAATGGCCACCACGCCTTCTCCGACTGCGGCCAGGATCGCCCGGCGCATTCCGTCCGCCACCGCCTGTTCGCCGGTGCCGTCGATCACGACTTCCAAAGCCACGTTGGCGCGCGGATGCAAACGGCTTTCCACCCGCCCCCGCAGGGAAGGACAGAAGGCGTCGGCAGTCGAGGCGATCAGGCCGGAGTAGCGTGAGCCGACTTTGCTGCCGCTGCGAGCGATCCCGCCGGGAAAAGGAGTGATCAGCTCGGGCGTCTCGCGAATCGCCGCCACCGCCCTGCGCGCGGCAGCCAAGGCCGGGTCCAAGGAAGGCGCCTGAATGACCAGATTGCCCCCGGCGACGCCTTTGCCGACTCCCACCGACTCTTCCACCAGGAACTCGCCGTCCATCACGGGAATCCGCCAGTATCGCCGTCCCGCCAGTCGTTTGCTTTTTTGAAAACCGTCCCCGAAGAAACGCAGTGACCTCCCCAAAGGAACCGTCGTAGAGGAATCGAACCCGTTGTAGACGGCGGTGGTGGGGCAAGTCATCACGCACTGGCCGACGCGGTTGACGACCGCCTTGCCCAGCGCATCCGTGGAAAATCCGAACAGCAGCACGGCCGCCCCGACGCGACCGTCCGGCGTCTCATCCGGCTCCAGCGTCCGTTCGACGCCCGCTTCGGCATCGCAGGCGATCACCGACGCTCCGTAACCGGTGAGTTCGGCCAGTCCCGCATCGAGCCAGTAGCGGTCATGAGCCGTCACGATCAACCGCACAAATCTCATGCCGAACGCTTCGGCGAACGTATCGTCGATCCAGGTTCCTTCGATTTCCACAGGTGGTTCTCACTTTGCAGTTGGCAACGCTGTTGCCGGTCGGGACACCGGTGCCACCGGCCGCTTCATGCTGTCGCAATCCGTGATCCCTGGCAACCCGGCAGGTCGGATTCCGACGGATCTGCCGCTGGTATCGTCCCCTCACATTGAAGTGGCAGCCGGCCGTTGCCGTTTGACCGATGCCGGCTTCTAACCTATAGGAATAGTGTGCCCCCGAACTGTGCGCCGTCCGGGACGATCTGATCGACATGCGGAGTGAGACGGGATGGATGCGGGGTGAACCAGGGGTGAGGCACGCTATCGGATCGAATTGACGGTCTTCGCGCGGAACAGGAACACCATGGACGAACATCTTCGAGACTTGGACACTGCCGAGCCGTGGGCCGAGGAACTGGCCGCGGCGCTCGGCGAACAGCGAAAACGCGCCCGTACCTGGCTGGAGGAAGAACAACACCACCTGCGGGAGCTCGAACAGCGACTCGAGGAACAACTGAAAGCGCTGTCCGAGGCCGCGTTGGAAGAACGAGCCGACCTGGAGGCCACCGCCGACCAACTCCGGGAACTCGAAACCAGTCTCGAACAGCGGCGCGAATCGCTGGAGTCGCTGCAAGCCGACATCGAGTCTCGTCGCGCGCAGTGGGAACAACAGCAACTCGAGGCATCCCAACGCCAACAGGAAATGCTGGAAGACGTCCAGCGCCAGATGCAGGAACTCGAATCACGGCGGCGCGAGATCGAGACGGCGGAAAAGGGCCTGGTTCAGCAGCAGACCGAGTACCAGCAACGTGTCACCGATCTGGATGCGGCTCGCAAGCAGCACGAAACCGATCACCGGGAACTCGAAGCGGCTCGAGGCGAGCTCGAGGCGACTCGCCGGGAACTCGAGGAGTTTCGCAGCACGCTGGGACAGCAAGAAGAAGAGCTGCGGTCTCGCGAAGAGAAATGGGAACAGGTCAAGGAGAAACTCGACCGCCGCGCCGGCGAGTTGGCCGAACGAGCCAAGCAGCTCAACGAAGAGGCCGAACAGCTCGCGCGGCAGCGCGAGGAACTGGAACACCAGCAGGCGGCCTCCGACGCCCGGCGAGAGGAACTGGAAACCTGGACCGCTCAACTCGACCATCGGCAGGAAGAACTCGAAGCCCGGCAGCGCGAACTCGAGCAACGCCAGGAAGAACTCGAGACGCAGCGGCAGCAGCTTGAACAGCAAAGCCAAACGCTGCGTGAGGAAAAGGAGCGGTGCGAACAGCGCGATTCCGAGCTGGCGGAGGTTCAACACCAACTCGAAGAAGAGCGAAACGAGCTGGCTCGCTGGCGAGACGCATTGACCGACCGGGAAGCGGAGACCCGTGACCAACGCCGCCGAATCGCCCAGCAGCTTCGAGCCGAACGAGCCGCCCAGTTGGCCGAACTGGAGGAACGGCGAGCGGAGATGCTGCGCGAGGCGGCAGATGCCGACCTGGCCCTCACCCAACAACTCGCCGATGCCCTCGCCGAAAGCAAGCAGCTTCGGATCGAACTGGATAACTTGCGAGGTCAGTTGGACGAAGCTCGCGATCGCACCAGTCAGGCTCAACAACAAGTCCAAGACTTGGAGGCCGATCTGCAGCACGAGCAGCGGGTACGCGAACAGGAAAAGGCCGAGTGGGAACGGCACCTGGAAGACGCGGTTCGCGAAAAGGAAGCACTCGATCAGCGAGTCCGTGAACTGGAACAACTGGCCGAGCAACACCAGCAGCAGGAATCGCAGCTCCAGCAGCTTCAGGGCGAATACGAGTCGCTGGAAGCGGCACTCGAGCAAACTCGCGAGGAACTCGAACAAGCCCGGCAGGAAGCAACGCCCGCAGAAGATCCCGACTGGCAAGAGGAGCGGCAGCAGTTGGAGGATGCTCGGCTGGAAGCCGAACGTCAACGAGACCAACTGCAATCCGAACTCGATCAACTGTGGGTGCGAGTGCAGGAAGCCGAAGAGGCACGACAAGAGTTGTCCCGTCAGTTGGAGCAGGTTGGACAAGGAACGGGCGCTGATGACTCGGAGTGGAAACAGCGCTACGATCTAGCCATGCAGGATGTCCAGGAACTCAAGAAACGCAACGAGGAACTGCTGAGAAAACTGGAAAAGGCCAACACGGCGGCAACCAGCGAAACCAGCAGCGGGTCAGATTGGGAATCACTCAAGCGCCGCATGCTCTCGCAACTCGAAGAATTCGACGATTCGACTCCCGAAGCCCGTGAAGAAAAGATGACGATCGAGGGATCGATGCGCATCATGGACGAAGTGATGGCCGAAAAAGACGCCGAGATCGAAGAACTCAAACGGATGCTCAACGAGCAGTCCGATCGCGTGGGAGAAGTGGCGGTGGGAGCGGCTGCGATCGCGGAGATGCTCGATCAAGACGAGCTGATCCGAGAAGAACGAGCCAATCTCAAGCGAATGCAAGAGGAGTGGCAGGAGAAGCTTCGCCAGGCCGAGGTGGAATTGGCGACCGAGCGTGCTCGAGTCGCCCGAGAACGTTCCGAACTGGAAAACCAGTTGGCCGAATTGAAGGCCGAGCGCCGGCGACTCGAGGAGCTGGGCGGCACCGCAACGCCGACCGAAGAGGACAAGGGCAAGAAATCCGCCAAAGGAGGCCGCTGGCTCGCTCGCCTCGGACTCAGCAAGGATGATGAATAACCGGTCGGGCGATGGAGTCTTAGAGCCGGTAACAAAACCCGCCGCACCGCTTCCCGGCCTCGGGCGTGTTGCTTGCGGCCTGGAGTTTTGTGACCTTAGAGCCGGTAACAAAACCCGCCGCGCCGCTTCCCAAGCGAACCGCGCCGGTGATTGGTTCCCTCGGGCGAGCGCATAAGAAAACGGGCGGGCCGCGGTAGCCTCCGCGATGTGCCCGCCCGCCACATCAAAAACCATGTCCAACGTGTCATCGATCTCGGAACGAGTCAACGCCCATTCCCGAAGAATCGAGTCCGGGCAGAGTGCCCCCTACGCCCCTCACATGGCCCGACGCCACAAGGCTTGAGCGTGTGAAGACCTTTTTCGCTTGGTCGTATTCTAGTCGATCGTGCGGCTATGTTTCAAAGGCAACGGCTGCGAGGCCATCGACCTCTACCGGCAACTGCAGCGCGAGTACCCCCATCCATACATTACTACCTGTTAGAATGTCTCCCTGGTCTCCGCGGTCACGGGTGGTCGTGCCGCATCCGCGACAGCAATGGGAGATGGCTCATGGACCCGTTCAGCTATTTCTTCATGGGGGGATTCATTTTTCCGGATCAAGGGGGAGTGACGGGGAGGCGGTCGGCGCAGTGTCCCCACTGCGGCGTGCGATGGGAACTCGACGTTCCGTCCGGCAGCGCAGATCCATGCTACCACTGTACTCGCTGCGGCGGGTTGTTCCACGTGGATTGGCGAGAGGACGCCGTTTGGGCCGTTGCCGATACGGACGACGAGATGTCGGAATGGGATGATGCGGATGACGTGATATGGGAGCGGGATGAAGACTGAGCCATGAAACGGGACGTGTTGTGGCATGTGCGGAAACTGGCCGATGACATTCGGAAGGATCTGGCGGCGCGCGAGTGTGGCTCGATGTGCGAGCTGTCGTTCACATCGCACGGGACGCGAATCGACGATTACTACGAAGTGATTTACGAAAAGCTGCTGGCGAAGTTGGAGCCGCACCATTTGCAGTTCGCCAAGTGGCAGATCGGGACCGTACTTCTGCTGCTCATGTCGGAACGTGCCCGTCGCGAAGCGAAGGGACATGCGCTGTGGCGTTGCATCGCCGAGTGGCTTCCGACGAACCTGCGAGGCGAGCTGTTCGCCGAGGACGTGCCGCAGGAGTGTTTGAAGGCGATGATCCGGGCGGCGGTGCAGCGACTGAACTTGCGGCATGCCTTCGGCGATGCGGCGGTCCGACAACCTTATTACACGACGATTCATCTTCAGTTCGGATGGACGCGGGATGCGGTCGAACATCGGCTGCCGGGCTGGCTCGCCGGGGAGAACCGTCCCATCGCCGTCCGCCGCCTCCTTGCGGGGCCCCAGGCAAGCGCCACGTTTCGCCGGCTGTGGGACGCCTTGAAGCACTTCCGGCACGATTACATCTCGGAGGCCGAACTGCGTGACGTCTTGCGGGACAACCCGTGGGTGCTGGACGAATGGCACGACCTGCTGGTCGATGTGGTGCAGGGGAGCCGGACCGAGAACGCTCCACGCCAGACCGCCGACGAACCGCTTGATGACGACGCATTCTTCGTTTCGCCCGAGCTGGTATGGGACGCCAGTGATGGTCCCGCGTTTGTTTGCCGGTGGATACCGTCGGGATATGCCTTGCCTTCCAGCGAGTATTCCCACGTCGACGTGCAGGTCGGCAATGTGCCGATCGGACGTGCCGTCCGCCGCAGCGATGGTCGCTTCTATCTTCACAGCGACGAGATCCGCTTTTCGGGCGACACGTCGCCGCAAGTCGTATCGCTGGTGGAACCGGACGGCGATGTGGTGGCCGTACAGACGCTGCACCTGTGGCAAGCCGATCAAGAGGTCGCCGTCTTTCAGCTCAAGCGCAACGGTCGTCTGACACCGTTCCGGTCCAAAATGTCCTCCGACTCCTCGTACGTCGTGTGGACCTTCGGCGAACTGCGGGTGCGACCGGAACCGGCGCTTTGGTTCCGTGGCGGAACGGAGGAACTGCCTTGGACCGCTTCCTTCATCGAATCTCCGTGGGACGCCGATCAACTGCGTGTAGAAACGGCCGAGGGAGACGTTGTTTGGCGGCCGCGAACCGTGGACCAGGAGGGCTCGCGGGACGGAATACCGGAGGATCGGGTCCATGTGACGGTGCGGGGGCGGGAACGCGTTGTCGTCGGCGACCGTCTTTCGCTGGCGGTTCGTGGATTGCCTTCGGAAGCCCGCATCGTGTCGGCCCGATTCAACAATCGTGCGGTGCGCATCGACGGGAAGGTGATTTCGGGAGTCGGAATCGTACCGTCCGATGTCTGGCGGCGCCCTCACCTCCGGCTGCAAGTCGAGGTAGCGGGCAACGTTACCAATCTGCGCACTCGGTGCGATATGCCGTTGGAGGGAGCCGTATATCAAGCGTCCGACTCGTGGCATGCATGCCGGGAGGACGAGGTTCTATCGGTCGGATGTTGCCGGCGCCGGCTGTTTCGCATCGTCACGCATGGAGCGGAACGGCCGATCGTTTGCGAAGGGAGTCTCTTTGTGCGAAACGTCGGGTTGCGTTCGCATCCGCTGACGGAAGTCACCGGCACCGGGGCCCCTCTTGCCGTGCGCGCCGCTCTGCTCAATGCGCCGGAAGAGCTGCTGCGCATTGCGGCGGGAGTGGTCGACCAGGGAATCGTCACCGGCGTCGGCTCGACGCACGCGGGCTGGCACCTGACGCTGGCCGCACCGCTCGATCCGACCCCCGAACATGCCGTCGTCTGTTGGCCGTGTAGCGGGGAAGGGGCGCCGAC